>NZ_CP029552.1:6315000-6542583 GCF_003173775.1 Methylobacterium sp. 17Sr1-1 | reverse complement strand
GACTGGTCCCTTCTCGGCCCGGTGGCGGCTGCCCGCTCCCGGCCCGTACGCAGATACGCTTGCCGCCATGGCCCCGGACGAGGGGCCGGGCGGCCGGGTCGAAGGCCCGGGAAGTCAACTCCCTCCCGGCCGTTTTCCCCGTGGTTCGTCCCGGTCTATCAACAACTGGTCTCGTTTCTCTTAAGGACCTCAGGCCCGGAATCCGCGAGGCGCCGCCGCGGGTTGGCGGCAGGTCGCGGCGTCTCCGCGGCGGGTGCGCCGCGAAACCGAACCGGTTCGTCGATCGAGAGCGGGACGAGACCCGCGCGAGCGGCGGGCATGAGGAAAAGTATGGCCTCCGGGGGAAGCTTCGCAACAGGAACGATCGGCGGCAGGGTAAAGCGATCGTTACGCTGGTCTTCCGCCCACGCCCGGTCCACAGCCTGTCCGGCGGCAAGGTCCTGGAATCGTGGCCGTTTCGTTGAAGCGCGCGTAAGGCTTGCGAAAGACGCCAGCGGGTTCAACGGCTTGTCGAGAGCGGGGAGGGCGCCGGGGACAGGCCGGTGGAAACCGCCGCCGTGTCGTCCGCGCACTTGACAGGGGCGCCCTCCGCCCCAGGCCAGGGCAGCACCGTCAGCTCGGGCCAGAGCGCCCGCATCCGCGCGGCCTTGGCTTCGTAGGCCGGCGCGTTGGCCAGCACGGGGTTGGGGCGCAGCACCAGGCTAAACAGGTCGGCGAGGCCGAAGGGTGCTGCGATCGAGAGGCCGCCATCCGCCTCCAGCCGCACCCCGACCGCGTGGACGATCGCCGCGTAGCGGGAGAGCGCCGCATCGGCCGACGGCAGGGGCGGGTAGGGGGACCCGAAGCGGCCCTCGAACCAGAGATGGACCCGGGCCTGGTTGCGGATCTCGACCGGGCCGGGGCAGGGGGGAAGGCATGCGGCCGCGCGGCGCAGGACCGCGTCCTCGGCCTCCCAGGACAGGTCGGCGTCGTCGAAGTAGATCAGGTCGTAGTCGCGGATGCCGTGCCCCCGCGGCCGGCCGGTCAGGACGTTCCAGACCGTCTGGTAGAGGCAGCCGGCGACGAGGCGCCATTGCGGCAGGGCGAGGCCGCGGGCGGCGTCGAGCAGCCGCATCAGGTCCGGATCGGCCCGGACGATCGCCGTGAGCCGCCGGTGGTGTTCCGCTTCCGTGTCGTTCACGCGCCGGTGTATTCCGCCCGCCCGGCGCTCACGCGCCGGTATATTCAGCCCAGGACATCGGCGTCTCGAACACCTTGACCGAGAACAGGAGCGGCAGGGCCGGCCGGGTCTTCTCCCAGATCCAGACCGCGATGTGCTCGGCGGTGGGGTTCTCGAGTCCCGGCACCTCGTTGAGGCAGTAATGGTCGAGGCGCTCCAGCACCGGCCCGAAGGCGGCCTCGACGTCGAAGAAATCCACCACCCAGCCGGTCTCCGGGTCGACCGGCCCGTCGAGGGTCAGCTCCACCCGGTAGGAATGGCCATGCATGCGGTGGCAGCGATGGGTCGGGGGCACGTTCGGCAGCCGGTGCGCCGCCTCGAACGTGAAGGCTTGGGTGATCTTCATCTGTGCATGGTTCTGGGGATTGGGGTCGGGCCGCCCCTTAGCACCGATGGTCCGGCGGGCGAACCCTCGTGCGGGTCTTGCAGTCTCGCGGGAGGTCTCGCGGCCTTCAAGGCCTCACGGGATCCCGATCAGCTTGTGGGTCTGCAGGCTCAGGCGCCAGCGGGCGTCGCGCAGGCAATGGGCCACCGCGGCCTGCGTGTTGGCGACCCGGTCCGGCCCGTCCATCGGCTGGAGCCAGAGGTGCCGGAAGTCGAGTTCGGCGAGGGCGTCCGGGTCGAGGCCGGCCTGGGGAAAGACGAGCTTCAGCTCGTCGCCGCGGGTGAGGTGCAGGGGCGCGCCGGCCTTGGGGCTCACGCAGACCCAGTCGATCCCCGCCGGCGGCACCTGGGTGCCGTTGGTCTCCACCGCCGCCTCGAAGCCCCGGGCATGGACGGCCGCGAGAAGCGCCTCGTCGAGTTGCAACAGCGGCTCGCCGCCGGTGAACACCACGTAGCGCCGGCCGCGGGCCCCGTTCCAGCTCCGCTCGATCGCCCCGGCCAGCGCCTCCGCGTCGGAAAAGCGGCCGCCCCCGGTGCCGTCGGTGCCGACGAAATCGGTGTCGCAGAAGCGGCAGACGGCCTCCGCCCGGTCGGCCTCGCGCCCGCTCCACAGGTTGCAGCCGGCGAAGCGGCAGAACACCGAGGCGCGCCCGGCCTGGGCGCCCTCGCCCTGGAGGGTGTGGAAGATCTCCTTGACGGCGTAGCTCATGATGTCGTGTCGTCGCGCGGCGCCGGTCGGCGTCGCGCGGTGCTCCCTGTCGATGTCTGCGGTCGTCCTGCCGTGTCAGATGGGGATCGCGCCGGCAAGGGCACCGGGCGCAAGTCTCCTCCGCATTGCATGGCCCCCCGCGCCGCTGTGGACCGGCTTGTGGACGGGCGCGGGATGGCAGCGCCGCCATGCTCCCGCCACGGATGGTGCGTTCATGGGGGCGTCGCGCGGCGCTGTCAAAAGCTGTGCCGTTGCCCTACAATCACGGTCGGTCCGCCATGCGGTGCCCGGGGCGGCGTGACCGGACGGCCTCATCAGCCGAGGCCGGACGGTCGCGAGAGGCGCTGCAGGGTGGCACCGGCATGACGGGAACCCATCGGAATGTTCAGAGCTGCCCTGCTGCCGCGCCTCGCCGGACGCCTCCTCGGCCTCGGCGCTCTCCTGGCCGCCGGAACGGCGGGGGCGGTCACCGCGCCGATGCTGGTCGTCGACGTCGACTCCGGCAAGGTGATCTTCAGCCAGGGCGCCACCGATCCCTGGTACCCGGCCTCGATCACCAAGCTGATGACGACCTACGTCGCCCTCGACATGGTGCGCCAGGGCCGCGCCTCGATGGACCAGCTGCTCACCATCTCGGAGGCCGCCGCGGCCGAGCCGCCCTCCAAGATGGGCTTCAAGCCCGGCACCCAGCTCACCCTCGACAACGCCCTCAAGATCATCATGGTGAAGTCGGCCAACGACGTCGCCTGGGCGATCGGCGAGAATCTCGGCGGCTCGATCGAGGGCTTCGCCGACCGGATGAACGAGACCGCGCAGCGCCTCGGCATGCGCGAGAGCCATTGGTACAACCCCAACGGCCTGCCCGACCCGCGGCAATGGACCTCGGCCCGCGACATGGCGGTCCTCGGCCGGGCGCTCCTGCGCGACTTCCCCGAGAACCGCGACCTGTTCTCGATCTCGGCGATCCAGTTCGGCCGCGCGGTGATGCCGAACCACAACGGCCTGCTCGGCCGCTACGCCGGCGTCGACGGGATGAAGACCGGCTTCATCTGCTCGGGCGGCTTCAACGTGGTGGCGAGCGCCAACCGCAACGGCCGGCGCATCCTCACGGTGGTGATGGGCCAGGCGAGCGCCCGCGAGCGCGACCTGAAGGCCGCCGACCTGTTCGATTACGGCTTCGGCCAGTCGACCTTCGGCTGGGGCAGCCAGACGCTCAACGAGATGCCGACGTCGAGCATCGCGAGCCCGCCGGACATGCGGCCCTACATCTGCGACAAGCGCCGGCCGATGCCGACGGATTCCGACTCCTCCGCCGTGACCGCGGGCGCCGCCGCCGGGGGCAACGCCGACAACGCCAATGCCCAGCTGATGGCGGTGGGCGCGCAGCCCTCCTCGGCCCTTGCCTTCGCCACCATGAACAGCGCGGCCCTGCGCAATCGCGCCCTGCCGCCCCGGGCCCCGTTGCAGCCGGTGCTGGTCTGGACCGGCCGCGACCCGGCCGAGAGCGCCATCGCGGCGACCGACGAGGCGGCGCCGGCCAAGCCGGTCACCCCGCGGGTGAAGGTGGCGAAGCCCGCGCCGCACAAGCCCGCCCCGAGCCGCAGCATCGCGGCGACCGGCGCCACCGTGCCGCAGCCGAAGCTCCTCGCCCGCCAGAGGGGCGCCGCACCGGCCGCGGCCTCCGCCTTCGCCTCGACCGGCCCGGCCACCTCGGTGATCGCCGAGCCGAAACCCGCCCACAAGGGCGCCGCGAAGCCCGCGGCGAAGCCGGCCGCCAAGGACGCGAAGCCGGCGACGAAGCCCGAGGCCAAGGCAACGGGCAAGCCGGCGGCCAAGCCGACCGTGAAGTCGGCCCGCAAGAAGGACGACTGAGCCCGTGGCCGCGACCGCGGCACCGGTTTTCTGCTCCGACGACGCCCTGGCCTATCGCCGCAGCCGGACCCGGTTCGCACCGGGCGAAGGGCTCGTCCTCGACGAAGCCTACCGTCTGGCCCACCTGCCCCTGGTGGCGCCCGACCACCCGGCCGTGATCCCGGCGAAAGTCGGCCGATACTACGCGCGTGGGCGCCATCCCCGGGTCGTGTCGCTGGTGCTGCCGGTGCCGCAGGCCTCCCTCGCCGCCGCCCCGGCCCATGCCGAGCTGGAGAGGGAACTGCGCGTCGCGCCCTTCGCCCACAAGATCGCCTGGGACGTCGCCGCGCGCCGTGCCGGTCGCCTGCATGCCACCCTGTGCGGCTCGCTCGCGGTCGGTCCGGCGGCGGAGCCGGCGCTCACGCCGGCGCAGCGGACGGCGCTCGCCGGCTTCGGTCCGGTCACGGTCGAACTGCGCGGCCTGTTCTCGGGTAATGTCAATCTCGGGCGGCTCTACCTGCGGGTCTATCCCGAGTGCCGCGACGGGGTGGACCGGCTGGCGGACATCCAGCGGATCATGGGCCGCCCGCCGAGCGGCCTCTACGTCGTCGGCCTGCACGCGCTGACGGACGACCTCGATCGGCGTGAGGCCGCGAGCCTCGCCGCGCTCATCGAAAGCTGGTGGGACCGGCCGATCCTGCGCCTCACGCTCGACGCGCTCTGGCTGCTCTGGGCCACCGACGACCAGGTCCTCGACGGCGGGGTGCTGGAGCGGGTGCCGCTCACCGGTACCGCGGACCGGGATTGACGTTCCGCGGCCGGATGCGCAGTTCGCGGAGTCACAGTCCGACGAGACCACCCATGACCGACGCCTCCGGCCGCCCGGCCCCGATCCCGCTCACAATCCTCACCGGCTTCCTCGGCGCCGGAAAGACCACTTTGCTCAACCGGCTGCTGCGCGCGCCGGAACTCGCCGACACGGTGGTGATCGTCAACGAGTTCGGCGAGGTCGGGCTCGACCACCTGCTGATCGAGACGGTGGACGAGGGGATGATCCTGCTTGGGGCCGGCTGCCTGTGCTGCACCGTGCGGGGCGACCTGATCGCGACGCTGGAGGACCTGCTGCGCAAGCGCGACAACGGTCGCATCCAGCCGTTCCGCCGGGTGGTGATCGAAACCACCGGCCTCGCCGATCCGGCGCCGATCCTGCACGCGCTGCTCTACCACCCCTACGTGGCGATGCGGTACGCGCTCCAGGGCGTGGTCACGGTGGTGGACGCGGTCAACGGCGACGGCACCCTCGACGCGCATCCCGAGGCCCTGCGCCAGGCCGCCGTGGCGGACCGGCTGGTCGTGACGAAGGCCGACCTCGCGGGCCACGAGGCCGACGCCCTGCGCGCGCGCCTCGCCCGGATCAACCCGGGGGCCACGATCCTGGCACCGGACGCGCCGGCGGACGCGCTGCTCGGCGGATTGTTCGACCTCGACGGCAAGGTCGCCGACGTGCGGGCCTGGCTCGGGGCGGAGGACAGGCACCACGACCACCACCATCACGGTCACGACCACCATCACGGCCACCACCATCACGACGTCAACCGGCACGACGCGGCGATCCGGGCCTTCCACCTGGTGAGCGACGAGCCGGTGCCGCGGGCGGCCTTCGAGATGTTCCTCGACCTGCTGCGCTCGGCCCACGGCCCCAAGCTCCTGCGCCTGAAGGGGCTGGTGGCGCTCGCCGACGATCCCGGCCGGCCGGTGGTGGTGCACGGGGTGCAGCACGTCGTCCACACGCCCGCCACCCTGCCGGCCTGGCCCGACGGCGACACCCGCTCGCGGCTGGTCTTGATCGTGCGCGACCTCGACCCCGCCTTCGTGCGCCGGCTGTGGGACGCCTTCCTGGGCCGGCCGGCGATCGACGCGCCGGACGCCGCGGCGCTGACCGGCAACCCCCTGGCGATTCCGGGCGGCTGATCGCGGGGGGCTGATCCCGCTCCGGGCCGGCACGGCGCTTGAACCGTCTCGTCCGGCGCGGCCGCTGGGGCCGCGCCGCCGTCCCATTTCAGGACGGGTGACCCGGAACGAGGCTGCGATGGGCACTTCCTTGACGCTGATCGAGGGCGGGCTGACCGGTGCGGTGGGCCTGCGGGCAGAGCTGCGCCACCCCGCCTCGCTGCGCGAGCCCGAGGTCGAGGCGTGGCGCAGCCTGATGGCGAGGTCGCTCGAGCCGAGCGTCTACGCCGATCCCGACTTCACCCTGACGATGGCGCAACACCTCGCCGACGGGCAGACCCTGGTCCTGCTGATGGTGTGGCAGGACGGCCTGCGCGCCCCGACCCTGCGCGGCGTGCTGCCGCTGCGGCTGCCGGCGCGCCAGGGCCTCGCCGGAAGCGCCCGGCTCTGGCGCCTGCCGCTCGCCGGCACCGCCGAGGCGGCGGTCGATGCCGGCCACGCCGCCGCGGTGCTGCGCGCCGCCCTCGACCACCTGCGGGGATCGCGGCTGCGCCTCGTCGACCTGCACTGGCCGGACCTGCGGCCTGTTTCAGGGCTGGCGGTCGCCCTCGGCGAGGCCGCGGGCGCGACCGGACGGCGCCTCGCGATCACCGACCAGGCCGAGGCACCCGCGCCCGAGCCGGTCCCCCTGACCCTGCCGGCCGGCCGGACCTCGCTGGAGCGGGTACGCGATCCGGCGCGCCTGCGCGACGCGGTCGAGCATTTCCTGGTACTCGATGCGCGGCGCGGCACCGGCAGCCTGCTCGCCGAGCCCGCGGCGGCGACGGCGTTCCGGGTGGTGACCCGGCGCTTCGCCCACCGCCGGCAGGCCTGCGTCGATCTGGTGCGGCGGGACGGGGAGGTGGTGGCGGCGGCCGTGCACCTCGCGACCGGGCGGCACGACACGATCTGGCGCCAGGCGGGCCTGTGCCTGGCGCAAGGCCCGGTGCCGATGAAGGCGCCCGCCCGCGTCGAGGCCGTGGTGACGGTGGAGGCGCTGGCCGCCGTCCGGCCGAAGCCGACGGGCCTGCACCGCCTGATGCGCCTGCGGGCCTGAGCAGGCGGTAAAGGCTACTCGTCCTCGCCGAAGCGGTTGGCGAGGAGGGCGGTGATCGCCTCCATGCAGGAATCCTGGTCCGGCCCGAGCGCCGTGACCCGGATGCTGGTGCCCTGCGCCGCCCCGAGGGTGAGCAGGCCCATGATCGAGCGCCCGCCCACCGTCTCGCCACCCCGGCTCACCGTGACCTCCGAGCCGAATTTCTCCACCGTCTGCACGAACTTGGCGGAGGCCCGGGCGTGCAGGCCGCGGCGGTTGATGATCGGCAGGTCGCGGGCGCTGGCGCCCTCGGGCACCGGCGGCAGCTCGCCGTCCTCGTCGTCTGTGTCGGCAAAGGGCGTCATCGTGGGGGGCACCTGCTCGGACCCGGTTCGGACCTGCCTGAGGGTCGTCCGGCTCTCGCGCGCATCATCGGGAAACGGCCGGTCACGGTAACCGGACGCCCGCAGAAAGCTAGAGCGGATGGCGCGGGAATCGAGGCGGGGGCGATGGCGCAGCCGCTCGCCCGGCCTACTTGCCGGCGAGCACCCGCGAGGCGACGTTGATGTACTTGCGCCCCGCCTCCTGGGCGTGGAGCACCGCCTCGCCCAGGGATTCCTCGTCGCGCACGCTGGCGAGCTTGATCAGCATCGGCAGGTTGATGCCGGCGACCACCTCGACCGAGCCGCCGTTCATGCAGGAGAGGGCGAGATTCGAGGGCGTGCCCCCGAACATGTCGGTCAGCACGACGACGCCCTCACCGGTATTCACCCGGCACACCGCCGACATGATGTCCTTGCGACGGACCTCCATGTCGTCCTCGGGGCCGATGGTGATGGTCTCGAGCTGATCCTGCGGCCCCACGACGTGCTCCAGCGCGGCCTTGAATTCCGTCGCGAGCAGGCCGTGGGTGACGAGCACCATTCCAATCATCGACACGAGTTCCGACGCCCCGTTGGAGCCGAGCCGCCATTTTGTGCAGCGCAAAGGCGAGCGCAAGAGCAATGCGGCGAAATCCGCATCAATCGGTCATCATCATGACACGGAGGCGGCGCCAGCGCCACATCACCGTTGCGGCCCGGCCGGGGTCCGGCGACAGGACCATTCTCGGGAGGGCCACTCCCTGGAGACGGATCGTCTCCGCCCCCTCCTCGGGCATCCGCGGGGCGGCCTCCTGGAGGTCGACGACGAGGCGCAGGACCGCGGAAGGCACCGTGGCGTCAACGGGTTGCAGGCCGAGGCCGCGGATCTCCAGGAGCCCCGCGAGAGCCGGGTGCGGGGCGGCGACGAGGCGTCCGTGCCGCGGCGTCAGGGTCACGCGGTCGTCGCCGACGAGAGCCGCGAAGACGCCGGAGATAGCGCCGAGTCCCAGGAGGTCACGCACCAGGGTCGATTTGCCGCTCCCTGCCGGCCCCCGGATCAGGATGCCATCCTCGCCCAGCACGACGCAGCTGGCGTGAACGGCGCCCACGGCGCTAGCGGCTCCGGGCCGGGATGCGGACGATGAAGCGGGCGCCGAGCAGGGCCGGCTCGCCGTCCTCCCCGAGCGGCCCGAGGCGGTTCTCGGCCCGGATCGTGCCGCGGTGGGCCTGGACGATCTGGCGGGAGATCGAGAGGCCGAGGCCCGAATTCTGGCCGAAGCCCTGCTCCGGCCGGTCGGTGTAGAAGCGCTCGAAGATCCGCTCCAGGGCGTGGGGCGGGATGCCCGGCCCGTCATCCTCCACGGTCAGTTCGACGGCGTTGCGCCGGCGCCGCAGCGCCACCCGGACGCTGGCGCCCTTCGGCGAGAACGAGCGGGCATTGTCGAGCAGGTTGTTGACCACCTGGCCGAGCCGGCTGTCGTGGCCTAGGATCGCGAACGGATCGTCGAGGCCGGCCGGGGCCGGCTCGACCGTGAGGTCGATCGCCGCGTCGCCCCGGCGCCGGCGCTCGTTGGCGACCGACACCACCGTGGTGATCAGCTTCTTCAGGTCGACGCGGCCGGCCTCGGCCCGGGCGAGTTCCGCGTCGAGGCGCGAGGCGTCGGCGATGTCGCTGATCAGCCGGTCGAGGCGCTTCACGTCGTGCTGGATCACCTGCATCAGCCGGCCGCGCGATTCGTCGGTCTTGGCGAGCGGCAGGGTCTCGACGGCGCTGCGCAGGGAGGTCAGCGGGTTCTTCAATTCGTGCGAGACATCCGCCGCGAAGTTCTCGATCGCGTCGAGGCGGCGGTAGAGCGCCTGGGTCATGTCCCGCAGCGCCCCCGAGAGGTGGCCGATCTCGTCGGTGCGCCGGGTGAAATCGGGGATCTCCTGGCGCGACTTGATGCCGGTGCGCACCCGTTCCGCGGCTTCCGCCAACCGCCCGACCGGGCCGACGATCTGGCCGGCGACCAGCATCGACAGCACCACCATCACGAGCGCCGCGATGATGAAGACCTGCAGGAGCGAGAAGCGCTCGGCGGCGATGATCTTGTCGATGTCGCCTTCCTGGGTCGAGAGCAGCAGGGCGCCCCGGACGGTGCGGCCGCGCTGGATCGGCACCGCGACCGACACGATGGTCTCGCCCGGGCCGTTGCGGCGCACCAAAGTGCCGCGGGCGCCGGCCAGCGCCCGCTGCACCTCCGGCAGGGTGCGCCCGTCGGCGGGGCCCGGCTCGTCGGCGGAGGAGGGGCGGCCGAGGCCCGGCACGTGGCTGCGCACCGCGTTCCAGGCCTGCTCGATCAGGTTCGGGCTGTCCTTGCGGGCTGGCGGCGGGTCGCGGCTGAGGTCGCCGCGGATGTAGAGGCCGCGCGAATCGATCAGCATCGTGCCGTCGCGGTCGTAGACCCGGGCGCGGGTGCCGGTCGGCGTGATCAGGCGGCGCAGGAGCGGGGCGACCCGCTCCGGGTTGAGGGAGAATTCCAGGCCCGACGGGGCCTCGTCGCCGTAGGCCCCTGCCTCGCCGGCCTGGAGCTGGAGCAGGCGGTCGGGATCGATGGTGATCGCGTCGGTGTCGACGGTGGCCGAGGCCGCGATGGCGCCGGCGATGATGTCGCCCTGCGTCAGCAGGCTCTGCACCCGCGCCTCGATCAGGCCCTGGCGGAACTGGTTGAGGTAGAGGAAGCCGATCAGCAGCGCGATCAGCCCGGCGAGGTTCAGGACCACGATGCGCCGGGTCAGGCTCGAAGCGAAGCGCTGGGCGATCCAGCGCCGGACCGTCCGCAGGCCGAACGGCTCGCGCGCGGCCTCGGCGTCGGGGTCGATCTCGCTCGACGGCCTCGGGCCCGCACCGCCGAGGAGGCGGCCCCGGGTCAATCCCTTGTTGGCGAGCAGGCGGCGCACGGCGCCGAGAGCCGATCCGTCGCTCACGCGGTCACATCTCTGCTGGTCAAGCGACTCACATTTCCTTGAAACGGTAGCCGACGCCGTACAGCGTCTCGATCATGTCGAAGCTGTTGTCGGTCACCTTGAACTTCTTGCGAAGGCGCTTGATGTGGCTGTCGATGGTGCGGTCGTCGACGTAGACCTGGTCGTCGTAGGCCGCGTCCATCAGGGCGTTGCGGCTCTTCACGACGCCGGGGCGCTGGGCCAGAGCCTGCAGGATCAGGAACTCGGTCACGGTAAGCGTCACCGGCTCGCCCTTCCATGTGCAGGTGTGGCGCTCCGGGTCCATCATCAGCTGGCCGCGCTCGAGCGAGCGGGCGGCGGCGGCCTCCGCCTCGCGGGCCGAGGCGCCGGGCCCGGCCTCCTTGGCGGCGAAGCGGCGCAACACCGCCTTGACCCGCTCGACCAGCAGGCGCTGCGAGAACGGCTTCCGGATGAAGTCGTCGGCGCCCATCTTGAGGCCGAACAGCTCGTCGATCTCCTCGTCCTTCGAGGTCAGGAAGATCACCGGCAGGTCGGATTTCTGGCGCAGGCGGCGCAGGAGCTCCATCCCGTCCATGCGCGGCATCTTGATGTCGAAGATCGCGAGGTCGGGCGGCGAGTGCTTCAGCCCGTCGAGGGCGGAGGCCCCGTCGGTGTAGGTCTGGATCCGGTAGCCCTCGGTCTCCAGGGCGATCGACACGGAGGTCAGGATGTTGCGGTCGTCATCGACGAGGGCGATGGTCGGCATGGGCGTTCCCTGGGGCTCGGGCGTCGCTCGCAGGACATACCGGCCCTGCTGAACGCCACCCGACTGAAACCGGTTCCGGGGCAGATCTCGTGAGCCGCCGCCCCCGTCCGGAAAAAGGCTGGACAGTGGCGACGACGCCACGATTCGGACTCCCTTAAGGCCATCCCGCCGAAAAAGCGAGCACCCGTGGCGAGGCGGCCACAGGCGGAGCAGGTCCGGCCCGGCTCGCCGCGGCGTCCCGCGGCCTGGACGGGCCCGTCCGCCGACGCCAAGGTAGGGCACGAGGCACGCAGGGCGCGAGAGGGACGACATGGCGGAGGGAGAGAGGAAGCAGGCCGCGCCGCTGCCGGCCGCCGAGGCGCCGTTCGACGCGATCGGCCTCGCCAAGTCCTTGCTGCGAACAGTGCGCTCGGGCGCCCTCGCGACCCTGGAGCGAGAGGGCGGCGCCCCCTTCGCGTCGCTCGTCACCGTGGCGACGGATTCCGACGGGACGCCGCTCCTGCTGCTCTCGCGCCTCTCGGCCCATACCCTCAACCTGGAGGCCGATCCGCGCTGCTCGCTGCTGCTGAGCCCGGGCGGCAAGGGCGATCCGCTCGCCCATCCGCGCCTGACCGTGACGGGCGTGGCGGAGCGGACGACCGAGGCGCGGGTGCGGACGCGCTTCCTCGCCCGCCACCCGAAGGCCGCGCTCTACGCCGATTTTCCGGATTTCGCGTTCTTCCGCCTCGCGGTCCGGGCCGGCCACCTCAACGGGGGCTTCGCCCGGGCCGCGACGCTGACGGCTGGGGAACTCCTCACCGACCTCTCGGGGCTCGACGGGCTCGCCGAATCCGAGCCGGGCGCCATCGCCCACATGAACGAGGACCATGCCGACGCCGTCGCGCTCTACGCCACGCGGCTCGCCGGCGAGGAGCCCGGACCGTGGCGCCTGACCGGGTTCGACCCGGAGGGGCTCGACCTGATGGCCGGCGACCGCACCGCCCGGGTCGTGTTTCCGGAGCGCCTGGCGAGCCCCGCCGCCCTGCGCCCCACCCTGGTGGCGATGGCGGCGCAGGCGCGCGCCGTCCCCGGCTCCTGACACAAAGTCGAGCCTGTCAGGGGCGCTCACGGCGAATTCGATTGAACCGTGAAGGTTCGCCACCTACTAAAGCAGCCTATCGAGGCCCCTTGATCGGCCTCGGCGCGGGGGCGCGCGACCTGCTAGGACAGGCACGGTCGCCGCGCCGGACGCGAGCGTGAAGTCATTCGGCCCGATCCGGACCGGCGACGCCGGGTTCTCCAAGGTCGGCGCCAGGAGGAACAGGCGTGAACGACATCGGCGTATTCAACGAGGCGTTCGGCGCCGACAAGATCGGCTTCCGCAACCTCAAACGCGTCAACTGGAACCTGGAGGCCCCGAGCCTCTACGAGCACGCGCTGCAGCGCGGCGAGGCCCAGCTCGCCGCCGGCGGTGCCCTGGTCGCCGAGACCGGCATCCATACCGGCCGCTCGCCCAAGGACAAGTTCGTGGTCCGCGACGCGGACACCGAGAACGAGGTGTGGTGGGAGAACAACGGCGGCATCACCCGGCCCCAGTTCGAGACCCTGCTCGAGGATTTCCTGGCCCATGCCGAGGGGCGTGAGCTCTTCGCCCAGGATCTCGTCGGCGGCGCCGAAGCCGGCCACCGGGTCCGCGCCCGGGTGTTCACCGAGTATGCCTGGCACTCGCTGTTCATCCGCAACCTGCTGATCCGCCCGGAGCGCGAGACCCTCGCGAGCTTCGAGCCGGAGCTGACCATCATCGACCTGCCGAGCTTCCGCGCCGACCCGGCCCGGCACGGCTGCCGCACCGAGACCGTCATCGCGGTCGACTTCTCGCGCAAGATCGTGCTGATCGGCGGCACCTCCTACGCCGGCGAGATGAAGAAGTCGGTCTTCACCTACCTGAACTACGTGCTGCCCAAGGCCGGCGTCATGCCGATGCACTGCTCGGCGAATGTCGGCCACGAGGGTGACTCGGCGCTGTTCTTCGGCCTGTCGGGCACCGGCAAGACCACCCTGTCCTCCGACCCGAACCGGGTGCTGCTCGGCGACGACGAGCACGGCTGGAGCCCGAAGGGCATCTTCAACTTCGAGGGCGGCTGCTACGCCAAGACCATCCGCCTGTCGAAGGAGGCCGAGCCCGAGATCTACTCCACCACCGAGCGCTTCGGCACCGTGATGGAGAACGTCGTCATCGATCCGGTCACCCGCCTGCCGGATTTCGACGACGCCTCGCGCACCGAGAACACCCGCTGCGCCTACCCGCTGCCCTTCATCAGCAATTCGAGCGCCACGGGCCAGGCCGGGCACCCGAAGAACATCGTCATGCTGACCTGCGACGCCTTCGGGGTGCTGCCCCCGATCGCCAAGCTGACCGGCGCCGAGGCGATGTACCACTTCCTCTCGGGCTACACCGCCAAGGTGGCCGGCACCGAGAAGGGGCTGAAGGGTCCGGAGGCGACCTTCTCGACCTGCTTCGGCGCGCCGTTCATGCCGCGTCACCCCTCGGTCTACGGCAACCTGCTGCGCGACCTGATCGCCCGCCACCACGTCGATTGCTGGCTGGTCAACACCGGCTGGACCGGCGGCGGCGTCGGCACCGGGCGGCGCATGCCGATCCGCGTCACCCGCCGGCTGCTGACCGCGGCTTTGGACGGTTCGCTCGCCAAGGCGGATTTCCGCCGCGACCCGTATTTCGGCTTCGCCGTGCCGACCTCGGTGCCGGGCGTCGAGCCGCACATCCTGTACCCGGTCAAGACTTGGGCCGATAAGGCCGCCTTCGCGGAGACGGCCAAGAGCCTGGTCGAGATGTTCCAGAACAACTTCAAGCGCTTCGAGGCCCACGTCGATGCCGACGTGCGCGCCGCCGAGCCGACCATGTCGATCGCGGCTTAAACAGCCGGGGTTCGGTGAACCTGAGGGCCCCTCTCCCCTGGAGAGGGGCCCTTTTGCGTCGTAGAAGCCCACACGAAGAAACAGGGAGGAGCGGCCGATGATGGTGCTCGTCGTCGGTGCCGGCGTGGTCGGCCTCGCGATCGGTCGGGAACTGGCCCTGCGCGGCCACGAGGTGATCGTCGCGGAGGCGGAGGGCGGCATCGGGACCGGCGTGTCCTCGCGCAATTCCGAGGTGATCCATGCCGGGATGTACTATCCCACGGGCTCACTCCGGGCGCACCACTGCGTCGAGGGCCGGCGCCGGCTCTACGCCTTCTGCCAGAGCCACGGGGTGCCGCACGCGAAGATCGGCAAGCTGATCGTCGCGGCGACCGAGCCCGAGGGGCCTAAGATCGCGGCGATCCACGCGCAAGGCGTCGAGAACGGCGTCGAGGGCCTGTCGCTCCTCGACGGCCGGCAAGCGCGGCGCCTCGAGCCGAACCTGACCTGCAACGCCGCGCTCCTCTCGACCGAGACCGGCATCGTCGACAGCCACGCCCTGATGCTGGCGCTGCAGGGCGACATCGAGGATGCGGGCGGTGCCCTCGCCTTCAACACTCCGATCTCCCGTCTGACCCGCCCGGGCGAGGGCTGGACCGCACATTTCGGCGACGACGCCCTCGCGGTCGACGCCGTCGTCAACACCGCGAGCTTCGGCGCGCAGACCCTCGCCCGGGCGACCGAGGGCTACCCCGAAGCGCGGGTGCCGCGCCTCGTGCTCGCCAAGGGCAATTACTTCGGCTGCACCGGGCGCCCGGCCTTCTCGCGGCTGATCTATCCCGCCCCGGTCGAGGGGGGATTGGGCATCCACCTCACCCTGGATCTCGCCGGCCGGATGCGTTTCGGCCCCGACGTCGAGTGGATCGACGCGCCCGATTACGAGGTCGATCCCGGCCGTGGCGCCTTGTTCTACGCCGCCATCCGCCGCTACTGGCCCGCGCTCCCCGACGGCGCCCTGGTGCCCGACTATGCGGGCATCCGCCCAAAACTGTCCGGCCCGGGGGAGGGGGCCGCCGACTTCCTCATCGACGGCCCGGCCGAGCACGGGCTGCCGGGGCTGGTGCACCTGTTCGGCATCGAGAGCCCGGGGCTGACCTCGAGCCTGTCGCTGGCGCAGGACGTGGCGGACCGGCTGGGGGCGTGAGGCGGCCTGTCGCGGGGAGCGCCCGTCACCCCGGCGCGGCGAACCGTCACCACGCGGCGTGCGGCTTCAATCCCCGCACCCGCGCCACCGCTGCTTCCAGCCCCGGCCATTCCGGCGCATCCGGCGCGTAGCGGGCGCGGGTATAGGCGACGACCTCCGCCACCTGCCGGTCGGTGAAGGTGTCGCGGAAGGCCGGCATCGCGGCGGGGGGCGCCGAGGGGTCGGGGGCGGGGAAGCGCTCGGCGGCGGCCGCGATGCCGTTGAGCACCGCCTGGATCAGGTTGTCCGGATGCGCGCTGTGGACGGCCGTGACGAGGCCGAGCGGCACCAGCTCCCCGCCGGCCCCGCCCTCGTGGCAGGAGGCGCAGGCGCCCTGGAACAGGGACGAGGCGCCGGGCGCAGGTACGCTCGCGCTCGCCGCGACAGGGCCGGGGGCCGCGCGGGCGAGGCTCGCGAGGTAGATCGCCATGGCGCGGATGTCGGAATCCGGCAGGGGGCCTAAGGAGGCGACCACGTCGGCCATCGGGCCGGCGGCGCTGCCGTGGCGGGGCGAGCGGCCCGTCCGCAGGTAGGCGAAGAAGTCGTCCTCGCTCCAGGGCAGGGGCGAGCGGGACAGGCCCGCGAGGGCCGGCGCCTCCCAGCCGTCGGCGAAGCCGCCGGTGAGGCGCGCCCCGTCCCGGCTCTCCGCCCCGAGCGCGTTGCGCGGGGTGTGGCAGGCGCCGCAATGGCCCAGGGCCTCGACGAGGTAGGCGCCGCGGTTCCAGTCCGGGCCGCGGGCCGGATCGGCGAAGGTCGGCGGGCGGTGGAAGAGCGCGTTCCAGCCCGCCATCAGCGGCCGGAGGTTGAACGGAGCCCGCAAGGCGGTCTCGGGAACCGTCGCCGCCACCGGTCCTTGCGCCATCAGGTAGGCGTAGAGCGCCTGCAGGTCGCGCTCCGAGACGCCGGCGAAGCTGGTATAGGGATGGGCCGGGTAGAGGTGGTGCCCGTCCCGCGACACGCCCTCGCGCATCGCCCGCGCGAAGGCGGGGTAGGACCAGGCGCCGATGCCGCTTTCCACATCCGGCGTGATGTTCGAGGCGTAGACGAGGCCGAACGGCGTCTCCAGCCCGCGCCCGCCGGCGAAGGACCGGCCGTCGGGCCCGACATGGCAGACGAGGCAGGCGCCCGCCGCCGCGACGAGGCGCCCTTGCGCGATGGTGGCGGCGGAATAGGCCGCCGGGTCCGGCCGCTCGATCGACGGATAGGCCGGGCGCCAGGGCAGGAGGGTGGTGGCGAGCGCGAGCGCCCCGGCGCCGGCCCCGAACAGGCCGGCGAGGACGCCGCGGCGGCGGCGCGGCGCGGGATTGTCGGGCCCGGCGATCCGCGGCGGGTTGAGGGCGGCGCGGACGGCCTCGGCCGTGAGCGGGAGTTCGCGGAAGCGGATCCCGGTGGCGTCGAACAGCGCGTTGGTGATCGCTGCGGCACTCGGCACCGAGGCGGATTCACCGGCCCCGAGCGGCGGCTGGTCCTGGCGCGGCAGCATCAGCACGTCGATCTCGGGGACCTGCGGGAAGGCGAGGATCGGGTAGCTGCCCCACTCGCGGCTCGTCACCCCGGTGGCGTCGAAGCCGACCGATTCCTTGAGGACCCGGCTCGTCGACTGGATGACGTTGCCGTGGATCTGGTGGCGCACCCCGTCGGGGTTGATCATCAGCCCGGAATCCTGGCCCACCACCACCCGGGTCACCGCGACCTCGCCGGTGACCCGGTTGACCGCCACGTCCGCCACCCAGGCGGCCCAGGCCGCGGCCTTTCCGGGGAACGGCCCGTGGACGTAGACCGCGTAGGCGAAGCCCCGCCCGTAGAGGATGTCGCCGGATCCGCCATGGGTGCCGGGCACCGTGTGCGGCACCCAGGCCGCCCGCTCGGCCACCGCCCGGACGAGGTCGGCGGCGCGGGGATCGCCCAGGTAGCGGAGGCGGTACGCGATCGGGTCGACGCCGGCGGCAGTGGCGAGTTCGTCGATGTATGATTCGTGCGCGAAGGTGTTGGGCAGGGCCGAGACGCCGCGCATCCAGGAGGCGCGGGCGATCGGCGGCATGTCGTGCACCGTCACCCGGGCGTGGCCGAAGGCGTAAGGCGGCACCGCCGTGCGGTCGCCCATCGGGTAGGTCGCCGGCGTCGCCGACACCTTGCCGGTGAGGATCAGCGCGAGCGTCGGCGCGCCGTTCGAGGGGTAGCGGGTCTCGAAATCGTAGGCCGCCGGTCCGCCCTCGGCATCGAGGCCGCCGCGCACGTCCATCACCTGCGCCGCGCCCTTCGGCTCCCAGGCATGCTCCTGCTCGCGGGTGAGCTGCACCCGCACCGGCCGGCCGACCGCCCGGGCGAGGAGAGCGGCGTCGGCCGCGACGTCGTCGGCGCAGTTGCGGCCGTAGCAGCCCGCCGCCTCGTGGCGCTCGATCGCGATCCGCTCCTCGGGCAGGTCGAGGAGGAGCGCGAGGTCGCTTTGCAGGACGTGCGGGTTCTGGGTGCCGGACCACACCACGAGATCGCCGTCACGGAACTCGGCCACGGCGCAGGACGGGCCGATCGAGCCGTGCATCTGGTAGGGCCAGACATAGGTCCGGTCGAGCCGCGCCTCGGCGTGGGTCAGCGCCCGCTCGACGTCGCCGCGGTCGAGGAGCCTGCGCGCCGTGGCGGGGTTGGCGCGCAAGGGCGCCTCGGGCCGGTTGAGGTCGGGGAGGTCTTCTCCGGGCCGCCAGGTCACGGACAGGCAGCGCGCGGCTTCCGCCGCGTTCTCCTCGCGCGCGGCGACCACGCCGACGAAGTCCCCGACGACGACCACCGCGATGAGGCCCGGGATATGGGCGACCGAGGCTTCGTCCACCGAGACCAGCATCCCGCCCAGACCCGTGTCGACCCCGGCACAGGGCGGCCGGACCACGCGGCCATGCACCATGCCGGGCACCCGCACGTCATGGACGTAGGTCCAGGCGCCGACGGCCTTGTCCGGGATGTCGACCCGCGGCACCGGCCGGCCGACGAGGGTGTACTCCGCCACCGGCTTCACCGCCGCATCGGGATCGAGGGTCACCTCGGTGCGGCTTCCCCGCACCAGCGCGCCGTAAGCGATGCTCAGGTCCGGCTCCGCCGCGACCCGGACGGTGCCGGCCTCGACGACGAGTTCCGCGACGCCGCGGTTGAGCCGGCGCGAGGCCGCCTCGACGAGGTGGCGGCGGGCGGTGGCGGCGGCCAGGCGCAGGGGAATGGCGGCGATCTGGATCGTCTCGCTCGCGATGGTGCCGCCCTGGTCGGGGGCGGTGGCGGTGCTGCCGAGCTCCATCGCCACGTGGGCGAGCGGCACGTCCAGCTCCTCGGCGACGATCTGGGCCAGAGCGGTACGGATGCCGGTGCCGAGATCGACGTGGCCGTTGAAGGCGGTGACCCGGCCCTCGGCATCGACCGCGAGGTAGAGCGCGCGCTGCGGCCCCACCGCCAGCGCCGCACCCGGCGCATCGCCGAGGCGGGGCGGGCGGCCCATCGTCTCGCGGTAGACCAGCAGCAGGTCGTCCGCCTCCTGCCAGTGGCGACGGTCGCTTGCGGGCTCCCGGGTCATGCCTCGTCTCCCAGGGATCGGGATTGTGCGTCGGTCCGCATCCGCGATGCTGCGGCCTGCACGGCGCGCAGGATCTCGATATGGGTGCCGCAGCGGCACAGGTTGTTCTGGAGGCTGGCTCGGATCTCGGCCTCGCTCGGGTCGGGATTGGCCGACAGGAGCGCCACGGTGGTCATGATCATGCCGTTCAGGCAGTAGCCGCATTGCGCGGCGTTCTCGGCGATGAAGGTCTCCTGCACCGGGTGCAGCCGCCCGCCCTGCGCCAGCCCCTCCAGGGTGGTGATCCGCCGCCCGACCGCGGCGCGCAGCGGAATCGCGCAGGAGCGCAGGGCCCGGCCGTCGACCAGCACCGTGCAGCTGCCACACTGGCCGAGGCCGCAGCCGTATTTCGGTCCGTTCAGTTCCAGGTCGTTGCGCAGGACGTAGAGGAGGCGGGTGCCGGGGGCGGCCTCCACCGCCACGCTCCGGCCGTTGACGGTGAGCACGTGGCGGATCGCCGCCAGCCGCGCGTCGTTGGCGATCGGCCGCCGATCGTCCTGCATGAGGTGCCTGCCCCGCCCCGGCCCCGGCTGTCCCGCCGGCTGCCGCTTGTTCTCACAGATTTCGGCGGGGTCCGGAACCCCGCCGCGCCTGTCGCAGCTTGCAAGAGCTTGGCCAGATCGGTGCAGGGGGCGGCGATCCTTCGCGGCGATCCGCCGGCATGTGGGCCGGTCCATGATCAGCTAACTTGACCAACTCAAGCCTTCGATAAGAGCCTGCTCGCGGATCAGGATCCCCGGCATGAGGCAGGTCACCGTCCACGCGGCCAAGACCCATCTCTCGAAGCTCATCGAGGCCGCGCTCGGCGGCGAGGACGTCGTGATCGCCAAGGGGCGCAAGCCGGTTGTCCGCCTGGTGCCGATTCCCCAGCAGCCGTTCAAGATCGGCCCGCTGGAGGGCGAGCTCGGGCACGGTCCTGATTTCTTCGAGCCGATGCCCGACGACGAGCTGGATCTCTGGGAAGGGGACCGGTGACGTCGGTCCTGCTCGACACGCATGCCTGGGTCTGGAGCCTGTCCGGGGACGAGCGCCTGTCGAGCCGGGCCACCGCGGCGATCACGGCGGCGGAGCGGGTCTTCGTCAGCCCGATCAGCTTCTTCGAGATCGCCCGGAAGGTTCGGATCGGCAAGTGGCCCGGGATGGAGCCCCATGTCGCGCGACTGGCCGGGCTCCTCGGCCAGCAGGGCGGCCTGGCGATCGCGCTCGATCCGGACATCTGCGTCGCGGCCGGCCTGATGGACTGGGCCCACCGCGACCCGTTCGACCGGTTGCTCGCCGCGACGGCGCGGCACCACCGCCTCCCGCTCGTCTCGGCCGACGCGATCTTCGACGGCATCCTCACCCGCGTGTGGTGAGGGGAGCGCCCGACAGCCCGCATCCCGTGGCGACGATACGGGAGCCGGCGGATCGCTCGGTCCTGTCGTCGCCCCGCGACGCCGTTGCGCGCAGGCTCGGAGCCTGCTCGGTTCACCCGACAGTATTGATACCCGCCGGGTCATTCCGGGGCCGGGAAAGCGGAGCCCGGAATCCAGGCACGCAGGTCATGCAGATGGAAGCGAAACGTCGTTCGCCCTCTTCCGAGACGTCAGCGGCTCTGGATTTCGGGCTCCGCTACGCGGCCCCGGAATGACCCTGAGCGCGTTAGACCTGTTGCCATCATCTAAATAGGCTTTTGCGCAAATTAAGGACAATATTAAAACTGCAGCAGTCTTCGCGCCGCAGTACGACTTAAATATGTTAATGAATTACGGTTAAACCAATGTAAAATTTCACAAAAAGCAATCGATCATCATGATATTGGAGGATGAAGAGTGTCCAGCGAACTCACCCAAAGTGGTACGCCGGAAGGCGAGCCCGAGGTCGCGGCGGCCGATGCCGGCGACGCGGGGGCGGGCAGCATCGCCGTCGGCGAGGACGGCGTCTCGGTCTCGGTCGCCCCCGACACGGCACCGCCGAGCCTGTTCCGCCCGACCATGCGCGACGTCGGCGCCTCGGCCTCGGAGGTCGGCACCACGGTCGCGCCGCAGCCGCTGATGCCGTTGGCGCCCGTCGACGACGAGGCAGCGCCCTGCCGCGAGCCGGACGCGGCGGCCGACCAGGCCCTGATCCTCGGCTCATCGGACGCGCAGGAGACCGGCACCACGGGCCCCGTCGCGGAGGCGGAGGGCGGCACGCCGGCCCTCGCGCCGACGGAGGTTCTGGCCGACGGCACCAACCTGTTCGGCGACCGGGCGGCGATGTGGTCGGGCGACCCGTCCGAGGTCGGGACGGCGTACGGCCTCGATCCGGCGCACGAGGAGGTCTGCCTGTGCGACGAGGTCACCCTGGCGGCCGCCGAGACCGTCTGATGCCCTCGCTCCGGCGCTGATCCCGCCGGGACGGGGAGCGGGGAGACCGCCGCGACCGGCGGTCTCCCCGCGCATGACGACGCCGCAGGCCGCGGGCGAAAGACGCCGCAGGCCGCGGGCGCTTGCGGAGCGCCCCGCCTCCGCTACCTCCCCGAGGCTTGAGGGGGGTTATGTCCATGCAGCAGCGCTGGCCGGACCGGATCTGGATCGTGCGGCACGGCGAGAGCGCCGGCAACGTCGCCCGGGACGCCGCGGACGCGGCGGGACACACCCATATCGACATCGCCGAGCGCGACGTCGACGTGCCGCTGAGCCCGCTGGGCGAGCGCCAGGCCGCGGCGGTCGGGCGGTGGTTCGCCGAGAAACCGCTGTCGGAGCGGCCCGACGTGGTGCTGACCTCGCCCTACCGCCGGGCCGAATCCACCGCCCGGCTGATCCGCGACGCCGGCGGCGTCGCCGATCCCCTGCTCGACTACGTCGCCGACGAGCGCCTGCGCGAGAAGGAATTCGGCATCCTCGACCGGCTCACCCGCGAGGGCATCACCCAGCTCCATCCCGAGCAGGCCGAGCTGCGCCGCCTCCTCGGCAAGTTCTACCACCGGCCGCCGGGCGGGGAGAGCTGGTGCGACGTGATCCTGCGGCTGCGCAGCGCCCTCGACACGGTCTCGCTGCACTACGGCGGCCGGCGCGTGCTGGTGGTGGGCCACCAGGTCGTGGTGCTGTGCCTGCGCTACCTGCTCGAAGGGATGACCGAGGACGAGATTCTGGGCGTAGACCGCGAGGGCGACGTCGCGAACTGCTCGGTCACCGAATACGCCTTCGACCCGAGCCTGGGCAGCAGCGGCAAGCTCGTGCTGCAGCGCTACAACTTCGTCGCGCCGCTGACCCGGGCCGGCGCCCCGGTGACGGCCGAGCCGGACGCGACGGGAGCCGCCCGATGACAACTGAGATCACCGCCGAGGCCCTGCGCGGCCTGCCCCTGCCGGACCCGTCGGGCGGCAGCAAGGAGGCGCGCGGCAGCGCCCTCGTCATCGCCGGCTCGGTCGAGGTGCCGGGTGCGGCGATCCTGGCCGGCACCGCGGCGCTCCGGGCCGGCGCCGGCAAGCTGCAGATGTCGATCGCCGCGAGCACGGCGCCGCACGCCGCGCTCGCGGTGCCGGAGGCCCTGGTGGTGCGCCTGCCGGAGGGGGAGGGCGGCCATGTCGACCACGCGCAAGCCGCCGCGGTGCTGCTGCCGCGCACCGAGCGGGCCGCCGCGATCCTGATCGGTGCCGGCATGGCCTCGGGCGAGCCGACCCGGGCGCTGACCGCCGCCCTCCTGACCGGCCCGGCGGACGGACCCTTCGTCCTCGACGCGGCGAGCATCGACGGGCTGTGCGAGCAGGCCGACGCGGTGCGCGCCCGCGGGGGCCGGGTGGTGATCACGCCGCATGCCGGTGAGATGGCCCGCTGCCTCGGCTGGGAGCGCGACGCCGTCGAGGCCGATCCGCTCGCGGCGGCACGCCGGGCCGTCGAGCTCCTCGGCGCCGTCGTGGTGATGAAGGGGGCCGAGACCTGGATCGTCGATCCGGCCGGCGACGTCCGGCACTATCGCGGCGGCGGCGCCGGGCTGGCCACCTCGGGCTCGGGCGACGTGCTCGCCGGGATCATCGTCGGGCTGCTCGCCCGCGGAACCCCGCCGGCCGAGGCCGCGGCCTGGGGCGTCTTCCTCCACGGCGAGGCGGGGCGGCGCCTGGCGCAGAGGGGCGGTCCGATCGGCTTCCTGGCCCGCGAGCTGCCCGGCGAGGTGCCGGGGCTGATGCGGGACGTGGCGGAGGGCAGGGCGTGAGGCACATTCCGGCGACGACTTTACCGAAAGATGAATTTGACAATCGAGCCTAGGACATATCCCATGATGTAGAGAATGCTGATGGTCGCTGGAACGAATATGACGTAAGCAGAGAGCCAGCTGATGTTTCGCAAAAATTGCGACATGCCGACGCTGTCGAGAAGTGCCATCATGGGGATAAGTGGCAATTGCAGAAAGACGAAAGCGCCCTTCGGATCGGATGCCGCTGCGAAAGCTATCACGGTGCACAAAATTGTGATCGTTGCGTAAAGTACGCATAAAATCACGCCCGTGTACGATATTGCTGCTTTTGGGAGTTTCATCTGACTGATTTAATCTCTATGGCGATATTTTGATCGCGATATTTTGCGGCGGAAATGTGAGTTTTTCGAGAGCTTGTTTGATTGAGTCTCAAAGAAATCGCACCCTCAACACCATTTGGGGTCGTGCAGCAGATACAAGAATGATCATTGAGTGTGTTCAGACTGTCTTGCCAGTCACATGGGCTCTCTAGAGCATTTTCCGACCAAGTGACCTCCGGTTGGGCGAAAGAAATGCAGCAAAATCACGAATCTAGAGCGGTGCCCAATTGCAACGTGATCGGGCGCTACTCTAGGAAGACTGGTGAAGCCTGAGCTGACTGCATGAACGTCCAAGATCGTCTTGCGCAGCGAAGCCGGCTTCAAGTCTATGAAGCCGGTCGAGGGAAAGGCCCGGCGAGGTGCCGGGCCTAGTGTGCGACGTGGCGGAGGGGGCGATCTGACGCCGGCGCGGGTCGCCGCTCAGGCCGCCCGCACCGTGGCGAGGAAGCGGTGCACCTCCGCCGAGAGGTGCTCAGATTGCCGCGACAGGTCCGCGGACGAGGCGAGCACCTGATGGGCTGCCGCGCCCGTCTCCTCGGAGGCCTGCGCCACCCCCGCGATGGTGTGCGTCACCGCGCCGGCGCCGGTCGCGGCCTCGGCGACGTTGCGCACGATCTCCCGCGTCGCCGCCCCCTGCTGCTCGACCGCGCTGGCGATGCCCGCCGTCACCGCGTCGATCTCGCGGATGCGCCCGGCAATCGTGCCGATCGCCGCGACGGCCTGATCGGTCACCCCCTGGATCTCGCCGATCTGACCGGTGATCGCCTCGGTGGCCCGTGCGGTCTGGTCGGCCAGCCCCTTCACCTCCGCGGCGACCACCGCGAAGCCACGGCCGGCCTCGCCGGCGCGGGCGGCCTCGATCGTGGCGTTGAGCGCCAGGAGGTTGGTCTGCCGCGCGATCGTGGCGATCAGGCCGACCATCTCGCCGATCCGTCCCGACGCGGTCTGCATCACCCCGACGAGTTGCGCGGTCTCGTCGGCCTCGGCGACGGCGTGCCGGGCGAGGCCGGTCGAGCCCTGGACCTGCCGGCCGATCTCGGCCACCGACGCGCCGAGCTGCTCGGTCGCCGCCGCCACGGTGGTCACGTTCGCGGCGGCCTCCTCCGCCGCGGCGGCGACCGTGCCAGATCGCGCGGCGGTGTCGGCCGCGGTCCCGCTCATCTGCTCGGCCGTGGCCTGCAGCTCCGTGGCCGCCGACGAGACCAGGGTGACGATGCCGCCGACTGCCGCCTCGAACCCATCGGCCATCTGGCGCATGCCGGCCTTGCGCTGCTCCTCGGCTGAGGCCCGCGCCAGTGCCGTCTCCTCCTCCAGCTGCCGCATCCGGACCATGTTCGCGCGGGATGCCTCGATCCCGCCCGCGATGGCGCCGACCTCGTCGCCGCGGCCGAGATGGGGCACCGGCGCGGCGAGGTCGCCGGCGGCCAGGCCGTGCATCCGCCGGACCAGGCGCTCGATCGGCCGCACCACGGCGACGACGATGGAGGCGACGCCGGCGAGGCCGATGACGAGCGCCACGGCGCAGAGCAGGCCGGTCAGCCGGAGGGCGTCGGAATAGAGGGTCGCGGCCTCGTGCCGCGCCCGGTCGCTGCCGGCCATGTTCAGCGCCGCGCCGTGGTCGAGGCGGTCCAACGCCGCGTCGAACGGCCGGCGCGAGGCCTGGAAGAGGGCGTTGAGCGCGGCCGTGTTCCGCTCCCGGGCGGCGGCGACGATCCGGTCGCGGGTGGCTAGGTACTCCGCCCAGTGTTGCCGGAACGCGGTCCAGAGGGTCCGCTCCTCGTCGCTGGAGATCAGCGGCTCGTAGCGGCGCGCCACGGCCTCCACGTCGTCGAGGCGCCGGCTCGAGACGGCGTCGAGCTCCACCACGGGTTCGATCGCCGTGACGTAGCGGGCATCGACCAGGCGCAGGCGCGTGACCTTGTACTTGAGCTCGCCGAGGTCGCGCACGCTCGGCAGCCAGTTCTCGGAGATCTCCAGGGCCTGGGCATTGACGCGGCGCAGCTGCGTTACGCTCAAGATCCCCTGCGTCAGAAGGCCGAAGGCGAGCAGGGCGATCAATCCGCCCAGCGCGTGAGAGAGTCTGATTGCCATCGCCCTGCCTTGGTGACCGGACATAAACTGCTCATCTCGCGATAAACATTCGGTAAAGCGGGTGCGGATGACGTCAATTTAGTTCTGAATGTAGGAAAATTTGCACGCCTGGCGTCGTCGTTGCTACGGATCGGCGGCGATGCGCCGGCTGGTTCCGGTTCATCCCGCGCGAGGGATCGCCGAGGCGGCGTCTTGCGCGACACGAGCCTGTGGCCGGCCTCGTTGCTCGCGGACAGGACGATCCCGGGACGGCCGCGCCGCGAAGTCCCGGGCTTCGCCGAACCCGGGCGGCGCCCGGGTGTTGACGGCCGACCGCTTCCGCACGGACAGGCCGATGATCAGACTCACTCTCGCGCTCGCCCTCACGCTGGGCGCCCTCGGCGCCGCCGAGGCCCAGACCGCCCGGGTGCCGCCGGCGAGCGACGCCGTCGGCGCGCCGGGCCCCGGCACCGGGACGAAGCCGCCCGCCTCGCGCCCGACCACCACTCTGCCGGGCAACCCGAGCGGCAATTCCGTGCCCGGGACCAATCCGGGCGTATGGATCGGCGGCAGCCCGACCGCGGGCCCGCCCGGCTCCGGCGGCACCGCGGGCGGGCCCGCGGCGGGGAACCGCTGAGGCCGGCCCGGGAGAGACGGTCGGCCGAGCCGGACCCCGCGCCTCAGGCCGCCAGCCACTCCCGCAGCAGCGCGCTCGTCTCGTCGGGCCGCTCCAGGGGCGGCAGATGCCCGCATGCGGGCAGGACGTGCAGGTGCGCGCCGGCGATGCCCTGATGGATCTCGCGGGCGAGGGCCGGGGGCGTCAGCACGTCGTCGGCGCCCACCGCCACCAGGGTCGGCACCCGGATCGTCGCCAGGACCGAGCGGCTGTCGGGCCGGTCGAGGATCGCGCGCTGCTGGCGCAGGAAGGCGGCGCCGCCGACCCGCTCGGCCATCGCCTTCACGGCCTCGCCCACCGGCCCGTGCACGTGCGAGGCGTGGACGAGCCGCGGCAGCAGGCGCGTCGTGACTCCGGCGAAGCGACCGACCTTGAGCTGATCCATGCCCTGGCGCCGCGTGGCGGCGCGCTCCTCGTTCTCCGGACCGGCAGCGGTGTCGAACAGGGCGAGCCGGGTGACGCGCTCGGGCGCTTGGCGCAGGATCTCGAAGGCGACGTAGCCGCCCATCGACAGGGCGACGAGGCCGAAGCGCGGCGGCGCGGCGGCAAGCGTCCGCCGCGCCATCGCCGCGACGTTGTCGTCGAGGGTCAGGTCCGCCACCGCGGCGGCGGCCCTGTCGGCGAGCGCGTCGATCGGCGCGCGCCACAGCACGGCGTCGTTGAGGAGGCCGGGCAGGAACAGCAGCGGGGCGAGGTCCGGGGTCATGGTTTGCCCCTATGGCCGGATCCCCGCTCCGGCGCCACCGGGCTTTTTTCTCGGACGATGAGCCCGGCGGCGCCGATCGATCAGTACGACCGCGGCATGCCGAGCACGTGCTCGGCGATGTACGACAGGATCAGGTTGGTGGAGATCGGCGCCACCTGGTAGAGCCGGGTCTCGCGGAACTTGCGCTCGACGTCGTATTCCTCGGCGAAGCCGAAGCCGCCGAAGGTCTGGATGCAGGCATTGGCCGCCTCGAACGAGGCGTCGGCGGCGAGCATCTTGGCCATGTTGGCCTCCGCCCCGGGATTCGCCCCGGCCTCGTAGAGGCGAAGCCCCTCCTGCACCATCAGCTCGGCGGCGCGCATGTTGGCGTAGGCCTTGGCGATCGGGAACTGGATGCCCTGGTTCTGGCCGATCGGCCGACCGAAGACCTGGCGCTCGCGGGCGTAAGCCGACGCCTTGGCGATGAACCACTTGGCGTCGCCGATGCACTCGGCGGCGATGAGCAGCCGCTCGGCGTTCATGCCCGACAGGATGTAGCGGAAGCCCTTGCCCTCCTCGCCGACCAGGTTCTCGGCCGGCACCTCCATGTTGTCGAAAAAGACCTCGCAGGAATTGTGGTTCATCATCGTGCGGATCGGCCGGATGGTCAGGCCGCGCCCGAGCGCCTCCCGCATGTCGACGATGAAGGTGGAGAGCCCGTCGGTCTTCTTCGCGACCTGGTCGCGGGGCGTGGTGCGGGCAAGGAGCAGCATCAGGTCGGAATGCTCGGCCCGGCTGGTCCAGATCTTCTGGCCGTTGACGACGAACTTGCCGCCCTCGCGCCGCGCGGTGGTGCGCAAAGCCGTGGTGTCGGTGCCGCTCGTCGGCTCGGTGACGCCGAAGGCCTGGAGCCGCAGGCGCCCGGCGGCGATCTCGGGCAGGTAGCGCTCCTTCTGCGCCGGCGTGCCGTGCCGCAGCACCGTGCCCATCGTGTACATCTGGGCGTGGCAGGCGGCACCGTTGCAGCCGGAGCGCTGCACCTCCTCCAGGATCGCGGCGGCGGCCGAGAGCGGCAGGCCGGAGCCGCCATACTCCTCCGGGATCAGCACCGAGAGGTAGCCGGATTCGGTCAGCGCATTCACGAAGTCGGTCGGGTAGGCGCGATCAGTATCGAGCCGGCGCCAGTACTCGTCGGGAAAACGGGCGCAGAGCTTGGCGACCTCCTCGCGGATCTCGGGGTGCTGGAGTGCGTCGGTCTCGGTCATCGGGCGTCTCCATCCTGGCGCGGCGCTTGCGCGGGCGCTGCGTCCCATCGGTTCGTTGCCGTCAGGCTACACAATCCGCGGCCGCGGGTGTCATGCCATGAGGACCTGTCTGCTATCACGGGCCGCATCGGCCGCCACGAAGCCTGCCGCCGCAGGCGAAGCGTCGATGCCACAGGCCAGGTTTGCGAGGCCAGGTCCGCGAGGCCACGTCTGCGACGACAGTCCAAGCCGGGCGGTCTTGCCCCGCGGGGCGGCATGGCCTGTATTTATTCCTGCGGGCGACGGCGCGGTGAAGCGGCGAGCCATCGGGCGGGGACAGACCCGGCGAGGATCCATGCGGCAGGACCCGATGCGGCGACAGGCGATGCGGGCGCCCGATCCGTTCTTCGCGCCCGCCGATTTCCTCCGGCTGACCGAGACGGCCGGCCTGACCGGAAGCTGGGCCTGGCTCTTCGCCTCCGACCGGCAGACCTGGTCGCCCGGCCTGTTTCGCCTGCTCGGGCTCGACCCCGCGCGGACGCGGCCGAGCTACGACCTGCTCACCGCGCTCGTCCATCCCGACGACCGACCCAACCTGGCGAGCGCCGCCGACCTGGTTCAGGGCCACGCCCTGCCCGAGCGCCAGATCCGGATCGTGCGGCCGGACGGGACCCTGCGCACGCTCACGATGCGCACCGAGATGCACCTGACCGCGGAGGGCCGGCCGCGGGCGGCCGCGGGCCTCGTCCTCGACGTGACCGACTCGGCGGCCCTGCTGCGGCTGCGCCGGATCGACCAGCGCCAGCGCAGCGCCTGGTTCGCCGCGACCCGCATGCTGTTCGTCCCCGTCGACCTCGACGGGCGCTTCCGCTTCCCGCCCGAGGCGGCGCAATTCGCCGGACGCCCGATCGAGGAGCTCGACGCCGATCCCTTCGCCGACGTGGTGCCGGAGGAGCGCGCGGCGTTCCGCGAGAGCGTCGCGCGCCGCGCCGCCGGAGGCGTGTTCCACGCCGCGCCGCTGCTCCACCACCGCAACCGTCAGCCCGAGCGGTACCGGGTGCTGTCCGTTCCGGTCCACGACGAGCGCGGCCGCCTGGTCGAGCGCCACGGTCTCGTCTACCCCGCCGCCCTCGCCGCCCCCCTGATGGCGCCCGAGCCCCTGCGCGAGGGCCTGGAGCAGGCGGTGGCGGGCCACCACCTGCGCGCCGCCCGGGCGCTGCTCGACTGGTCGATGACCACCCTGGCGGAGGCGAGCGGCCTGTCGCTCTCGACGGTGCGGCGCCTCGAGGAGGATGCCGAGGGCAACGGCGCCCGCTCCCGCCACAAGGCGATCGCGGCCCTGCGCGGCGCGGGCATCCGCTTCCTCGTCCTCGACGACGGCGCGGTCGCCGTCGCCCGTTCGTGATCCTAAGCAGACTTGCGTTGGCAGGCCAACGCTTCGCCCGCTTAGCTTCTTGTTTTGTCGCAGATTTTTGTCGCAAAACCGGCGGCCACTTTTGCGAAATCTGCTTAGGTCACGGGACGGCCGCGGCGGAGCGGGCCGGGGCGAGCAGCCCGGCCGCGAGGAGGCGCTCGACCGCGAGCGCCGCTCCGGCCGAGGAGAAGTGGCCGGAATCGGCGTAGAGGAACGTATCGCCCTGGGCATAGGGGCAGGTGTCGCCCGCGCAGAGGGCGGCGCGCGGATCGACGAAGGTCGCGCCCGCCGGCAGCGCCGCCCGCAGGGCCTCGTTCAGGGAGCCGGTCTCGACCGGGCGCCAGCGGCCGGCGGCGTCCGGCGGGTCGTGGCGCTGGTGATAGGCCATGAAGGCCGGGTCGAGAGGGAATTCCGGCGATTGCCCGACGACGTGGACGCGGGCCCCGAGGGCAGCGATCTGCGCCACCGTCTCGCGCAGGCGCTCGGGCACGGAGCGGTCGCGCTGCGCGCCCCAGCGGGCCGCCAGCACCACGTGGCGGATCCCGAGCCGGCGGATCAGCGCCAGGGCGTTGTCGTTGAAGGCGCGGCAATGCGGCACGACGTGCGAGGCGGTGCCCAAAGTCGGCTGGCACCCGGCCGCCGTGTACTGGACGAGGCGGCCGGGCAGCCGATCGGCGTGGCGGATCAGGCCCGGCACGTAATGCGCCGCGAAGCTGTCGCCCCACAGCAGCACGCGGTCGTTCCCCGCCATGCCGTCCCCGGCCGCGGTGCGGGTGCAGCCCTCCAGGTCCCAGGCCTGCCAGGTCTGGTCGGCGAACAGGAAGCAGGTGCGGTGGTTCCAGGTCTCGGTGCCGGGGATCGACCGAAGGCGGAAATCCGGGAAGCGGCCGGGCAGGCCGCCGCTCGCCACCCCGGCCCAGCCGAGGCCCGCCATCGCCAGGGTGGCGAGGAGGCCCGAGGCGAAGACCGGGCCGAGCCGTCGCGGCTGCGATCGCACCGGCAGGTGCGGCCGCCGGAAGGGCTGCTCGACGAAGCGGTACGACAGGGTGGCGAGGACGAGCGTCGCGGCAATCACCGCGACCGTCTCGGGGGTGGTGAAGTCGCGCATCAGGGCGATCCGGCCGAGCACGATCAGCGGCCAGTGCACCAGATAGGCCGAGTAGGAGATCAGCCCGACGGCGACGAGGGGAGGGAGCGCCAGCAGGCGGGTCGCCGCCGCGCGGGGGCCCTGCGTCTCGCCGAGGCGGATCAGCAGGGCGGCGCCGAGGCAGGGCGGCAGGGCGCCCGCGCCGGGGAAGGGCGTGGCCTCGGTGTAGAGCAGGGACGGCGCCAGGATGCCCGCGAGCCCGGCGAGGCCGGCGAGCTGACGCAGGACCGGGTGGCGGAGACGCGCCGGCAGCGGGCGCGTCGCGGCGTGCGGCGCCATCGCCAGCAGGGTGCCGACGAGGAGTTCCCAGGCCCGGGTCGGCAGCAGGTAGAAATTCGCCGTCGGCGCGTGGCGGCCGGCATAGAGGCTCAAGCCGAACGAGAGGAGGGCGATCGCCGCGAAGGGCAGCCAGAGCCGTCGCACCCGCAGGCGCACCAGCAACAGCAGCGACACCGGCAGGACGAAGTAGAACTGCTCCTCGACCGAGAGCGACCAGGTGTGCAGCAGCGGCCGGTACAGTGCCGCGGCGTCGAAATAGCCCGAGGCGCGCCAGAAATACAGGTTCGCCACCGACAGGGCCGAGGCCGCCGCGCTGCCGGCGTATTCCTCGAGCTGCGGCGGCAGCAGGATCCAGTACGCCGCCAGCGAGGTCAGGACGAGGGTCGCGACCAGGGCCGGCAGGATGCGCCGGATGCGCCGCGCGTAGAAATCCGCGAGGCCGATCCTGCCGCCGGCGGCCTCCCGCATCAGCCCGCGGGTGATGACGTAGCCGGAGATGACGAAGAACACGTCGACCCCGACGAAGCCGCCCGGCATCCAGGGCGCGCCGACATGGTAGAGGATCACTGCCAGCACGGCGACGGCGCGCAGGCCGTCGATGTCGGGCCGATAGCCCGCGGCCGTCGTCTGCCCGGTCATAGCAGGTTGCATGGTTCGCGCCCTCGAATGACGGCCCGTTGTCGTCGTCCTGCCATGAGTGCGGATTTTCGCTCTCGGCGAGCGAAGGTGTTCAAGCAGGTGTCCGACACGTGCGGGCGTTTTGCTCGTCCTCGGCAGCCGCAATCTAGAAAGATCGTGGGCAAGATGCAGTGCATCCTTTGTTAGTAGGGCGGTCCGGGCTGCGGGATCGTCGATCGTCGATGATGCAGGGTGTGCGGCGCGGATCGGCAGACTGTCCGCATGCGACGAGGCGGAGTATTCGGACACCCGGCGATGCCGGCATCGCAGCGAAACACGCCCGCTCTCCTGCGCGCGGCAGCATTCGGGAGCGGGGGTGAGCGCTCGTGCAGGTGAGCTCAGGCCGATTCGCCGCGAGCTTGACGGTCGAGGTCTGGTCCGGGCCGTCACGACCCCCGCGCGGAATCTTCGTCCCCGGTGTCCTCGTCCGGCTCGGGAGAAGGAAACCTGCTGCATGTCGTGATCGACGAGCTGGAGCGGCCCGGCGCTCCGCAACGGGCTCGGACGAGGACCGGGTCCCGCGCGGCGGCAGGACGGGGTCGACTGCCCGCGGCTTCATCCCCCGAAAGGTGCAGGCCTTTAGAAGTCCGCGTGCAGGCGGGTGCCGAAGAAGTTGGCGGGGCCGCGGTCGCGGTTATAGGCGGGGTTCACCACCAGCTGATAGTTGAACGACACCGTCACCGCCTTGGTGAGGCTGAGCGCGTAGTAGGTCTCGAGGGCGCGCTCCGTCCCGTAGTTCAGGCGCCCGTCGCCGATCAGCAGGCCGAGGCCCCCGTTCGCGAAGAACGCCCGGTGCGACGGCGACAGGCCGTTGATCGCCGCGCCGATGCCGAGCGTGTCGCTGGGCCGCTCCCAGGCGGTGCCCTTGAGCGAGAACCCGCCCGACAGGCTGCGGTCGATGTCGGTGAAGGACAGGCTCTCGTTGCGCCCGTCGGAGACGCTGGCCCGGGCGAACAGGCCGAGATCCGGCGTCAGCGCCTGCTCCAGGTTGATGTAGGCGCCGGTCTTGCGCCGGGGCCGGCGCGTCGCGGCCGCCGCGTCGTTGATGTCGTCGTAGAGCCCGCTCTGGGTCAGATCGACCACCTGGCGGTAATTGGCGGTGTTGCCGACATTGCTGAACAGGCCGATGCGCAGCTTGCCCGGCTGCTCCAGCCCGGGCAGGACGTGGCGCTCCTCGAACTCGATGTTGGTGCCGGCGCGCTCGAACACCCGCGGGTCGAGCACGTCGTTCGAGGGCTGCTTGGGCACCTGGGTGTAGGCGGCCCGGATGGCGAATTCCGGCCTGTTGTACTCGACCATCACGCCTTGGGTGAATCCGGGGAGGTTCGCCGGGAAGTCCCAGGCCGAGGAGCCCCAGATCGACCAGTTCATGAAGTCGACCCGCGGGTCGTGGGCGTAGACGTTGCCGTCGAAGAAGTCGCCCAGCGCGAACTTGCCGGCCACCACCGTGACCCGCTCGATATCGCGGGTCATCGCCACCTGGTTGACGCCGTCCGGCACGTCCTCCGTCGCGCCGCCGAGGCCGAAGGTCTGGCGGACGAAGTAGCGGTTCGAGCGCAGCTTGGGGAACGGCGCGCCGGCCTTCTGGGCCTCGCCGTTGACGAAGCCGGCGACGCCGAGCGTGCGCGACAGGCCGAAGCCCTGGGAGAATTCCGGGTTGTAGTAGAGCTCCGTGCTGTCGGTCAGCTTCACGCCGAGGAACAGGGTCGCGGTGGTGGTGGACTGGACCTGGTTCGGGACCAGGCTGTTCTCGCCGCGATAGGGCGCGCGGAAGCCCGGCACGCCCTGGGTCACGAAGGTGGTCTGGCCGTGGAAGGAATAGCGGCCGGTGTCGCGGCTCGCCGGCGCGTCCTCGGCCACCTCCGCCGGCAGCTTCAGGCCGTAGGGATACCAGGACAGCCGCGCCATCATCTGGTGCGAGGAGAAGGCGGCCTGCGTCGTCACGGGCCCGAGGCCCGGCACGCTGCCCAGATCGAAGCGGCCGGAGCGGCCGAGATCGACGTAGCGGTAGTCGAGGCCGAGCGCGAGGTTCGGGGTGATGGCGTATTGCACGCCGGCGCCGAGGGTGAAGCCGAGGAACGACAGGTCGCGCCGCGCGCTCGCCACCGCGCCGGTGGCGAGGTCCGGATAGGTCGCCAGCACCCGCGCATTGGCCCCGGCGAGCCCGAAGGTGGCGTAGACGAGGTAGCTTTCGAACGAATAGCCGAGGCGGGCGCGGAGCGCGCCGTAGAGATCGGTCTTGCCGCGGATCACGCTGAAGGGCGGGTCGACATCCTCGTAGCCGAAGCCGACGACCGTCGAGGGCACCGGTCGCTTGAGGTTGGCCCCGTAGAGGTCCGCCTCCAGGCCGTAGAGATACGGCCCCGTCTGCCAGTTGTAGCCGCCGAACAGCCCGCCGACCGCCGTGGTGGCGGTGCGGCCGGTATCCGAGCGCCGCGTCGAGTCGCCGCTCTGGAAGGCCGGGATGGTCCGGCCGCCGATCGTGCTCGGCCCGAAGCGGTAATTGCCGAACGAGGCGCCGGCGCTGCCCTCGATCCCGAGATAGGGGCCGGACCAGTCGACGAAGGTGGGCGTGGCAGGGGCGGGAGGGCGCAGGTCGGCCGCCTGCGCGAGGCCCGCGCAAAGCCCGAGTGCCACCCCGATCCCCGCTCCGCCCATCCGCCGCATCGCCCACGTCCCCTGCTGTTCCGGCGCCAGGTATAGCCAATGCTATAATCCTGGCAACCGGCCACGCTTGTCCGGGATGGCGTCTACGGTTTCCGTGACGGGAATGTCACGGCCGCGCCGTCATGAACGGCTTCTCAACCGTTCAGGAGCCCGCGGGCGGCGAGGTTGCGCATCAGCGCCGCCGCCCCGAAGGTCCAGGGCTCGCAATCCTGGCAGTGGCGCATGCGGTTGACCAGCGCCCCGAGGCCCGGGCTGCGGATCACCACCCGGTCGCCGACCTTGTGGGTGAAGCCCTGGCCCGGGGCGCCGCGGTCCTCGACCGGCGCGAACATCGTGCCGAGGAAGAGCACCGCGCCGTCCGGGTACTGGTGGGTCCCGCCCATCATCGCCGCGACGAGGTCGGCCGGGTCGCGGCTGATCTCGGCGAGGGGCGAGGTCCCGGCGAGGGTGAACCCGTCCTCGCCCGTCACCTCCAGGCTCACCACCGTGCGGCGGACATGGTCGAGGCTGAAAGCCTCGTCGAACAGGCGCACGAACGGCCCGAGCGCGCAGGAGGCGGCGTTGTCCTTGGCCTTGCCCAGCAGCAGGGCCGAGCGGCCCTCGAAGTCGCGCAGGTTGACGTCGTTGCCGAGCGTCGCCCCGACGATGCGCTGGTCGGAGGCGACCACCAAAGCCACTTCCGGCTCCGGGTTGTTCCACTGCGAGCCCGGATGCAGGCCCGCCTCCTGGCCGCAGCCGACGGAGGAGAGCGGCTGCGCCTTGGTGAAGATCTCGGCGTCGGGGCCGATGCCGACCTCGAGGTACTGGCTCCAGGCGCCTTGCGCCACGAGCACGCTCTTCAGCGCCATCGCCTCGGGCGAGCCGGGCTTCAGCCGGCGCAGGTCGTTGCCGACGAGGCGCCCGACCTCGACCCGGATCGCCGCCGCGGCGTCCGGGTTGCCGCGGGCCCGCTCCTCGATCACCCGCTCCAGCATCGAGACCGCGAAGGTCACGCCGGCGGCCTTGACCGCCTGGAGGTCGATCGGCGCCAGGAGCCAGGGCTTGGAGGCGTCGCGGGTGTCCGGGGGCGTGTTGGCGAGCACCGCGTCGAGGGGGCCGACCGTCTCGCCGGCGGCGCCCCGCAGGGCGCTCGCCGGGTCGGGCGTCTCGCACAGGTCGCGGATGGTCGGGAAGGCGCGGGTGATGTCGACGAGTTCCGGCCGCCCGTCGGCGCCCGGCCGCACCGCGACGGTGCTCGGGCCGTTCAGCTCCGGCCGCCAGACGCGGCCGGCCAGCGCACCGGCGAGGCCGTCCTCCGGCAGAATGGCGTGGGCATCGAAGGTGTCGAGAATCGGCTGCATGGTCTGGTCTCCTCCCGGGGCCGGCGCCCGTTCGGCGGGCGCGCGGCATCGAGAGGAGACCTAAGCCGATCGGGTGCGGCGGGAAAGCGGATCCTGCCGGCTTCTCCCGACGGAATCGACGCCCGCGGTCGTCCCGGCGCCGCGGCCGCCGCGCACGGGCCATGAAACACCCGGGCTGGACTTCACCGGGGATGGGCGACGGATGTGGTCAGGCCGCGTCCGGGCGGCAGGCCAGGACCTGCCGGAGCGCCTGATCGGCGGGGACCGGGCGGCCGAGATGGTAGCCCTGCACGAACGGGCAGCCCAGAATCCGCAGGCTGGCGAGGTCCTCGGCGGTCTCGACGCCCTCGGCCACCACTTCGAGGCCGAGGGCCCGGCCGAGACCCAGCACCGCCTGGACCAGCCCGCGCTTGTCGTCCGAGGCCGACAGGCCGGTAACGAGGCTGCGGTCGATCTTGACCCGGCCGGCCCGCAACTGGCGCAACGAGGCCAGCGACGAGTAGCCGATGCCGAAATCGTCCAGCGCCACCCGGATCCCGGCACGGGAGAGGGCCGCGAGCTTGCCCTGCACCGCCTCGATGTCGAGGGCGGTCTCCTCGGTGATCTCGATCTCGAGGAGGGCGGGGGCCAGCCCGAGCGCCCGCAGGCGGTCGAGCACGATCTCGTCGACCGGGATCTGCGCCATCTCCCGCGGCGAGACGTTCATCGCCACCCGGATGTCGGGGACGCCGCCGGCCCGCAGGGCCTGCATCGCGCCGCAGACCTGCTCCAGGATGAAGCGCAAGAGCGACTCGGTCAGGCCGGCCCGGGCGGCGGCGGCGACGATCTCGCCCGGCGGGATCCAGCCGTGGACCGGGTGGTTCCAGCGCACCAGGGCCTCGAGGCCGGCGACGCGGCGGCCGCCCTCGCCGAAGATCGGCTGGAACCAGACCGCCAGGCCGTTCTCGGCCAGCGCGTGGGAGAGGTCGCGCTCGCTGTCGCGCCGCATCTCCAGGCGTCCGCGCAGGCCCTCGTCGAAGATCCGGAAGCGGTTCCGCCCGGCGGCCTTGGCGGCGTAGAGCGCCTCGTCGGCGCAGGTCAGCATCTCGGTCAGGCTCGGCCCGTGGGCGTGGCACAGGCCGATGCTGATGCCGAGGCGGCCGGTATCGAAGCTCTCGAACGGCTCGACCACGGCCTGGATCAGCGCCGCCGCGAGATCGGCCGGCGACGGGCCGGCGGCGGGATCGTACAGGACCGCGAACTCGTCGCCGCCGAAGCGGGCCGCCAGCGCCTCCGCCGGCAGGGTCCGGCGCAGGCGCCGCGCCACCTCGATCAGCACGCGGTCGCCGGTCGAGTGGCCGTAGACGTCGTTGACCGACTTGAAGCCGTCGAGGTCGAGCAGCATCAGGCAGGCCGCCGGCCCCGGACGCAGGATCCGCGCTTCCGCTCCTTGCGCGAAGCCGGCCCGGTTCATCAGCCCGGTGAGGGCGTCGTGGGTGGCGCGCCGGCGCATCTCGTCGGCCAGCGCGCTCGCGGCCGCATGCGCCTCCTGGCGGGCGCGGGCGAGCGCCGTCGCCTCGTTCTTCAGCCGGGAGGTGCGGCGAAAGCCCCGCTCGGTCTCGACGGCGCTGCGCAGGAGCGCCGCGAGGTAGAGCAGCACCGTGAAGGCGAGTCCGATCCGGTCGATCTCGCCGGCGACGGCGAGGCAGCCGGCCACCGTCAGGAGCGGCGGCGTGATGAAGCTCGCGGGAATCGCCGCGAAGGCCATGCCGTGGGTGACGGCTCCGGCGGTGATGCCGCAGACGACCACGAGGTAGAACAGGGTCTGGGGCGCCGTGTAGCCGTCGCACAGGAGCGCCACCAGCGACCAGACCAGGCCCGACAGGAAGGCCGTCAGGGTAGCGAGGCGCAGGTGCCGGTCGATCGCGCGCGCACCGGCTCGTACCTGCTCGGGCGGCGCGCCCTCGGGGACGGCGAGGCCGGCGCAAGGGGCCCGGCACAGGCCGAAGCGGGTGAGGTTGACGACCGACGACACCGCGAACCACGCGAGGCCGGCGGCGGCGTGCCCGGCCTGCGCGGCGACGAGGGCGCTGGTGGCGCCGAGGATCGCGTTGACCGGCATCGCGTGCCGGACGCTGCGGCGCACCGCGTCGAGCTGGTCGCGCCGGATCGAGGCGCGCAGGTCCGGGCCGTCGCCCGGCATGTCGGAGCCTGGTCCCTGGCTGCCTGGTCCTGACATGTCACCTCGGTGGGTCAACCCTGCTGCCGTAACAGCGGATGGTAAAGAATCGTTGACCACGGTTCGGGTCAAGCCGGCCGGGGTCAATACGGCCAAGGTCATGGCACCAGGCGTCACCGTACCGGAGCGAGGACCGCCCCTGGCATGGCCCGTCGCGTGATGCCGCGGCGGAACGGTGGCCGAGCCTGGCGGTTAATTGCATCACGAGAGCGCGAGGAGGCATCATGCGGAACGTGGCGAAGGCGGCTGTGGTGGCGGTCGTGACGCTGATGGGCGTCGGCGCGGCCGAGGCGAAGGGCTGCATCAAGGGCGCGATCATCGGCGGCATCGCCGGACATTACCTGGCCGAGCGCGGCGTCGTCGGTGCGGTGGCGGGCTGCCTCGCCGGCCGGGCGCTCGCCAAGCGCGGGGCCCAGCGCGACGTCGATTACGGCGCCCGCGTGCGCCCGCGCGACGGCTACGGCCCGGCCCGGGGCTACAATTACTGAGGCTCGGCGTCCGGCGGTCCCTCGACCGCCGGGACCACCCGCCCTGCGATGGCGGGCGGCGAATCCGCCGGCGCGGCGATCCGTCCCGTGCCGGCGCGTCCGCTCGCCCCATCTGTTCCCGCATCCGTCACGCGGGCGAACCTGAACACGCATGGCCGTCTTCTTCACCGCCGACACGCATTTCGGCGATGCCCACATCCTGCGCCAGCGCGGCCGCCGGTTCGCCTCGCTCGCGGAGCACGACGAGACCCTGGTGGCGAACTGGAACGCCGTGGTCGGGCCCGAGGACGAGGTCTGGCACGTCGGCGACTTCGCGGCCCATGCCGAGCGCGAGCATTGCGCGGCGGTCTTTTCCCGGTTGAACGGCGTCAAGCGCCTGGTCCGCGGCAACCACGACAGCAATCGCGTGCTCGACCTGCCCTGGGCCGACCCGCCGGTCGAGAGCGCGCGGATCACCCTGCGGGAGGACGGCCGCGAGTGGCGGCTGTTCCTCGCGCACTACGCCCACCGGGCCTGGCCCGGCCTGTGGCGCGGCACCCGGCACCTCTACGGGCACACCCACGGCACGCTGCCCGACACCATCCGCTCCTGCGATGTCGGGGTCGATGCCTGGGAGTACCGTCCGGTGCGCCTCGCGGCGCTCGCCGCGCGCCAGGACGCCGCGACGCTGGTGCCGGAGGAACTGGCCCGGGACCGGGCGCGGGAGGAGGCCGCCCGCGCGGCGGGCGGCGATTGAGAGTGTCGAGTCAAAGAGTTTTTCCCCACCCACGACCTCATCCTGAGGCGCCGCGTAGCGGCCTCGAAGGAGGCCTCCAGAAGCCTCTGCGATCCCTGGAGGCCTCCTTCTAGGTCAGTCGATCTGCGATCGTGCGCGATCTCCGATCGCCGACACCTCAGGATGAGGGGGTGGATGGGGGAAACGGAGCCCATCGGGCTCCGGGCCGGCGATCACCCGCCGATGTTGTACGCCGCCAGCGCCGCCATGTTGACGAGGTCGGAATCGGTCGCCCCGAGCGGGACGATCTGCACCGCCTTGTCGAGGCCGACGATCAGCGGCCCGAGCACCTGGGCGCCGCCGAGCTCCTGCAGCATCTTGGTGGAGATCGAGGCCGAGTGGAAGGCCGGCATCACCAGGACGTTGGCCGGCTGCTTGAGGCGGCTGAACGGATACTGGGCGAGCAGGTCCTTGTTCAGCGCCACGTCGGCCGCCATCTCGCCGTCATACTCGAAGTCGACCCGCATGCCGTCGAGGATCTTGACTGCCTCCTGCACCTTCTCGGCGCGCTCGGCCTTGGGGAAGCCGAAGGTCGAGAAGGACAGCATCGCCACCCGCGGCTCGTAGCCGAGGCGGCGCGCCACGCCCGCCGCCTCGATGGCGATGCCGGCGAGCTCCTCGGCGCTCGGCATCTCGTGGATCGCCGTGTCGGCGACCAGCACCACGCGGCCGCGGGCGAGGCAGAGCGAGATGCCGATCACCCGGTGGCCGGGCTTGTGGTCGATGACCCGGCGCACGTCCTCGAGGGCGATCGAGTAGTTGCGGGTGGTGCCGGTCACCATCGCGTCGGCGTCGCCGAGGGCCACCATCGAGGCGGCGAAGTGGTTGCGGTCCTGGTTGATCAGGCGCTGGCAGTCGCGGAACAGGTAGCCCTTGCGCTGCATCCGGGCGTAGAGGAACTGCGCGTAGACGCTGTTGCGGTGCGACTTCGCGGCGTTGTGGATCTCGATGTTGTCGCGGCCCGAGAGGTCGATGCCGGCGGCCTCGGCGTTCGCCATCACCCGGTCCTCGCGGCCGACCAGGATCGCGGTACCGAGGCCCTGGTTGACGAACGACACCGCGGCGCGGATCACCACCTCCTCCTCGCCCTCGGCGAAGACGACGCGCTTGGGGAACTTGCGCACCCGCTCGAACACCCGGTTGAGGGTGCCGGCGACGGGGTCGCGCCGCGCCGAGAGCTGGGCCCGATAGCGGTCCATGTTGTCGATGGGCTTGCGGGCGACGCCGGTCTCCATCGCGGCCTTGGCCACCGCCGGCGGCACGGTGTGGATCAGGCGGGGATCGAACGGCACCGGGATGATGTACTCGCGCCCGAAGCGCGGCCGCGCGCCCTGGTAGGCCGCCGCGACCTCGTCCGGCACGTCCTCGCGGGCGAGCGCGGCGAGCGCCTGCGCCGCCGCGATCTTCATCTCCATGTTGATCGTGGTCGCGTGCACGTCGAGCGCGCCGCGGAAGATGTAGGGGAAGCCGAGGACGTTGTTGACCTGGTTCGGGTAGTCCGAGCGCCCGGTCGCCACGATGGCGTCGTCGCGGACCTGGGTCACCTCCTCGACGGTGATCTCCGGATCGGGATTCGCCATCGCGAAGATGATCGGCTGCGGCGCCATCGAGGCGATCATCTCAGGCGTGAAGGCGCCCTTGACCGACAGGCCGAACACGATGTCGGCGCCGTCCATCGCCTCGGCCAGCGTGCGCTTCGAGGTCGCGACCGCATGGGCCGACTTCCACTGGTTCATGCCCTCGGTGCGGCCCTGGAACACCACGCCCTTGGTGTCGCACAGGATCACGTTCTCGGAGCGGAAGCCCAGCGCCTTGACGAGCTCGATGCAGGCGATGCCCGCCGCCCCCGCGCCGTTGACGACGAGGCGGGCCTCGGAAATGTCGCGGCCGGTCAGGTGCAGGGCGTTGATGATGCCCGCCGCCGAGATGATCGCGGTGCCGTGCTGGTCGTCGTGGAAGACCGGGATGTCCATCAGTTCCCGCAGGCGCTCCTCGATGATGAAGCACTCGGGGGCCTTGATGTCCTCCAGGTTGATGCCGCCGAAGGTGGGTCCGAGGTAGCGCACGCAGTTGATGAACGCGTCGGCATCCTCCGTCCCGACCTCGAGGTCGAAGGAGTCGATGTCGGCGAAGCGCTTGAACAGGACCGCCTTGCCCTCCATCACGGGCTTCGAGGCGAGCGCGCCGCGGTTGCCGAGGCCGAGGATCGCGGTGCCGTTCGAGATCACCGCCACGAGGTTGCCCTTGGCGGTGTAGTCGTAGGCCAGCGCCGGATCGTCGGCGATGGCGAGCACCGGCACGGCGACGCCGGGCGAATAGGCGAGCGACAGGTCGCGCTGCGTCGCCATCGGCTTCGTCGCCACCACCTCCAGCTTGCCCGGGCGGCCCTGCTGGTGGAATTGCAGCGCCTCCTGGTCGGTGAAGGTCGGGCGCTTGCGGCGGGTGACGGGACGGGACTCGCTCATGCCAAGCTCTTCTTTCGGCGACGGTTCACGCTGACGGCGGGACCCGTCCCTTAGGGCCATGATCCGACCGGCTCAAGCGGAGCTGCGGCGCCGACGAGCAGTCTGGCGCTATTTTCAGCGGGGACGACCATCCCCATCTTCCCCGTAGTGCCGGCCTGGAGCCTGGCCGCCGGCCTCTGTTAGTCTGGCCGACTAGGATCGCCGCGGATCCGATTTCAGCCCAAGGTCACCGGCCCGAGATCTCATGACGATGGACAGCGACACCGGCCGCCTCCTGCGCGACGAGCCCTTCGACTTCGCCGAGGCCCCGCCGCCGCCCGCCCGCGGCCGGCGCGCCGCTCCCGCCGACGACCAGGCCAAGGTCTCGCCGATGATGGCGCAGTACATCGAGATCAAGGCGGCGAACCCCGATTCCCTGCTGTTCTACCGCATGGGGGACTTCTACGAGCTGTTCTTCGAGGATGCCGAGATCGCCTCGCGGGCCCTCGGCATCGTGCTCACCCGCCGGGGCAAGCATGGCGGCGCCGACATCCCGATGTGCGGCGTGCCGGTGGAGCGCTCGGACGATTATCTCCAGCGCCTGATCGGGCTCGGCCACCGGGTCGCGGTCTGCGAGCAGACCGAGGATCCGGCCGAGGCGAAGAAGCGCGGCGGCAAGTCGGTGGTGCGGCGCGAGGTGGTGCGCCTCGTGACGCCGGGCACCATCACCGAGGACCGCCTGCTCGATCCCGGCCGGGCCAACGTGCTCCTGGCGCTCTCGCGCCGGCGCGCCTCGGATTCGAGCTGGGCCTACGGTCTCGCCGCCGTCGACATCTCGACCGGGCGTTTCTCCCTCGGCGAGGTCGAGGGCACGGGGCTTTCAGCCGAGATCGCCCGGCTCGACCCGCGCGAGATCGTGATGGCCGACGCCATCCACCAGGATCCCGACCTCGCGCGCCTGTGGCGCGACACCCGCGCCGCCGTGACGCCGGTCGGCCGCGGCGACGTCGATCCGGCCTCCGCCGAGCGGGCGCTCAAGGAGCAGTTCGGCGTCCAGACCCTCGACGGCTTCGGCACCTTCAGCCGGGTCGAGATCGCGGCGGCGGGCGCCGTCCTGCACTACATCGCCCGCACGCAGCTCGGCGCCAAGGTGACCTTGAGCCCGCCGGCCCGCCAGGCCGCCGGCGCGAGCCTGATGATCGACGCGGCGACGCGCCAGAACCTCGAACTCACCCGCACCCTGTCGGGCGAACGGGCCGGGAGCCTGCTCGCCGCCATCGACCGCACGGTGGGCGGGGCCGGCGCGCGACTCTTGGCCGAGCGGCTCGCCGGTCCCTCGACCGACCTCGCGCTGATCCGGCGCCGCCACGACGCGGTGGAGTTCCTGGTGGGCGAGGGTGGCTTGCGGGCCGAACTCCGGGCCGAGCTCGCCCGCGCGCCCGACATGGCCCGGGCGCTGACCCGGATCGGGCTGGGCCGCGCCGGTCCCCGCGACCTCGCGGCGCTCCGCGACGGGTTGCTCGCCGCCCGCGGCATCGCGACGGCGCTGGCCGGGGCCGGCGCGCTGCCGGGCGAGATCGGCAAGGCCGCCCGCATCCTCGCCGGGCTCGACGAGGGGCTCGCCGACGAGCTGGCCGGCGCGCTCGCCGACGACCTGCCGCTCCAGCGCCGCGACGGCGGCTTCGTGCGCGAGGGCTACCGGGCGGAACTCGACGAATCCCGCACGCTCCAGCGCGATTCGCGCCAGGTGGTGGCCGGGCTCCAGGCCCGCTACGCGTCCGAGACCGGCTGCCGGACGCTCCGGATCAAGCACAACAACCTGCTCGGCTACTACATCGAGGTGCCGCAGGCCTTCGGCGAGACCCTGCTGAAGGATCCCTGGCGCGCCACCTTCGTCCACCGCCAGACCATGGTGGACGCGATGCGCTTCACCAGCGTCGAGCTGGGCGAGCTGGAGACGAAGATCGCCAACGCCGCCGGGCGCGGCCTTTCCCTCGAACTCGAGATCTTCGAGACCCTGTCCAAGGCCGTGATGGCCGAATCCGATTCGATCGTCGCGGCGGCGAGCGCGCTGGCGGCCCTCGACGTCGCCGCCTCGCACGCGGAACTCGCCGTCGAGCTGAACTGGACGAGGCCGGTCGTCGACGACGGGCTCGCCTTCCGGATCGAGGGCGGGCGCCACCCGGTCGTCGAGGCGGCCCTGACCCGTGCCGGCGAGGCGTTCATCGCCAATGCCTGCGATCTCTCCGGCGACAAGGCCGGTCAGATCCTCCTCGTCACCGGCCCGAACATGGGCGGCAAGTCGACCTTCCTGCGCCAGAACGCGCTCATCGCCGTGCTCGCCCAGATGGGCGCCTACGTGCCGGCGGCCTCGGCCCATCTCGGCCTCGTCGACCGGCTCTTCTCCCGCGTCGGCGCCGCCGACGACCTGGCGCGCGGCCACTCGACCTTCATGGTCGAGATGGTCGAGACCGCCGCGATCCTCAACCAGGCGACCCGCCGCTCGCTCGTGGTGCTCGACGAGATCGGCCGCGGCACCGCGACCTTCGACGGCCTCTCGATCGCCTGGGCCTGCCTGGAGCACCTGCACGGCGCCAATGGCTGCCGGGCCCTGTTCGCGACGCATTTCCACGAGCTGACCGCGCTCGCCCAGCGCCTCGACCGGCTCTCCAACGCCACCCTCAAGGTGACCGAGTGGAAGGGCGACGTGGTCTTCCTGCACGAGGTGGTGCCTGGCGCCGCCGACCGCTCCTACGGCCTCCAGGTCGCACGGCTGGCCGGCCTGCCGGCACCGGTGATCGCGCGCGCCAAGGCCTTGCTCGCCGAGCTGGAACGGGGGGAGGGCGGTTCCGGCCGGCGGAAAGCCCCCGCCGACTTGCCCCTCTTCTCCGCGATGCCCGCCGCCCCGCCGCCGGCCCCGGTGGTGGTGGAGACGCCCGACCCGGTCGGCCTGATGCTCGACGGGATCGACCCGGATTCCTTGAGCCCGCGGGAGGCGCTGGACACGCTCTATCGGCTCAAGGCGGCGCGTCGAGAGGGGTGAGCGGAGTGCCTCTGATGGGTGCGGCAATCACCGCCGTCCCCACCCGGCCGCGCTGCGGCCGGGTGGCTCCGTCGCATCGATCGTACACCGTCGTTGATGACTCGTCATTTGATCGATCGCAAAATAGTGTCTATTGCGGGATTTGATCGTCCATTGGCGGTAACTGAAAGTTTTCCTGCGGTCGAACCGCTTCGACTCCTGCAACGCTCTTGAAGGCCGCGATCTGCCCAATATCGCTTGTGCCAAAAATTGTCCTGAAGCGTGGAATTGTCTTTAGTATGTGCAGCCCTTTAGCTTCAAGAGACTTGGCAACCTCCTTGATGTCGGCGTGATTTTCATCTTCGACCATAATGACCATTCCAATGTCTGTCATGGCAGTTCTCCATCTTGACATGGCATATAGCGTCAATGTCGGTCGATTCGACCCCGCGCGCAAGCTGGCGCGAGGCCTCATGCTCGTTTGCCCGACTCGATCTCTCGCGTCGTCCGTCGGCTGGCCGTCGGCGCGGGCGAAGCGTGTCTCACGCGACGATCTTCGACCGGTGACGGCGAGAGGGAGTTTGGATGCGGTCGGGCGCGCGGAGCCACGCGCTCCGCGCGGGTTCAACGAAAGATGACGGCGATAACCTTCGGAATCCCTATCAGACGCCGACGCTCCGGAGAGCCTGGACGAGGCCGTGGCCATAATCGCGCGCCGGGCCGATCTCACGTGCGGCGGCGATCAGCGCCTGCCGCAGGCTGGCACCACGCAGGGATGGGCTCGACTCGGCGAGCAGCGCCGCGACGCCGGCGATGTGCGGGCAGGCCATGCTGGTGCCCTGTAGGGTACGCGACTGTCGGGGCTCGGGGAAGGCCGAGTAGACCGACATGCCCGGCCCGACGAGATCGAGCGCCTTCCCGTCCTCGTTCACCGCTCCGCAGGAGAAGGGGGCGACCTTGAGCCTTGGATCGACGGCTCCCACGGCCATGATCGACGGGGAGTTGGCTGGCGCACCGATGGGGGCGATGTAGCCGTAGTCGCGGGCGCTCTCGTTGCCGGCGGCCGCGATGATCAGGCAGTTCTCCTTGAGCGCCGCGCGCCCGGCGCGCTCGTAGAGGGAGTCGAAGGTTTCGTTCGGCCGCGTCGGCCGGCCGGCGGACATCGAGATGACGGCGCATTTCTGGTCGATCGCCCAGTTCATGCCGTCGACGACATCGAACTCGGCCCCGGCGCCGCGATCGTCGAGGACCTTGCCGATATGAAGTTCGACGTCCGGCGCCACGCCGTAGCGCCGGCCGACCTTCGACACGGCCGGCCCGGCGAGGGTGCCAGCCGTATGGGTGCCGTGTCCTTGAACGTCCTGTACCGAGTGGTCCGGTACGAAGCTCTGGCTGACGATCGCACGCCCGGCGAAATCGGGATGATGGAAATTGAGACCGGTAGCGAGGACCGCCACCCGCACCCCCTTGCCGGTGTAGGGCGTGCGATCGGCGCCGACGGCCTGAAGACCCCAAGTGAACTGGTCGGTGTCGGCAAAGGCCGCCGCCTCGGCTGCCGCCCTCTCGGCCGCTGCTGTCACGGGTGCAGCCGCCTCGGGAAAGCCGTTCGCCAGGATCGAGAGCCCCTCCCGAACCCACGCCGCGTAGCGCCGCTCGAGTTCATTGATCGCGAAGAGATAGAATTCCGGTCGCACCTCCTTCACGCCGCTCTCGGCCCGGAGGCTCGCCATGCGTGCGCCGATGCCGTCCTGGGGTTGGATGACCGCGACCTTGAATCGTTCGATGATAGCACCGCCCTCCGGAGCGGCGGCGCCTGGCTCCTGTAGTCGCGTATCCCCGATCTCGCGCATGTCGAATGTGCGGATGCCGGTTCGGTTCTCGATGAGTGTCTGCGCCTGTGCCGTTTCGATGCTGGTATCGAAGGTGACGATGTAACGTCCAGTTGGCTGCGGACGGGGCGGTTCTGGAAAACTGTTTTTCAAAGTCATAGCTTGATCTCTTTCGTCAATAAATTGACGGAAGATGCGATATCATGCTGATATTATGTGCATCAAGTGAAAAACAATTAGATTTATTACTTGATTATATTAGAGATATAGATAGTATTTGATATCTAGAAAATGAAGATGGAGAGAAAATATCTTATCATCGGTCCGTATTGATCTTTATATTGATAATAATCAAAAGAGTTCGATCACATCTGTTGGGCTCGCGACCTAAGGCGCCAGGACCACCCCATCCGGCGCCTCCGTCGGCGCCCCGCCGTGATACCGCCCCGCCACGTAGGCCAAAGCCGCGCGGATCACCCGCTCGGAATAGGGCTTGGCGATGATCCCGGCCGCTCCCGCGAAATCCGGCGGCACGCGCTTGGCGTTGGCGGTGGTGAAGAGCACCGTGGTGCCCGCCTGCGCGCTCAGGGCCTGCGCCACCGCGACGCCGGTCGGGCCGTCGGCGAGGTGGATGTCGACGAGGGCGATGTCGGGGGAGAGGTCGCGGGCGAGCGCGATCGCCTCGCCCGAGCGGGTCGCGACGCCGACCGGGACGTAGCCGGCCTCCTCCAGCAGGCATTCGAGTTCGAGGGCGATGAACGCCTCGTCCTCGACGATCAGGACCCGCAGGCCTCCCGCGCTCAATGCCCGCCGCCCAGCGGGAGGACCACCTGGGCGCGTGTGCCGGGCTCCAGGTCTTCGAGAGTGAGGCTGCCGCGCAGCTGGCGCACCAGCATGCCGACGAGGTCGCGGCCGAAGCCCTCGGGATTGTCGGGTTGGCTCCCCAAGCCGACGCCGTCGTCGCGGACCTCGAGGATCAGGCGCTCGCCCTCCGCCCGCGCCGTGATGGCGACGTGGCCGCTCCGGTCGCCCGGGAAGCCGTGCCGGACCGCGTTGACGGCGAGCTCGTGCACCAGGAGGGCCAGGGGCGCGGCCATCGAGGCCGGCACCGCCACCGCCGCGACGTCGACCGTGAGGGCGATGCGGTCCGGGTCGAGCCCGGCTTCGAGGTCGGCGGCGAAATCGGCGGCGAAGTCGCGCAGGTCGAACCGGGCGACGTCGCTCACCGCGTAGAGCAGGCGGTGGGCGGTGGCGAGCGCGCCGATCCGGTCGGCCATGCTGCGCAGCACGTCGCGGCAGGCCGGGTCGCGGGCCCGCCGCGCCTTGAGCAGCACGAGGGAGGAGATGACCTGGAGGTTGTTCTTCACCCGGTGGTCGACCTCGTGCAGCAGGGCGGTCTGCTGGTCGAGGGCGGTCTGGAGCGCCCGGTTGCGCGCCTCGAGGTCGTGGGCGAGGCCGTCCTTCTCCCGCGACAGCGTCCGCTCGGCCTGGCGGGTCCGGGTGACGTCGGTGAGCACCGCGAAGTAGGAGCGCAGGGCGCCGGTCTCGTCCCGCACCGGGGTGAGGGTCATGTCGTTCCAGAACGGATGCCCGTCCTTGCGGTAGTTCAGGAGATCGACCCGCACGGGCTCGCCCCGGGCCACCGCGTCCCGCACCAGGTCGATCACCGAGGGGTCGGTGTCGGGACCCTGCAGGAAGCGGCAGTTGCGGCCGATCACCTCGTCGGCCGCGTAGCCGGTCAGTCGGCAGAAGGCGTCGTTGGCGAACACGATCGGGTTGTCGGGGAGCGCGGGGTCGGTCATCACCATCGGCGTCGCACTGGCGCGGAAGGCGGCCAGGAAGGGCGCATCCGCGGAGGATGCATCCCGGGACGACGCCCCCGGAAGTGATGACTCGTCCCCGCGTATCGTCCTCGTCCCGGCCTGCCTCGGAGCGTCCAACCCGATCATCCGCAACCCGCCCGTCCGCGGCTCGGCTCCGCCGGGACGATCCGCGGCGGAGCGGGGCCGTGGCCCCATCCGACTCAGCGAACCCGCGACCCGGGGCGGGGTTCCCGATGGTCACGTAAGCTGCGGTGGACGCAATGTTAATTCTTCATCCATCATGATCCCGCCCACATGCTGGGGTCGACTCCGCGGCGTTGGCCGCAGGCCGAAGAGGACGACGAGCGCGATGACCAAGACGGCCGGGAGAGAGGGCACGGGCTGGCTCGCCCGCACCCGCGCCACCCTGCGGGACGTGGCGGCGGACCGGCGGATGGCCCTGATGCTGGTGCTCGGCTTCGGTGCCGGGCTGCCGATCCTGCTCGTCTTCGCCACCCTGTCGGCCTGGCTGCGCAGCGCCGGCATCGAGCGCTCGAGCATCGGGCTCCTCAGCTACGTCTCGCTCGCCTACACGCTGAAGTTCCTCTGGGCCCCCGTCATCGACCGGATCGACCTGCCGGTGCTGTCGCGCTGGCTCGGCCGGCGCCGCGCCTGGATGCTCGTGTCGCAGCTCGCGGTGGCGGCCGGCCTGATTGCGATGAGCCGGGGCGATCCGGCGGGCGACCTCGGCTACACGGTGCTCTGCGCCCTCGTCATCGCCTTCGCCTCGGCGACGCAGGACATCGTGGTCGACGGCTGGCGCATCGATTCCGCCCCGACCGAGCGGCAGGGCATGATGCTGGCCTCCTACCAGCTCGGCTACAGCCTCGCCCGCATCTGCGCCGGGGCGGGCGCGTTGTTCGTCGCCGACGCCTTCGGCTGGGCGCCGGCCTATGGCAGCATGGCGCTCCTGATGGGGCTCGCCATCGCCGGCACGCTCGCGGCGCCGAAGGTACCGGGACGGGATCCCGGGCCGCGGCGCGGCTGGCGCCACTCCTTGCGCGAGGCGGTGGTCGATCCCTTCGCCGACCTGATGCGCCGCAAGGGCTCGGGGCTGGTCCTGATCCTGGCGCTCATCACCGTCTACCGCCTGCCCGACATCGTCTCGGGCATCATGGCGAACCCGCTCTACATCGACATGAAGTTCTCGCTCTCCGAGATCGCCACGGTCTCGAAGGTCTACGGCGTCTGGGTCGGCATCGCCGGGGCCTTCGCGGGGGGCATCGCGGTGAGCCGGCTCGGCCTCTACCCGGCGCTCCTGATCGGCGGCATCGCGGCCTCGGCCTCGAACCTGATGTTCGCCTGGCTGGCGCTGGCCGGCCACGACCTGCCGCTGCTCGTCGCCAGCATCAGCATCGACAATTTCGCCGGCGCCTTCGCCGGCACGGCGCTCATCGCCTACATGTCGAGCCTGACCTCGCCGGCCTTCGCGGCGACGCAGTACGCGCTGCTCTCCTCGCTCTACGCCCTGCCGGGCAAGTTCGTCGGCGGCCTGTCGGGCTTCGCCGTCGAGTCGCTCGGCTACCCGGCCTTCTTCGTCATGACCGCGGCCGTCGGCATTCCGGTGACCGTGCTGTGCCTGGGGCTTCGGATGCTGCCCGGGGAGGTGGAGCCGGCGCCGCCGGAGGAACTGCCGGCCCGGGCCTGACGGGCTGGGCGGCGCCCCTTGCGGAACCCGCCCCCGGCGCCCCAGCTTTAATCCCGAGCCTGTTTGTCCGCGAGGGAGCGCCCGTGTCCGAGATCGTCGCCGTCGAGCCCGCCCCGTCCCCCGTCCCGGTCGGGGCGCCGGAGCCGTTGAGCGCCGAGGACCGCGGCGCCTTACGCCGGGCGGTCGCGTCCCTGGAGCGCCCGAGCCTCGCCGGCCGGCTCTCGGCCATGGCCGGCGCCCCTCTCGACCTGATCACCCGCGCCCTGCCGACCCCCGTCGTCGACGCGGTCGGCCACGCCACCGAGACGGCGATGCGCGGCGCCCTGCACGTGGCGCTCGCGACCCTGCCGAAGGCGGCCGATGCCGCGTCGGAGGGGGCCTCATCGGAGGGAGCTTTGGCGCCCCTCGGCCCCGACCTGTCGCCGTCCTGGCGCGCCAAAGCGATGGAGCTTCTGGAGCGCTTTCCCCCCGGCGACCGCGGCCACAAGGCGCTGGCGGCGGTCTCGGGCGCCATCGGGGGCGCCTTCGGCCTCTCGACCCTCGCCGTCGAACTGCCGCTCTCCACCACCCTGATGCTGCGCTCGATCGCCGAGATCGCCCAGCGCGAGGGCGAGGATCTGGGCGATCCGGAGGCCGCGCTCGCCTGCATGCAGGTCTTCGCGCTCGGCGGCCGCGGCTCGACGCAAGCCGACGGCGCGGCCGGGAATGCCGCCGAGAGCGGCTACTTCGCGGTGCGCGGCGCGCTCGCCAAGGCGATGTCGGAGGCGGCCCGCTACGCCGCCGGCCGCGGCCTCCTCGACGAGAGCGCCCCGGCGCTGATGCGCTTCGCCGGCCAGGTCGGCGCCCGCTTCGGCGGCGTGGTGTCGCAGAAGCTCGCCGCCCAGGCGGTTCCGGTGCTCGGCGCCCTCGGGGGGCGGCCGTCAACACCGCCTTCATGGACCATTTCCAGGCGATCGCCCGCGGCCACTTCACCGTGCGGCGGCTGGAGCGCCGCTACGGCAAGGCGGTGGTGCGGGAGGCCTACGAGGCGGAGCGGGCCGCGCTCGGCGCCGCGTAGCGGCTCCTACCCGCGCGCGCCGTAACGATCCTTCAGCAGGGCGTAGACGAGCCGAGCGGTCTGCACCTCGCCACCCTCCGGCCGGCCGGGCTTCGTGCTCGGGTTCCAGCCGTAGAGGTCGAGATGGACGTGGGCCTTCGCCGCCGGCGCGAAGCGGCGCAGGAACAAGGCCGCCGTCACCGCCCCGGCGAAGGGGCCCCCCGAGACGTTGTTGAGGTCGGCGATCTTCGAATCGAGCAAGGCGGCGTAGGGCGCCCAGAGCGGCATGCGCCAGACCGGATCGTGGACCGAGAGACCGGTGGCGGTCAGCTCGGCCGCCAGCGCGTCGTCCTCGGTGAAGAGGGCCGGCAGGTCGGGGCCGAGCGCCACCCGGGCGGCGCCCGTCAGCGTCGCGAAGTCGAAGACCAGTTCGGGCGAATCCTCGTCGGCGAGGCTGAGCGCGTCGGCGAGGATCAGCCGCCCCTCCGCGTCGGTGTTGCCGATCTCGACGGTCAGACCGCGCCGGCTCGCCAGCACGTCGCCGGGGCGGAAGGCGTCGCCGGCGACCGCGTTCTCGACCGTCGGGACGAGCACCCGCAAGCGGATCGGGAGCCCGGCCCCCATCACCATCTCGGCGGCGGCGAGCGCCACCGCGGCGCCGGCCATGTCCTTCTTCATCAGCAGCATCGCGGCCGAGGGCTTGATGTCGAGCCCCCCGGTATCGAACACCACGCCCTTGCCGACGAGGGTGACGCGCGGCGCCGCCGGATCGCCCCAGGTCACGTCGATCAGGCGGGGTGCCCGCGGCGAGGCCCGGCCGACCGCCGCGATGAGCGGGAAACCCTGCTCCAGCGCCTCGCCGGAGATCACCGCGATGGACGCGCCGAAGCGCTCGGCCAGGGCGCGAGCCGCCGCCTCGATCTCCGCCGGGCCGAGGTCGTTCGCCGGCGTGTTGACGAGGTCGCGGCCCGCCGCCACCGCGTCGGCGATGCGGTCGATCTCGGCGGCATCCACGCCGTCGGGCGCGACCAGCCGGGCCTTCACGGCCGGCCGCTCGCGGTAGCGGCCGAAGCGGTAGCCGGCGAGCCGCCAGGCGAGCGCCGCGAGGGCCGGATCGCCGGGCGGATTCTCGAGGCGGTAGGTTCCCGCGGGCAGGGCATCGGGCAGGCGTCCGATCGCGAAGGGATCGGCCCGGCCGGCCGCCTCGACCCCGAACAGCACCAGGGCCAGCGCCCCGTCCGGCCCCGGCAGCAGGGCGGTTCGGCCGGGCTTGGCCTCGAACCCGGACGCCGCCGCGAAGGCCGCGGCCAGCGGCGGCAGCGCGGCGGCCACGGCCGGCCATCCGGCGGCGTCGACGCAGCGGATCGGGATGGCGTCCTCGGTCGCGGGCAGGAGCGTGGTCACGCGGGGCATCCCCTCCATCGAAAGGCCGGAGGGGGAGCCAAGACGCGACGCTTGTCAATGCTCGGGCCGCCCGCGCCCGGAGCGTGAAGCAAGCCGTCGCAGGACCGCCCTGGCGTGGTCCCGCCGCCCCCTAGACCCGCTCGAAGGTCAGATAGGTGGGCCGCCGTCCCTCCGCCGTGGTCTTGGCCTCGTAGCGGGTGCCGGGCCATTCCGGCCAGGGCGTGGTCCAGTCGGCGCTGCGGGTCGCGGTCCAGCGCAGGGCGCGGCAATTCGCAGCGCGCACCAGGGTCCAGCCGGCGTAGTCGTCGATGTCCGAGGCGAAGCGGAACTCGCCGCCGGGCACCAGCACCCGGGCGATCTCGCGCAGGGATTCGTCCGAGACGAAGCGGCGCTTGCGCTGCCGGCGCTTCGGCCAGGGATCGGGATAGAGCAGGAACACCCGCCCGATGCTGGCATCGGGCAGGCGCGGCAGCAGCTCCATCGCGTCCCGGTCCCACAGCCGGACGGTGTCGATCGCCTCGTCGTCGAGGGTGCGCAGGAGTTTCACCAAGCCGTTGACGAAGGGCTCGCAGCCGATGATGCCGGTGCCCGGATTGAGCCGGGCCTGGGCCGCGAGGTGCTCGCCGCCGCCGAAGCCGATCTCGAGCCAGGTCTGCGTGACCGGGCGGGGGAAGAGGGCGGCCGGATCGAGGGCGCCGCTCTCGGGCAGGCGCAGGCGGGGCAGGAGGGCGGCGAGGCGCTCCTCCTGGCCGGGACGCAGGCGCTTGCCCTTGCGCCGGCCGTAGAAGGCGCGGGCCCGCTCAGGCGCCGCGTCGGTATCGTGGTCGTCCATGGTGTCCCGGTGCCGAAATGGGTGTGTGGACGCCCCGTTAATGCATTTTCCGACCAAGTGGATACCGGTTGGGCGAAGAAAATGCGGCAAAATCAAAGACCGAGAGCAGCGCCCGATCGCAACGTCATCGGGCGCTGCTCTCGCACCGGGGCGCCGGATCAGGCGAGCGCGCTCTTGAGCTGGCCGATGAGGTCGGTGCGCTCCCACGAGAAGCCGCCGTCGGCATCCGGCTCGCGGCCGAAATGGCCGTAGGCCGAGGTGCGGGCGTAGATCGGCTTGTTGAGGCCGAGATGGGTGCGGATGCCGCGGGGCGACAGGTCGACGAGCTGGCCGAGGACCGATTCGAGCTTGGCCTCGTCGACCTCGCCGGTGCCGTGCAGGTCGACGTAGATCGACAGCGGCTTGGCGACGCCGATGGCGTAGGCGAGCTGGATCGTGGCCTTGCGGGCGAGGCCGGCGGCGACGACGTTCTTGGCGAGGTAGCGCGCCGCGTAGGCCGCCGAACGGTCGACCTTGGTCGGGTCCTTGCCCGAGAAGGCGCCGCCGCCGTGGGGGGCCGCACCGCCGTAGGTGTCGACGATGATCTTGCGGCCGGTCAGGCCGGCGTCGCCGTCGGGGCCGCCGATCACGAACTTGCCGGTCGGGTTGACGTGCCACACCGTCCCGTCGGTGATCCAGGACTCAGGCAGCGCCGCCCGGATGTAGGGCTCGACGATCGCGCGCACGCCGGCCGAGTCGAGCGACTCGTCGAGGTGCTGGGTCGAGAGCACGATCTGGGTCGCCTCGACCGGGCGGCCGTCGACGTAGCGCACGGTGACCTGGCTCTTGGCGTCCGGGCCGAGCTTGGCCGCCGCGCCGACCCCGCTCTTGCGGGCATCGGCCAGGTCCTTGAGGATCTTGTGGGCGTAGTAGATCGGCGCCGGCATCAGGGCGGGGGTCTCGTCGGTCGCGTAGCCGAACATGATGCCCTGGTCGCCCGCGCCCTCGTCCTTGTTGCCCGCGGCGTCGACGCCGACGGCGATGTCGGCGGACTGGGCGTGCAGGTAGATGGCGACGTCGTTGTTCTTCCAGTGGAAGCCGTCCTGCTCGTAGCCGATGTCCTTGACGGCCGCGCGGGTCAGCTCCTCGAGGTCGCGGAAGGTGACCGAGTCGGGGCCGCGCACCTCGCCCGCGATGACGATGCGGTTGGTGGTCGCCAGGGTCTCGACGCCGAGGCGCGCCTCCGGCATCACCGCGAGGTAGGCATCGACCACGGTGTCGGAGATGCGGTCGCAGACCTTGTCCGGATGGCCCTCGGAGACCGACTCGCTCGTGAACAGGTAGTTGGAACGCGGCATGGCGTGCGGAGCCCTCAACGATCTCGTCGAGCGCGGCGCGCAGGCCGACGAAGCCCGACACTTCGATCGCGGGGTTCTGGCAGCCGGAATTCCGAACGTCAATCCGACGGACCGGAGTCGTTCGCTTTATCGAACGCTTGTTGCCCGGACAGCGCATGGTCGACGGCGCGCACGAGGCTGCCCAGGGCCTGGCGGCGCTCCCCGTCGAGATGGGTGTCGGCGGCCCGGGCCACGGCCTCGGCGAAGTCGGTCCAGGCCTCCAGCGTCTCCAGCCGCGCCTGCGGCCGGTCGCTGAGCCCGGGCTGGGCCGATTCGCGGCCCGGCATGGTCTCGAAGAAATACCCGACCGGCACGCCGAGCACGCGCGCGACCACGTCGAGGTCGGTGGCGCTCAGGCGATTGGCGCCCTTCAGGTATTTGCCGAGCTGCGAGAGCGAGACGTCGAGCGGGGAGGCGAGAGCCTCCCGGCTCAGGCCGGCGCGCAGGCGCCGCTCCTCGATCAGTCCGCCGATATGGACGTCGCGGTGATCCGCAGGTTTCCCGGCCATCTCATCGGCTCGCAGGTCTGCCCGCGCGTCGCGCCGCGGCATGGAAGACGACGCGGTGATTGTTGATTCCCGATCGTTGCAATCGCGTAAATGCCCGCGTTTTCGGCGAACGCTTCATTCGTCATAGCGGATGGCGGCGCCGACGGCGGCGCGCGGGGCGGGCCCATACCCGGCCTTAACGACTGGGCGGGAAGACTAGGCAGCGTGCCGCCCGGAGCCGATCCGCCCAACGATGCCGTCCCTGCCGGATATCGCGACCCTGCGCCTGTGCAGCTCGCTCGCCACCAGCGCCCTCGCGGCAGTGTTCCTGGTGCCGTGGGCCGGCCGCCGCGACGAGACGCACTGGCCGTGCCGGGCGGCGGGGGCGGCCGCCTACGCAGCGATCCTCGCTGGCTTCGCGGCCTCCACCCACCACCTCGTCACGGCCCGGCTGCCCTCGCCGCGCGACCTGGCGGTCCGGCTCGGCGGCGACGGGTTCGCGATCGCGCCCCGCGAGGTGCCGGGCCTGCCCGCCTGGACGGCGAGCCTCGGCGTGGCGTTGAGCCGGCCGGACGACCGGACGCTGGCGGACACGATGGCGCGGGCGGACGGCGCCCTCTACCGCGCCAAGGCGACCGGTCGCGACAGGGCCGGGTGAGGATCGTCATGGTGAGAATCGTCATGGTGAGAATCGTCTTGGCGCATCCCGCTCTCCTCCCCCGTCCGTCCGCGTCCCGGCGGTCCTGAGCGATGCTCTCGACCACCGAGATCTGCCTGCGCCTCGGCGCGGCCGTGCTCGCCGGGGGGCTGGTCGGCATCAACCGCGAGATGCATTCGAAGCCGGTGGGCGTGCGCACGCTCGGCCTCGTCGCCCTCGGCGCGGCCTTGGTGACCCTGGCGGGGTCCGGCTTCTCCGGCGACGAGACCGACGCGAATGCCAGCCGGGCGATCCAGGGCACGATCACCGGAATCGGCTTCCTCGGCGCCGGCGTGATCGTGAAGCGCGAGGGCGGCGGCCGGGTGCACGGCCTCACCACCGCGGCGGCGATCTGGGTGACGGCGGCCCTCGGCATCGTCTGCGGCCTCGGCGCCTATCGTCCGCTGGCGCTCGGCACGGGCTTCCTCCTCGCCACCCTCATGCTCGGCGGCGTCATCGACCGGGCCATCGATGCGCGGCGGAGGCGGGACGGGGTGGAGGAACGAGCGGCAGACCACGATTGACGCATCCCGTGCGCGGCCGGGATCGCCCCGCGGGCGGCCGACGTCAGGCCGCGGCCGGCGCCTCCGTGGACATCGTCAGGACGAGGGAGGCCTCCAGCACGCGCCGGCCCGACGCGTCCCGTACCGCGGCGCGGCAGCGCGCCTCTCCGATCCGTGATTCGGCGTTCATCATGTCTGTGAGCACAGCGCGAACGTAGTCGCGCGCCGCGTTCAGATCAGGCAATTCGACCCCTACGTCGTCGAAGACCACGATGCCATCGAACCTGTCGACGTAGTAGCAGGGCATTGAGTCAACCTTCGGCGAGTGTCCGCTATATGACTCTACCGACCACGCGGAGAAAGGTTCCCGACGCTGCGGAAGGTAACTGGGTCGACCGGCCGGGCGCCGACGACCGCGGCCGGACCGGCGCCGACGGTCAGCCGCGGGGCTGCTGCAGGTTCAGGCTCAGGTCGATCAGCTCGCGCTGTACCTGCCGGTCGACGTCGCTCGGCGCATCTCCGGCGATCGACACGACGATGCGCTGGCGGGCCGCTTCCAGGAAGGCCTCGGCCTCCGCGCGGTCGCCCCTGAGATACAGCGATCCGAGCTTCTTCTCGCGCCAGACGACGGAGATGATGAACTCGCCCGGCGCGACTTCCTCCAAATCGACTTGGAGCGTGGCTCCTTGGAGCGTTGTTCCCGAAAGGGAAGGGCCGTCGTGCACCATGATGGCGAGAGCAACAAGCTTGAGAGAATCGGCCGGGACCGGCACCGCTTCGCTGCCCATAGCGCGAAATCGCGCCGCCGGGTACCGCGATCTCACGGTGCGATGACCGGATCCCTGTCCGCCGGTTCCGGCCCCCTCGCGACAAAAAGGAAGCCGCTCTCTCGAGCGGCTTCAGTCGGGGAGGAAACGCCCTAGGAGGGCAGCAGCGCCGCGGGCCAGCCGCGATGCTGCAATGCACCAACTCATGTTGCATCGCATCGTTCCGTCCGGACCGGCGCTTTCGCCGCACGGAGCTTGACCGTCCGTACCCTCCGTCCGGAGGGAGGCGGGCGGTCGTCGTGCCGCAGGGCGCCTGCAGTCCCGCTCCGAACTTCGCAGCGCGGCAAGCGTAGTCCCGCCATAGCCGTCCTCCCGAGCCTCGAGTCCGTTCTCGATCGGGGGGCGACGGCCGGCCCCATATGCCAGAGCTAAGGAGCGAGCAGCATGAGCTACGACACCGACATTCCCCCGCACCTCTCGGCGCAGCGCGCCGACCCGCCGGCCCCGGTCGACGCGCCGAAGCCCAACACGGCGATGCTCAAGGGCGACATCGATTCCGGCCGCAGCGGCGACAAGGTCGAGGTGTTCGATCCCGGCATGGCGATGCTCGGGACCTGCGAGGAGGCGGGCGGCAACGCCCTCTCGCCGAAGGACATCGCCCGGGCCCGCTTGGCCGAGATCAAGGAAAGGTGGCGCCTGTCCCCGCGCAAGCCGGGCTACGCGCACGACCGGGCCGACCCGACCCTGGCCCTGTATCTCGGCTTCATCGGCGTCGCGGGCGTCGGCCTCTCGGCGGCGATCTGGCTCGCCCGGGCCGGCTTGTGAAAAAAGTGCGCGGCCCCGTCTCGACGGCGCGGCCCGCCCGGTGAGGGCGGCGCGGATCGGGGCGGGGCGGCGTCAGGCCCGACGGGAGGCCAGGGCCGCCCGGAACGGCGCCGCCACCAGATTGAACAGCGCGCCGACCGTCAGGACGAGGATGACGGAGAGGAGAGCGCCGAAGATGCCGATGAAACGCATGGTGCCGCCTCGCTGGAAGGGTTCGGGCCGCGTCGCCGGCGGCCGTGTCGGGAGACACGAGGCGCCGCAAACAAGGCGGGAGTGAGGACTCGGGGCCACGCTCAAGCTCGAAACGCGAGGGTTGCGACCGTCGGCCTCAGGGACTGACACCGGCGGGTCGCCGATTGCCGTGAGAGGTGGTTCGCAGTGAGCGACCCGGGAGGCCGAACGGTGCCTCTCCCGCGATCGCGCCGCCGGACCATCGCCGTGACACGCAGAACGCCCGCCGGAGGGTTAGGACCTCGGCGGGCGCGCTGTCATCGGGGATTGGGGAATCCGCTGCTGTCCTGGAAACGTGCGGCCGGCCGACGGGTTCCGGGCCCGGAACGTAACAGCTGAGATGCGCAATCCTCGCTGGTGTCGCGAGGAGACGGGCTCGCTCGCCGCGACGTCCCATCGCACCGGAGACCAGGGGTCACGGACCAGCAGTCATGGGTGATCGGATCATGGGCTATTGTCGACCGCGAGGAAGGGCTGGAGCGCATCGCCCTGGGACCCACTCTCTCGCGACATGAGAAGCATTGATACCGGCTTCGGCCGGGCTAAGGCCGATCCGATTGTCCAAGTCACCGTATGATCGATCGCCGCATGATAGATCGGGGGCGGCCGCATTCATTTGCAGACCGGGAAGCCATTCGAGTCGAGATGTCCACGCCGGACCTCGCTATGGCCCGTCACTGGATTTCTCCAGGTTATGGCAGTGCAACCCCTATAACTGACCTGCTCCAAACCCTGTCCCGATAGATCGTTGCTCACGACAGGGGCGAATAGTGTATATATTGATGCGAGCATCAATGCGAGCAGCATCATTTTCCAGTTGGCGCCAATCGATAAAATCGTTCGATGGACCATCGAGATCGCCTTGCAGCAGAGCAATGACATTAGTCTGGGCGCGACTGAAGCTTTGTCGCGCGTAAGGCTCCCGGACGATCCAGCGAGGATTCCAGCCTGTCGCGAAAATAAGTGGGACTTTTTCCCACGTCAAGCTGGTGCGTCGAGACCCGGTGTGCGGCACCATCCGGCCAGTGTCGGATTTTCATGGGTGCCCGAGGCCCGCTTCATCGGCGGCTCGCTCTTTGATCGGCGCTCGACCTGCTGCACCCAGAGTTCGATGTCCGCGTGGGTGGGCGGCGGCTCCGCGAGCCCGCTCGCCGGGATCCTCGCCCCTGGTCCACCCGGCTTCCTCGACGTCAGACCCGCAGCGGGGCAGGAGGCGGGCGTGGGCCCGCTCGGCAGGACCGGGGTCTTGGCGCGGAGGCTCCCCGTCCTGGCCGCCTTCCCGGTCCATGGATGGGCATGAAAGGTCGCAGCTCGGCCGGGACGACCTGCCGGACATATCACGTGCCGTGCCTGACTCGCAGGACGTCGTTCATTGCGCCCATGGTCCGCTCGCACCAGCCGTTTGCATCACCGGCGATGCGCAAGGCACTGATTTCAGCGGAGTGTCAGCCCGAACCAGGGCTCAAGAAGGCGTGGCGTCCCCGGCAGGGCTCGAACCTGCGACCCCAGGTTTCGTACCACTTCGGCTTTCGCCGCCGCCGCGAGGCGTTCGTGGTCTGGACTATCCCTTCACCGTAGTCCCGCAAGATGCCTTGCCGGAGCCCTTAGGTGCCGCCCGTCTAGTCTCTACACCTTCCCGGCCTGGCGGGCCGGGCTTGGCTCGGGATCGGCGTGAGCCGCGAGAGGGCTCGACGCTTTCCCCGACTTTGAGCGGATCCGCCGCGCGGTTTCCCGGCGCGACGCCCAATTCGGTTTAGGAAACCTGTGCTCTGTCCAGCTGAGCTACGGAGACCCACGGCGAGCCTCTTACCATCCCGGCCCGTTTCCGCCAACCTCGCCGTGGGCGAGGCGGCCGGATCTCCACCACGGGCTTTTGCAGCATGAGAGGACCGATCGCGGCGGGTTTCGGCCTCGCGCTCCTCGCCGGGGCCGGGGCGGCGGAGGCGGCGGCACCGCGCGGGCGCGAGCCGCCGGCCTGCCGCGGGCGCATCGCCGGGCAGGACCGGATCGAGGATGTCGCCGCGCGGGGCGAGCTCGTCCTCGCCTCCGGCCGGCGGGCGCGCCTCGACGGCCTGCGCTGGCCCGACGACCCGGCGGCGGCGGAGGCCGCGCGGTCCTGGCTCGCCGGGCTCGCCGGCCGGGCGCTCGCCACGCGGGAGGCGCCGGAGCCGGATCGCTGGGGCCGAATCATCCTGGACGCCGCCACCGGGGATGCGGCCCCGATCGACCTCGCCGGCGGGCTCGTGGCGGCGGGCCTCGTCCAGGTCGATGCCGGGGAGGGCGACAGCCTGTGCCGTCCCGGCCTGCTGGCGCTCGAGGACGCGGCCCGCCGCGCCGGGCACGGGCTCTGGGCCGGGGCGCCGCCGGTGCCGACCGAGGAGGTGGCGCGACTCAGGGAGAGGGCGGGCCGGTTCGCGGTGGTGGAGGGGCGGGTGCGCAACGTGGGCGAGCGCGAGCGCCGGACCTACCTCAACTTCGCCCCTTTCGGCACGGAAGGTGTTACGGTCACGGTGTCGAAACGCACTTGGCGGATCATGCTCGAACGTGGTTTCTCTTCCTCAGCGCTTCGGGGGCGGCGCGTGCGGGCTCGCGGCATCGTCGAGCTGTGGCGCGGGCCGACCCTGGATATCGGCGCGGCCGAGATGATCGAGTTGCTGGACGAGGAGCAGGCGCCGCGGCGCTGATCGTCATGGGGTGGTCTTTCACGCGAACACAGCCGGCCCGGCGCCGGGCGGCCGTCCTGCCCGCAGCGGCGCTCGCCCTGCTCGTCGGCGCCTGCACGGCCGACCAGACCGGCGCTCTGGCGCCGGTGGCGGCCGTCGTGCCGCCCGAGGCGCCGCGCACCACCGGGCGCGACCGGCCGGCGAACGACGCCGACCACGCCAAGCTCGTCGCCTCCTTCGGCGGCGAGTACAAGGCGCCGTCGGCGCTCCGCCTTGTCAGCGACGTCACCGACCGCCTGGTCAAGGCGACCGAGCGGCCGGACGAGACCTACGCGGTGACGCTGCTCGATTCGCCGGTGGTCAACGCCTTCGCGCTGCCGACCGGCCGCCTCTACGTCACCCGGGGGCTGCTCGCGCTCGCCGACGACACCTCGGAACTCGCCGCGGTGCTCGCGCACGAGATCGCCCACGTGACCCTGCGCCACGCCAGCGCCCGCACCGAGATGGCGCTCCGCTCCGAGCTCGTCAGCAAGGTCGTGGCCGACGTGCTCAACGACCCGGCGACCGGCGCCCTGCTGCAGGACCAGTCCCGCTTCGTGCTGGCCCGCTTCTCGCGCACGCAGGAATTCGAGGCCGACCAGACCGGGGTGCGCACCCTGGCCCGCGCCGGCTACGACCCGTTCGGCGCCGCGCGCTTCCTCACCGCGCTCAACCGCACCACGGCGCTCCGCGCCGGGGCCGGGCTCGCCTCCGAGCCCGACATGCTGGCGACCCACCCGAGCACGCCCGAGCGCATCACCCAGGTGACGCAGGCCGCGCGCCGCATCGGCGCGCCCGGCCTCGGCGTCGACGACCGCAACCGCTACCTCGCGGCGATCGACGGCATCGCCTACGGCGACAACCCGGCCGACGGGCTGATCCGCGGCCGCCGCTTCATCCATCCGCGCCTCGGCGTCGCCTTCGAGGCGCCGGAGGGGTTCGGGCTCGACAACACCGCCCGCGCGGTCCTCGGCACCACTCCCGACGGCAACCGCCGCCTGCTGTTCGACGCCGTCGAGACCAATGCCGGCCAGGGCCTCGAGGAGGTGCTGAAGGCGACCTGGAACGACGCGATCGAGACCGGCAGCTTCGAGAACCGGATGCTGAACGGCTTCCCGGCGGTCACCGCGGTCTCGAAGGGCAAGGAGTGGTTCTTCCGCCTCGCCGCGGTGCGGGTCGGCACCAACACCTTCCGGATGATCATGGCGGCCAAGGGCAATGCCGATCCCGAACCGGCCTTCGGCCGCTGGCTGTCGAGCATCGCCCTGGTCACGCCCGAGGAGGCGCGCAGCCTCAAGCCCCTGCGCATCCAGATCGTCACCGCCGCGCCAGGCGACACCCCCGAGAGCCTGGCCCAGCGCATGACCGCGGTGGATCGGCCGCTCGAGCGCTTCCAGGTCCTCAACGGGCTCGACAAGGGCGTGCCGCTGCGGGCGGGCCAGCCCTACAAGCTGGTGGTGGAGTAGGGGAGGCGGCGCGGCCCGATTCCCCTGCCGCCCCGCTTCTCAACCCGGACCGACCGTGCTATCTGGGCAGCCGCCGCGGGTGTAGCTCAATGGTAGAGCAGCAGCCTTCCAAGCTGAATACGAGGGTTCGATTCCCTTCACCCGCTCCACTTCCCCCTGAGCCTTTTCCTGAAGCCTCAGCAGGCGCTTAGCTCCCGCGTAGCTTCGGCTCGTGTCGAAAACCCTGCGATACAACATCGATACAACACGCGGCGCAGGCTGCTGTGCCCGTGCGATTCATGGGGATAGCGCGACACTCGAGGCGTTAGAGGCATGCCTTCTAAGGTGTTTTCTTAGCCATTAGCTTGGCCTTTTCGAGCACCCTGGCGGTGGCTAGATGCGCACGGGCGGTGGCCGCCGGCACATAGGGCTTGTCGCCCTTGCGCTAGGGACCACGTGGGCTGGTTGCAATCCGACCTGGGTCGACGTGCTCGGCCAAGGCGAGCAAGCGGGCTGCGACGCCCGCCGCATCCTCCTGGCCCGTCAACACGAGGCCGCGCCCCAGCGCCACCATCAGCCCCTCGTAGCCGGCACAGATCTGGCGGCCCAGGTGGAACATCGAGACCCGCGGCTCGGGCCCGTGCACGCGCTCAACAGGCTCAGCACGTTGTGCGCCAGAACGGCAGACGCAAACCCCAGAAGCGCCGCCCGCGGGCGACCCAGGCGACCGGCCTCGCTGTGCGGCACCCGTTCCAGACGCAGGAACAGCCCCTCGACCCGCCAACGTGGCCAATACACCTGCGCGATCTGCGCCGCGCTGACGCTCGGGGGCAAGTTGCTCCACAGCCAGATCGTCTGGTCGCCCTGCGTCGTCGGCGTCGTCAGGCCGAGGGCGATGCGCCGCCAGGAGACCTCGCTCCCCTCCAGGGTGATGCTCTGCTCGCGCAGCGTGCCGGTCTCGCAGGAGCCGCACGCCTGCCAGCCCTCCTGTGCCTTCAGGCGGGGATGGTTGAGGTGCTCACGGTGGCTGTCCGCCGCGACCAGCCCCTCCAGCCAGGTCCGGACACAGAAGTGCCGGTCCGCGACCCAGACCTGGCCAGGCGTGGCGGCGTCCGGGAGATCCCGGGCCAGCGTCCGCTCGTCGGCATAGGCATCTTCGCCCGCCACCAGGTCGACGGCCAGGCCGGTATCGGGATCGTAGACCACCAGGGTCTGCCCCGGCAGGGCTGCGCCGCGATGTGCGCGCAGAGGCTACAGGCGCTTCTCGCTGCCGGGCAGATGGTTGCCGTCCAGCACGCGCAGGGCAAAACCCGGCAGGCTCGGATGGCCGGTGCCCGCCGCGGTCATCACCGGGGCCAACCGGGCCGCGCTGCCGCGCACGAGGGCGCGCAGGAGGTCGGGCTCGGTGCGGTTGACCTTCTCTGAGAGGGCAGGAAGTAAGACCGTCAGATCCTCGGCTTCGCGCGCCGCCAAATGCAGGGAGGAGCGCAGGCCGAGCGCGACGAGCATCATCAGCCGACAACGGTGGGGAACGGCAACTCCCGCGTGTATTGCCGCTGACTGTGCTGCTCGAACACCTCGTCGACCCAGCGGGCTGGCAGCGCGAGCTCCAGGGCCGTGCGGGCCATCAGGCTCGTCGGCGCATGCCTCTCGAACCGTTCGATGACAGCAGACCGGAGCGGGTCTGGTCCTTGCAATGCTTCAATCGTCGCAAAGATATAGTTACAAGCACTGCACTTTAGAAGGCACGCGCCTTGGACGGACTACTGGATTCGCAGGGAGATCCCCGTGGGGCAGCGGTCCCTCGTCTAGCGCGAGAGCCTGCGGGGGCGGGTGCCGGAGACCCGGCACAGACTGCTCTCGGCGTTTCTCACGTCGTCGCTGGTGACGAGGGCGCTGCCGAGTATCTGGCGCCCTTCGACGGGCCTATTGCCCTCGCTAATGAACCACATATTAACCATCCTGGCGGAGGTCCCGATGGTTATCATGACATGCGAAGGCATCCGCGATAGGGTTATCGAATATGGATGGATTTTCCTCCTTCGCATGGGGCGTGTCGCCCCTGCGTGGGAGCTTTGACGTCGCGGAACATGGATCGCGCCGGGAGCGGTACCCGGTCGGCGACTTCGTCTGGACTGACCTGAGCGAGGCGGAGCGCGCCCATCTCCGCCGGTTCGCGCGACGCAGACGAGCGTGACGAGGGATACTGCGCCCTGGGAGACGCGGGCCTCAGCGTGCCTGGCGAACCCGGCGAGCCTGTCGAGGATGGGGACCTGCGCCTCCTGCTGGAATACATGTCGTCTGCGCGCCTCATCGACGTCCCGACTGACGAGGGCGACTGGTACGTACATCCTCGGTCTCGCGACCCCGACTGAGGAATCGCAAGACCGTCTCGGGCGCCTGTACGCGTTGGCCACCGCCATCGACGATGACGAGGCCTTCGACGAGGACGAGCGGTCGGAGCGCATCGTGGAGTGGCCGCGGCAGTGTGCTCGGCTCCGGGCGCTCGGGCGGCTGGGCTATCTCGACCCGGAAGGGCCGGCGCGGCCGGCCCTTATGCGGTGGGCCGAGGAGGGCAGTCCGATTCCGGTTGTGGGCAACGGGAGCGCGCAACTCGACCTCAAGGGGGAGTAGCTCCCCTACACCGTGCCATTGGCACGGATAAACCATCGTGCGCGATTCCACCGGTTGGATGTCCGACCCCGTGCCAAGTGCACGGACAAACCCTCCTTCACTTCCGCGGCAACTACCGCGAACCCCCGCGCCAGGAACACGGATTCCAGGGCTCTGCAGGGCCCATGGTCACTCCGTGGAGCCGCCCTCGGGAAACGTGGTTTGGATCGCGCTGCCCACCGGGAGGCCCTGCGGCGCGGTCGAAAACGAACAACCTACAAGTTCGACCGATATGAACTCCTCAGGCGGTTCCGAGAAGATCCAGGATAGTGCGCCGGTCGGCGACCACACCCGGGTCCTCGCGGTGGCGCGGATAGGGCCGGTCGCAAGGGATGTCGGCCCGGATGCGGGCCGGTCGGTCCGAGAAAACCAGGATGCGCTGGGCGAGCATCAGGGCCTCCTCGACGTCGTGGGTGACGAGCAGCGCGGTGAAGCCCTTGTCCTGCCACAGCCGCACCAGTTCGGCCTGCATCGTCAGGCGGGTCAGCGAATCGAGCTTGCCGAGCGGCTCGTCGAGGAGAAGCAGCGGCGGCGCGTTGACGAGGGCACGGGCCAGCGCCACCCGCTGCGCCATGCCGCCCGAGAGCTGGTGCGGAAAGGCGTCGCCGAAGCCCGACAGCCCGACGAGGGCCAGCGCCTCCTCCACCCTGTCGCGTTCCGCCCGGGCGCGCCCGCGGGCCTCCGGCCCGACCGCGACGTTGCCCAGAACGCTGCGCCAGGGATAGAGCGTCGGGTCTTGAAACACGAGGCCGCGGGAGGGATGGGGGCCCTGCAACGGGGCGCCGTCGACACTGATCCGACCTTCGTTGGGCGGCTCGAGCCCGGCGACGAGGCGCAGCAGCGTCGACTTCCCGCAGCCCGACGGCCCGAGCAGGGCCACGAAGGCGCCGGATTCGACGTCGAACGACACGCCGTCGAGGACCGGGAGTGGCGCCTTCTTCAGTGCGAAGGCGTGGTGCACGTCGCGCAGCGCGAGGGCGGCGCCGCGGGCGGGAGCCTTCGCAGGGACGAAAGAGGGCGCTTCGGAGCGTGCGATCAGGCCGGCTACCATTGGACGAGGCCCTTCTGCCAGGACAGGAGACGGTCGCGCAGCCGGAACAGCAGGGTGATCAGGCCCGAGCAGGCGAGCGCCATCACGGCGAGCGCCGCGTACATGTTGGCGTAGGCCGCCCAGCCTTGCGCCCATTGCAGGTACCAGCCGAGACCCGCCTTCACGCCGAGCATCTCGGCGACCACCAGCACCGCGAAGGAGCTGCCGAGCCCCATGAACAGCCCGACGAAGACGTGCGGCAGGGCCGCCGGGATCGCCACGCGGAGGATCAGGAATCCCTCGCGGGCCCCCAGCGTCCGGGCGACGTCGTAATACGCCTTGTTGACCCCGGCGATGCCCGACCAGGTCAGCACGGTGACGGGAAAGCCGGTGGCGAGCGCGACGAGGAAGGTCGAGGCCGAGCCGCTCGACGGAAAGACGAAGAAGGCGAGGGGCAGCCAGGCGGTGGCCGGGAGCGGGCCGACGAAGCGCAGAACCGGATGCACCCAGTAGCCGACGCTCCGCGACCAGCCGACCGCGACGCCGAGGGTGAAGCCGGCGAGCGCCCCGAGGACGTAGCCCCCGGCCAGCAGCCGCAGGGAATGCCAGACGCTGTCGGCGAGCCGCGCGTAATCCTCGACGAAGACCTCCAGGATCGCCTGGGGCGGCGGGAAGAACGGCATCGGCAGCCAGGCGCGCTTGGCCGTCGCCACCTCCCAGAGACCCAGCAGGGCGGCGAGCACGATCAGCCAGGGCGACCAGCCCTGGATCCGCCGGGCGAGGCCGGTCTCGCCCGGGCGCAGGAAGCCCGCCGCCAGGACGACGGCCCCGAACCCGGCGAGGCCGATGGCAAGCTCGCGGGTGAGGCCGAAATCCCCGAGGTCGGGCGGCAGGGCGACGAGGGCGGAGAGCCCGATCCAGGCGGCGGAGGCCGCGACCGAAGCCGGGGCGGGAAGGAAGGCGGGGCGCCGGACGGCGCCCTCCGCCCGGGGAAGCGCGATGTCGCTCATGGATGCCGCCTCAGCTCAGGACGTCGGCGTAGACGCGCTCGGCGAATTGCTTCGCGTCGGTGCGGGCACGGATCACCTTCACGGTCTTCAGCTCGTCGATATAGGCGGCGATCTGCTGCTTCAGCTCCGCCCCGAGGGGGTGGTGGTGATGGGTGTGGCTGCGCAGCATCGCGGCGAGCTCGTCCACCGAGCCCTTGCCGCCGTAGCCGGCATAGACCTTGGCGGCGTAATCGGGATCGTGCGCGACCCGGGTGCCGGCCTCGAGCAGCGCCCGGGTGAGGGACGCCGCCACCGGGCGCTCGTCGCGCACCAGCGAGCCGCGCAGCGCGAGGATGCAGCAGGTCCGGTCGTGGTACTCGGCCGAGAGATTGTTGGCGATTTCGGTCAGGCGGGTGTCCTTCGCCCACAGGAAGGTGCGCGGATCGCCGTCGGCGAGCGCCTGGGCTTCGCCCTTCTCGACCGCGAGGTTGAGGAGATCGAGGGGATAGACCCGCCACTCGACCTCGCGCTCGGGATCGATGCCGCGCTTGGCGAGAAGCAGGCTGAAGAAGTTCTTGGCCGGCGAGGCTTGGTCGCTCACCGCGATCACCTTGCCCTTCAGCGATTCCAGGCTCGTCGCTCCGGCCGACCTCGCGCCGAGCAGCCGCATGCAGCCGCCGTGGATGCCCGCCGTGACCTTGACGTCGAAGCCCTGCTCCAGGGGCTTCAGCCAGCGCAGGGCCATGCCGATGCCGGCATCCGCCTTGCCGGTCGCGATCGCCTCCAGCAGCTGCTCGGTCGAGCCGCCGAAATTGACGAATTCGACGTCGAGCCCGTACCGGGCGAACACCCCGCTCTCCTTGGCGACGGGGGCGGCGGCGGTGCAGATCGCCGAGGCGTTCCAGGCGAGCTTGATCGGGCGCGGGGCGCCGATGGCGGCCGGCCCCTCGGCCGCGACCCGGCAGATCGGCGCGCCGGCGAGGTCCGGCACCGGCAGGAGCCCGGCCGAGGAGGGCGAGCCGACGAGGCCGAGCGGCGCGGCAAGACCGAGGGTGCCGGCGCGGGCGAGGAAGCGGCGGCGGGTGTGGGAGAGGGGAGGGAGCGTCATCGTCCGGGGGCTTGTCGGGGAGGCTTCGGCGGGGGTGAGACCGTCAGGCGGCTTGCGCGGGTGCGTCGGGCGCGCGGTGATCGAGCGTGCCGCGCACGGTCTGCGGCGAGCGCAGGAGGTTGAGGATCGGGCAGGCGCGATCGACCTCGGCCTCGAGGCGGGCCACCGCCTCGCGGGAGGCCGGCGAGACGATCCGCACGGTGTAGGCCAGATCGTGCGGGCTCACCGGCACCGCCTCGTAGCCGGGCCGGCCGGCCCGGGCATCGAGCTGCCCGCTCACCGTGACGTCCACCGCGTCGAGGGGCACGCCGAGGCGAGCGGCCTGGATCAGGTAGGAATGGGCGAGGCAGCTGCCGAGGATGCCGAGCTGCAGCTCCGGCGAGCCGGGGCCGAGGTCGTAGCCGGCGAAGTCCGGCGGGGAATCGGTGACGACCTGATGGTCGCGGATCCGGATCCGGCGCACGCCGCTGCGGCCCTCGACGCTGACCTGCGCGGAGAGCGGAACCGCCCCCAGGCTCCCGCCCTCGATCCGCCTCTCCCGCGCCGCCACGGCCGCGCGCTTCTCCACCAAGTATTCGTTAAGCGACGTCATGCCGACCTCATGCGTGCAGCGCGCGGCTGCCGTTCGCGCCAGATCTGTTGCGAGGCGGTAATTGTGTCTTTGCTGGTGGTGGACGTCAACGAAACGAGATTATTTTATATTTGAATTTCTAGAAACAAGTATTCGAAGCGCGGCGGGAGGACAGGTAAATTCTTCTCCCCGGGCCGCGTCCGCCATGTGAATGGGCAGACCCTCGCGCCAAGGCCTTTGCGAGGCGGTGGTGCCACCTCGTGCTGCCGTTCCGAGACGGACAGCCCTGAGCACGCGGACCGCGTCCGGCAACGACGGTGCCGACCGGATCGCCGCCCGATCCAGGCCCCCCGGGTCTCCTCGTAGCGCTCCACCGCCCGCCGGTAGAGGTCCGCCTTGCTGCCGAAGGCGGCGTAGAGGCTCGGAGGGGCGATCCCGATCGCCTTCGCCAGATCCCGATCGAGACCCCCTCGTAGCCGTGGCGCCAGAACAGCAGCATCGCGGTGTCGATCGCGGCGTCCCGGTCGAAACTCCACGGCCGCCCGCCGCGCGCTCTCGCATCCTGTTTCATAGCGATTACCGAGAAGGGTCAGGGCCACCGCGGCGTTCTCGCATCGTCGTCGCCGGGATGGCCGTCGGCATCGCGGGCGTGGCACTGACGCGGGGGGCCGTGCCCGCGAGCGCCGCTTCCGCAAGCCGATGACGATGTCCGATTCACCGGACGAGCCTTCGGCGGCGTGAGCCGGTAGGAAGTGCCTAGGGCCGTTCGACCGCCGATGCGATCTCGTCCGCCCGATCCTGCGACAGGTAGCGCTCGCCGCCATCGGCGAAGATCGCGACGATCGTTCGCCCGGCATGCTCCCGGCGTCCGGCGAGCACGGACGCGGCGTGCAGGACCGCACCGGAGGAGGGCCCGGCGAACAGGCCCTCCTCGCGGGCGAGCGCTCGTGCCGCCGCCCGTGCCTCGCGGGTCTCGCACGGGATGAAGGCGTCGACGACGCCCGCGTCGAAATTCGCCGGCAGCAGGCTCGCCTCGACTCCAGTCACGCGGTGCACGCCCTCGACGGTGTCGACCTGCGGATGCTCGCGCGTCGGGACCGACCCGGGTGCCGGCTCGACCGCCACCACCGTCACGCCCGGCTTGCGCGCCTTGAGGAAGCGGCCGGTGCCCGAGATCGTGCCGCCGGTCCCGATCGCCGCGACCAGGATGTCGACGGCACCGTCCGTGTCGCGCCAGATCTCGGGGCCGGTCGTGTCGTGATGGATGCGGGGATTGGCCGGGTTGGCGCGCTGGTCGGTGTAGAAGGCGTCGGGATTGTCGCGCCGCACGCGGTCGATGATCGCGTCGACCCCGCCGGGTGCCAGGAACTCCGCATCGTCGATCAGAACGGTCGCGGCGCCGTAGCGGTGGATGATCGCGACCTTCTCAAGGCTTGTCGAGGCGCGCAGGTAGAACTTCGCCCGGTAGCCCCGGGCCGCGGCGAGCGCCGCGAGGCCGATCCCGGTATTGCCGCTGGTGAGGTCGACGAGGAGTTGCCCCGGTACCAGCCGGCCCTCGGCCTCGGCGGCGCGGATAATGCCCCAGGCGGTGCGGTCCTTGATGCTGCCCGCCGGGTTCAGTGCCTCGACCTTGGCCAGGATGCGGGCCCGAAGGCCCCGCCGCTCGCAAAAGCGCCGCAGCTCGAGGAGCGGCGTGTCGCCGATGAGGGCGCCGAAATGGTCGCGCGGATCGTCCATGATCTCTCCTTGGACCTCTCCTTGTCGTGCCTCGCGCCCGGAATCTTCGGACCGCTTCTCGCCTCGGCGACCACCGGTCCGGGCAGCGGGCCGGATCACGCCGCCGCCCAGCCGAGCCTGGGCGCGACGAGGGACGCGACATCGGCGAGGATCTGGCGATAGTCGGCGGCCGCGAAGTTGTAGGGCAGCTCCACCCGCAGGGTGTCGGCGAAGGGGAGGATCGGGTCCGCGCGCAGCCGCTCGACCAGCTCGGCCGCGGGGCCGACGAGGTCGGGCGCGAACAGGGTGCGGCGCTCGCCCTTCGCCTGCCCTCCTTGCGGGGCGAGGGTGCGGGCATGGCGGCCGGCAGCGAAGGCCCGGTACCGCTCGCGCGTCGCGGCGTCGGCGCCGTCGGTCGGCAGGATCACCCGGCCGACCGCGATCCGGGGAGCGCCCGCGCCGCGCCAATGCGCCCGGAAGGTCGCGACATGACGGGCCTGTACGTCGAGGAAGTCGTCGGCCTCCTCCGCGATGTTGATGTTGCCGACGAGAAGATGGAAGCCGTTCTCGGCCGCCCAGCGCACCGAGTGCAGGGATCCGGCGCCGTACCACAGCCGCTGGCGCAAGCCCGGCGCGTAGGGCCGCAGGCGGGGCCGGTGGCTGCCGGCGGCCGAGGTGATGCGGGTATCCGGCTCGCCGAGCCAGTCGCCGTCGAGGTTGGCGGCAAGGCGCCCGACGCGGCCGTGCGAGACATCGACTGCCGTGGGCTCGCCGTCGTGGAAACGCTCGCCGAGGAGGCTCCCATGCGGCGGCGGTCCGGCGCTGAGACCGACCTCGAGCCGGCCTCCGGACAGGACGTCGACGAGGGACAGGTCCTCGGCCAGCCGAAAAGGATTCTCGTAGCCCATCTGGATCACCGCGACGCCGAGCCCGATGCGCCGCGTGCGCTGCGTCGCGGCGGCCAGGAACGTCGCCGCCGAGGAGATCCCGGGCTCGAGGTGGCGCTGCCGCACCCAGGCGCCGTCGAAGCCGAGCGCTTCGCCTTCGGCGAGGAGCGCGAGGGTCTCCTCGAGCCCTGTGCGCGGATCGGCATCGTCGTAATTGCCTGGTACCAGGAAGGCGAGGCGCGGCACGGCGAGGGGCGCCATCGCGTCAGTACTTCGGCAGGCCGGGCGGGTTGGTCTCGGAGCGCGGCAGCGCCTCCTCCTCCAGGCCCCACCGCGCCAGGGCCTGGCGATACGTCCCGTTCGCGATCAGGCCGTTCGTGGCCTGCGTCAGCGCATCGACGAGGCCGCTGCCCTTTCGGGTCGCGATCGCCACGTCGGATGTGAGCGGCCAGCCGGCGCTGAGCGTGCCGACCCGCCGGATGTCCCGGTCGCGGGCTGCCACGAAGACGAGCTGTGCGTGAGGCTGCACGACCGCGTCGGCCCGGCCCGATCGCAGGGCGACGAGGCGTTCCGCCTCGTCGTCGAAGAGCTGCAGGTCGATGGGCTTGAGGCCCGCCGCGACATTCTGCCGGCTCCACTCGACCAGGATGCGCTCCTGGTTGGTGCCGCCGCCGACGCTGATCGTCAGACCCGCCGCGTCCTTCGGCTCGCGGATCTGGTCGATCTTGCTGTCGGTGCGCACGAAGAAGCCGTGCAGGCCCTGCCGGTAGGTCGAGAAGTCGAATTTCTCCTTGCGCTGCTCGGTGACGCCGACATTCGAGATCACGGCGTCGTAGCGGCCCGATGCGAGGCCGAGCGGCCAGTCGGCCCAGGCCACCGGGACGAGGGCGAGCTTGAGGCCGAGGCTGTCGGCGACGAGCTGGGCGAAGTCGGGATCCGCGCCGACCACGGTCTTCGCATCGGTCGCGTAGGTGCCGAGCGGTGGCGAGCCGGGGTGGATCGCCACCGTCAGGGTCCCCGGCGCGACGAACCGGTATCCCTTGGGGATCCGGGCGATCGCCGCCGGGTCGGCCTCGGCGCGGATCCGCCCCGGCTGCTCGGGGCCAAGGTCGAAAGGGGTGTTCTGCGCCGCAGCGGGCAGGATCGCGCCGGCGCAGGCCGCGCCGACGAGGAGCGACAGGAACCGGCGCCGCACGCGCAGGGAGAGGCTCTTGGGGAGGCTCATGGGGGATCTCCGGCTCTCAAGCCCGCGGCAGGCCGGGCGGGTTGGTGCGCGATTCCTCGATCGCCTCGGCCGAGAGGTTCCAGCGCGCGAGCGCCTTGGCGTAATTGCCGTTGCGGATCTGGGTGTTGATCGCGTGCGTGATGCCCTCCGCGAGGCCCGCCCCCTTCCGGGTCGTCACGGCGATCTCGGCCGCCACCGGCCAGCCGCCGCTGAAGTTGCCGGCGAGCCGCGTCTTGCCCTCGCGGGCCGCCTTGAAGCTCAGAAGGGCGTTGGGGCCGAGATAGGCGTCGGCACGGCCCGATTCGAGGGCGAGATAGAGCACCACGTCGTCGTCGTAATACTGCACCTCGATCGGCTTGAGGCCGGCCTTCACGTTCTGGTCGTTCCAGCGCAGCAGGATCTGCTCCTGGTTGGTGCCCGATCCGACGATGACCTTGAGCCCGGCCACGTCCTTCGGCTCGCGGATGACGAGGGGATTGCCCGCCTTGACGTAGAAGCCGAGCAGGTCCTTGCGGTAGGTCGAGAAGTCGAACTTCTCCTTGCGCTGCTCGGTGACGGTGACGTTCGAGATCACCGCGTCGAACCGGCCCGAGGCGAGCCCCAGGGGCCAGTCGGCCCAGGAGGTCGGGACGATCTCGAGCCGGCGGCCGAGCGCGTCGGCGACGAGCTGGGCGAGGTCGATCTCGGCGCCGATCACCGTCTTGGTGTCGCTGGCATAGCCCGCGAAAGGGAGACGCCCGGTGTTGTTGCCGACCGTGAACACGCCGTCATGGGCGAACCTTGCGTCCTTGGCGATCAGCCGGATCGCCTCCTCGTCGCGCGGGGCGCGGACGCGGCCGGGCTGCTCGGGGGAGAGGTCGACAGCCTGCGCGAAGGCACGGCCGGAGAGGAGGGCGGAGGCGGCAGCGAGAAGGGCGAGCGAGTCGCGACGGGTCGGCACGGGACGAGGTCCTTCGGGGGAGGGGGCGAGGGGAAAGTCAGAGCACCTTGGCGAGGAACTCGCGGGTGCGGGGATGCTCCGGCGCGGCGAGCACGCGGGAGGGCGGGCCCTGTTCGAGGATCCGGCCGTCCTCCATGAACACCACCTGGTCGGCGACCTCGCGGGCAAACCCGATCTCGTGGGTGACGATCACCAGGGTGGTGCCGGAGAGGCTAAGCTCCTTGATCACGTCGAGCACCTCGCCGACGAGCTCGGGGTCGAGGGCGGAGGTCGGCTCGTCGAACAGCAGCACCTTGGGCCGCAGCGCCAGCGCCCGGGCGATGGCGACCCGCTGCTGCTGCCCGCCGGACAGCTGGCGCGGATAGGCGTCGGCCTTGTCGGCGAGACCGACCCGGGCCAGCAGTTCGCGCGCCTCGGCGACCGCCTGCACCCGGGGCAGGCCACGGACGGTGACCGGCGCCTCGACGATGTTCTCGATCACCGTGAGGTGCGGGAACAGGTTGAAGCTCTGGAACACCATGCCGACATCGACGCGGCGGGCGAGGATGTCCTTCTCCTTGAGCTCGTAGAGCGTGTCGCCGTCCTGGCGGTAGCCGATCAGCTCGCCGTCGATGGCGATGAAGCCGGCATCGACCCGCTCGAGATGGTTGATTGCCCGCAGGAGCGTCGACTTGCCGGAGCCGGACTGGCCGATGATCGCCGTCACGCTGCCCGGCCGCAGGGCGAGGCTGACCTCGTCGAGCACCTTGAGGGTGCCGAAGCTCTTCGAAACGTTCGTGATGCGGATCTCGCCGCCCTGGCGGGCGGGCAGGACCGGCGGAGGCGAGACGGCCGGGACGGCGGATTGTGCAGGAGTGCCGGCCCGGTGCAGGCGCTTGAGCGCGGTACCGATCAGCGAGGGCGGCGGGTTCCGCAGCGCGCCGCGGGCGTAGTAGCGCTCGACGTGGCGCTGGACGAAGGACAGGACGCTGAGGATCACCAGGTACCAGACGGTCGCCACCATCAGGAGCGGGATCACCTCGAGGTTCCGCCGGTAGATGACCTGGATCGTGTAGAACAGCTCGGGCAGGGCCAGGATGTAGACCTGCGAGGTGCCCTTGGCGATGCTGATGACCTCGTTGAAGGCGGTCGGCAGGATGGTCCGCATCGCCTGCGGCAGGACGATGCGCGAGACCTGCCGGCGGCGCGGCAGCCCGAGCGCCGCGGCCGCCTCGTGCTGGCCCTGGTCGACCGCCAGGATGCCGCCGCGCACGATCTCGCAGGAGAAGGCGGAGGCGTGCAGCGTCAGCCCGAGCACGGCGGCGAGGAACGGCGTGATCGCTTGCGTCGTCTGCCACGAGGCGAGCGTGATCCCGGTGAACGGCACGCCGATCCAGATCGTGTCGTAGAGGTAGCCGAGATTGTTGAGGATCAGGAGCAGCACGATCAGCGGGATCGAGCGAAAGAGCCAGACGTAGCTCCAAGCCAGCCCCGAGAGCAGCGGCGATCCGGAGACTCGGGCGAGCGCGAGCAGCGTGCCGAACAGGAAGCCGAGGACCGTGCCGAGCGCCGTCAGCAGCAGGGTGCGCCCGAGCCCGACCAGCACCGGCTCGGCGAAGAACCACTCGGCAAATACGTCCCAGCCCCAGCGCGGGTTTGTGAGGACCGAGTACAGGACGCCCGCGATGACGAGCCCGGCGAAGATCGTGCCAATTGTGCGGGCGGGGTATCGGGCCGGGACGACGCGAAAGCCGCTGAAGTCGCGACCGGGGGAGGCGGCGCGGGCCTGCGCGGGCAGGTCCGCCACGTTGGCGGCGAGGGGCATGGGGGATCGGGCTCGGATACAGTGAGGGATCGTTCGATCAGGCGGCTGTGCGCTGCGGGCCGGTATGCGTCAGCGCGGCGCCCGGCAGCGCCTTCTCGAAGGGCAGGATGCCGTAGGTCTCGGGATCGGCGTCGACGTCGAACAGGGGCGTGTAGCCGAGGCCGAGATAGAGCCCCTTGGCCTCCGGCTGGCGAAAGCCCGTCGTGAGGTAGGCCCGCGCGTAGCCCTGCTGCACGGCCTGGGCCTCCAGTTCCGCGACGACCCGGCGCGCCAGGCCCTGGCGGCGAAAGGCTGTGTCGGTCCAGACCCGCTTCAGCTCGGCGGTCCGCGCGTCGAGGCGCTTGAACGCGCCCCCGGCGATCGCGACGCCGTCGCGCAGGAGGAGCAGGAAGTGCCCGTCCGGGGCCGCGAAGACCTCGGGCGGGTAACGGGTCATCTCGGCGCCCGGCGGATCGCCGAAATAGCTGCCGTAGCGGGTAACGTATTCCTGCGTCAGCTGGTCGACGAGGGGCTTCGCCCGTGGGTCGAGGGGCGTGGTCGAGACGAACAGGTCGGGCATGGGCCGCTCCGGTCGCGGGATCAGGCGAGGAAGGTTTCGGCGAGGCGGACCCAGTAGGTCGCAGCGGGCGCGATTAGGGCGTCGTCGAAATCGTAGTCCGGGCTGTGCAGCGGCGGCCCGTCGCCGTTGCCGACGAAGAGGAAGCTGCCGGGACGCGCCGCCACGAGGTGGGCGAAGTCCTCGCTCGCCATCCGCGGGCGGAAGTCCTCCGCCACGCGCTCCGGCCCGAAGGTCGCGAGGGCGACGTCACGGGCGAAAGTCGTCTCCGCCGGGTGGTTGCGCAGGGGCGGCAGGCCGCGGCGGTAGTCGACCTCTGCCTGAGCGCCGTAGCTCTCGGCCTGGGCGCGGGCGATCGCGGTGACCCGTTCCTCCAGCCGGTCGCGCACGGACGGGTCGAAGCTGCGGATGGTGAGCGTGAGGTCGACGCTGTCGGGGATCACGTTCGACGCTTCCCCGCCGTGGATGGCGCCGACGCTGACGACCGCCGCTTCGCGCGGATCGACGTTGCGCGACACCACGCTCTGCAGCGCGAGCACGAGGGAGGACGCCGCCACCACCGGATCGACGGTCTCGTGGGGCGAGGCGCCGTGGCCGCCGCGGCCGACGATCCGGATCGTCGCCTTGTCCACCGCCGCCATCGCCGGCCCGGCGACGAAGCCGAACTGGCCGCGCGGGACGCCGGGCCAGTTGTGCAGGCCGAACACCGCGTCGACCGGGAAGCGCTCGAACAGGCCCTCGCCGAGCAGCGTGCGCGCCCCGGCGCCGATCTCCTCGGCCGGCTGGAAGATCAGCGTCAGCGTGCCGGAGAACTCGGCCTCGGCGAGGCGCCGGGCGGCGGCGAGCAGGATCGTGGTGTGGCCGTCATGGCCGCACGCATGCATCGCGCCGTCCGTGGCGCTGGCATAGGGCAGGCCGGTCCGCTCGCGGATCGGCAGCGCGTCCATGTCGGCCCGCAGTCCGAGCCGGCGCGCGCCGTTTCCCTTCCGCAGGATCCCGACCACCCCGGTGCCACCGAGCCCGGTGGTCACGGAGTAGCCCCATGCGTTCAGCCGCTCGGCCGCGAGCCCGCTCGTGCGGGCCTCCCGGAAGGCGAGTTCCGGATGCCGGTGCAGGTCCCGGCGCAAGGCCGTGAACTCGGAGAGCGTTGCGAGGATGCCGGGATCGATTCCGCGTTCCGCCTCGACCGAGATGCTCGTCATCGCGCGCCCACCCGGTGCGCCGGTACCGTGTCCTCGACGGCGTAGCGGCTCTCGCGGCGGGGGAGGCCCAGATGGTCGCGCAGCGTCCGTCCCGGCAGCGCGCGGTCGTAGACGCCGCGCGCCTCCAGCACCGGGATCACGAGGTCGACGAAGTCGTCGAGGCCCTGGCCGATCACCGGAAAGCCCAGGACGAAGCCGTCCGCGGCCCCCTGCTCGACGCGGGTGATCAGCTCGCCGGCGACCTCCTCGGCCGAGCCGATCAGGTCGGTGCGCGGGGTCGCGGCTTCGAGCGCCGCCTCGCGCAGGGTCAGGCCCTTCTCGGCGGCGTTGCGCTTGATGCGGTCGGTGGTGGAGCGGAAGCTGTTGCGGCCGATCTCGCCGAGATCGGGGAAGGGGGCGTCGAGCGGGTAGGCGGAAAAATCGTGGTGGTCGAAGAAGCGGCCGAGATAGGCGAGCGCGTCGTCGATCGAGATCAGGTCGCGGATCGCCCGGTACTTCTCCTCGGCCTCGGCCCTGGTCCGCCCGACGATCGGACCGGCGCCGGGGAAAACCTTGAGGTCGTCGGCCCGGCGGCCATGGGCGACCGCGCTCGCCTTGAGGCTGCGGTAGAGGCTCTGCGCCTCGGGGAGCGGCACATGATTGGCGAAGACCGCGTCGGCGTGGCGCCCGGCGAGCCCGATTCCGGCCTCCGACGAGCCGGCCTGGAACACCACCGGCTGGCCTTGGCCTGAGCGCTGGATGTTGAGCGGGCCCTCGACCTGGAAGAAGCGCCCCTTGTGGTCGAGGCGGTGCAGCTTGTCGGGATCGAAGAACCGGCCGGTCTCGCGGTCGCGCGGGAACGCGTCGTCGTCCCAGGAATCCCACAGGCCCTTCACGACGTCGAGGTGTTCGCCCGCGATCTCGTAGCGCAAGCCGTGCTCGGGATGCGGCCGGCTGTAGTTCCGCCCCGAGCCTTCGAGCGGCGAGGTCACGGCGTTCCAGCCGGCGCGGCCGCCGCTGATCAGGTCGAGCGAGGCGAATTGCCGGGCGATCGTGAAAGGGTCGCTGTACGAGGTCGAGACCGTGCCGACGAGGCCGAGTTTCTCGGTGTTCGCCGCCAGCGCCGACAGGATGGTCAGCGGCTCGAAGCGGTTGAGGAAGTGCGGGATCGACTTCTCGTTGATGTAGAGCCCGTCGGCCACGAACGCGAAGGCGATGCCGTTCCGTTCCGCCTTGCGAGCGTTGCGGACGAAGAAGTCGAGATTGACGCTGGCGTCGACCGGGTTGCTCGGGTGGCGCCACGCATTCATGTGGCTGCCGCCGCCCTGGAGCATCAGGCCGAAGGTGAGACGGGTCTGGGTCATCGTGGGGCTCTCGAAGGTCAGGCCGCCAGCGCCGGGGCGCCGCCCGCGAGGAGGGTCACGGAGGCGAGGCGTCGGCCCGTCGCGGAAGGCGGCGTGTCGATCACGAATTCCTCGATGCCGAAGCGGGCATGGAGCCGGTCGAGTTCGGCCCGGACCTCCACGGACGTGCCCGACAGCACGTGCGGCCGGCGGGCCTCGGTCCGGTAGGAGGCGGCGCCGGCCTGCCGGGCGAATTCCGCGGCTTGCGCCTCGCTGCCGAGGTTGACGCTCTGGCCGTCGGGCAGCGTGACCCGCACCACCTGAAGCGGGTCGGTGAGCGCCCGGGCCTCCTCGGTGGTCGCGGCCGCGAGCGCGGTGACGGCGAGGAGGGGCGGGGCCGCAGCACCGGCCTGCGCGTAGGCGTTCAGGCTCGCCTCGGTCGCCCGCGGGTCGCCGTTGAGCTGGCCGGCATAGACGAAGCGCCAGCCGAGGGCTGCGGCCGTGCGCGCGCTGTCGGGGCTGGCCCCCAGGAGGAAGCGCTCCGGGGAAGCGGGCGGCGTCGGCAGGGCGCGCAAGGATCCCGTCTCCGGGGGCGCGAGGTAGCGGTCGAGTTCGGCGAGGAGGTCGTCGAAGGCGGCAAGCTCGGCCGGATCGTGCCGGCGCCGCAGGGCGCGGGTGGCGTCGGGCAGGCCGCCCGGGGCCTTGCCGATGCCGAGGTCGATCCGGTTTGGTGCCAGGGCGGCGAGCAGGTTGAAGGTCTCGGCGACCTTGTAAGGGCTGTAATGCGGCAGGAGCACGCCGCCGGAGCCGAGCCGGATGCGCTGGGTGCGGGCGGCGAGATGCGCGATCAGGATCTCGGGCGCGGTGCCGGCGAGCCCCGGATTGGCGTGGTGCTCCGCCACCCAGAAGCGCGCGTAGCCGAGGCGTTCCGCGGCTTGCGCCAGCACGATCGTGCGCTGCAACGCGGCGGCGGCCGGCTCGGTCGGGAGCAGCGGGCTCTTGTCGAGGAGGCTCAGGCGGTAGCTCATCGGGAACTCGGGTCGTCGGGGCGGATCGGCGCCGGACGGGCCCTGCATCGGCCGTCGCGATCGGATGGGGCGGGACCGATCTCGGCCGGAGGTGGGCGGCGCGGCGCGGCGATCGACGTCAGGAGGGCGATCAGGATCATGGATTCTTGTCCGGTCGCCCGAGCCACGATCGTACAGGTGAGATCGGCCAGCGGCGAGATGATCGCGAAAGAAGATCGTGCTCTGTTGCGAACGATCATGCACTACAGCACGGACTTTCCTCCGCATCGGAGGTTCCCGTCAATGAAATCCGCTTCCAAAGATCTTGCAAGCCGAGGAAGGGTGCTTCTCCGGAGACGGAGGCGCCGGCAGGATCTTCTCCCGGACGCCTCGGCCTCGCCGGACTCACGCGATCCGCGCCCGCGCGGTCGCCTCGTGCAGCGGCGGCAGTTCGAGGTTCTGGCGGAAGTCGTCGCCGACATAGTCGGGATCGATCAGGCCGCGCCGCCGCAGCTCGGGCAGGAGGCCGTTGACGAGCCTATCCTCCTGATCGGGATTGCCGAGACCGTGCAGGGTGACGACGTCGAGGATCCCGGCGCGGTAGCGTTCCTCGAGGGCGTCGGCCAATTGCTCGGGCGTGCCGGCGACCGACCAGTGACCGGTCTCCTGGGCCTCGATGATGAGCCGGCGCAGCGGCAATCCCTGCTCGGCGTAGCGGCGGAAGATCTCGACCCGGCCGCGCCGGCGGTTGATGCGCGTCACTTCCGGCAGGAGCGACGCGGGCAGGGGCGCGTCGAGGGGAAGCCCCGACAGGTCGATCTCTCCGCCCAGCATGTCGGCGAGCTTGAGCCGGCCCTGGTCGTAGTCGATCCGGGCGTGCTTCTCGGCGAGGCGCCGGCCGACATCGGCCTCGGACTCGCCGATGAGGCAGTGGAAGGAGTTCATCACGAAGGGCAGCCCGCTCCGGCGCCCGAAGGCGGCGGCGCGCCGGCGCAGCTCGGTCGCGAAGGCGACCGCGCCTTCGAAGCTCGGCTGCGAGGTGTAGACCACCTCGGCATGAGCGGCACCGACGGACACGCCCGCCTCCGACTGCCCGGCCTGGAACTGGACCGGGCGCCCCTGCGGCAGCGGCGGCACGTTGAGCGGACCAGCGACGGCGAAGTGCCGGCCGCGATGGTCGATGCGGTGAAACTTCGCCGGATCGACCGCGATCGCGCCCGACGCCTTGCGGGCGACCGCGTCACGCGCGTTGGCGTCGAACAGGGCGTTGACGACCGCGATGAACTCGGCGGCCCGGTCGTAGCGCGCCTCGGGGCTCGGCAGGGACTCGCCGAAGTTCTCCTCGCCCACCGAGGAGGTCACGGCGTTCCAGGCGGCGCGGCCGCCGCTGACGTGGTCGAGGGTGGCGAGCTGCCGGGCGAGGTTGAAGGGGTGCTGGAAAGTGGTCGAGACCGTCGCCACCAGGCCGATCCGGGAGGTCGCCTGGCTGAGCGCGGCGAGCGCGATCAGCGGCTCCTGCACGCCGGCCGTTCCGGCGAGGCCCGCGGGGTCGATCTGCAGCAGGTCGGCGGTGAACAGGCCGGTGATCCGCTCGGCCTCGGCCTTGCGGGCGAGCGCGACGGCGCGACGCAGGCCGTGGCCGGGATCCGCGTCGTTTCCCGCCGCGACGAGAGTGGGCGCGCCGACGAGGGTCTTGAGCCGGCGGGGACGGGGCAGGGCCATGAGGGGGTCCGGGCGAGGCCCGCCGGCGATGCGGCGGGTGGGCATGCGGATGGACGTGACGGCGGCGAGACGGCGGGGTCAGGCGGCCCGCGCCTGATGCGCCGCGATGCGGGCGAGGAGCCGTTGCTCCTGCTCCGCCTTCAGGGCGTTCACCCGGGCGGTTGCCGCCTCGAACGACGCGGCGGGTGGATGGACCGGCGTGACGGGAGCAATGGCCGAACCCAGGTTCTTCTCGAACGGCAGGGAGCGGTACAGCAGCGGGTCGGCGTCCAGGTCGAAGAGGGGCCTGTAGCCGAGGGAGATGTAGAGCGCCGTCGCCTCGGGCTGGCGAAAGCCCGTCGTCAGGTAGGCTCGGGCGTAGCCGAGCCGGACGGCTTCGTCCTCGAGCGCCTGGACCACGCGCTTCGCGAGCCCCTGGCGGCGCAGGTCGGGCCGGGTCCAGATCCGCTTGAGCTCGACCGTCACGTCGTCGTGGCTCATGAACGCGCCGCCGGCGATGGTCTCACCGTCGCGCACGACGAGCAGGAAGTTCCCGAGCGGCGGGCGATAGGCTTCGGCGGGGTAGCGCAGGATCTCGGCTCGGGCACCGCCCGGCCGATTCACGGCGCCGTAGCGGCCGTCATACTCGGCCACCAGCCCGTCGAGGAGGGCTTGAGCGGCGGGTTCCAGGGGAGACGAGCGGACGATGACGTCGGGCATGGTAGGCTCCCGGATCGAGGAATTCGGCGCAGGATCGCGCGCCCGACATGGTCTTCGGACGACGTCGACCGACGCGTGTCGTCACGCCGAGTCCAAGTTGGTGATGTTCATCACGGACCGGCCAGGTCGTCCCTCACACTTGGCGCGGTCGTTCCTGGATCAAGTCTGCGATATAGACGTTGTTCGCCGAGTATATTCAGCCGCGAGCCTGGGTCGCGTCAATGAAAGCGATCTCTCTTTTTGCGTGGGTTCGAAGGACGAATAGGCCGCCGGCACGGCAGCAGGTGGCAGATTCGCCATCCGTCCGCGACCGGCGGGCGGCGCAGAGCCTGTTTGATTGGCTTCTACAGATATCGAACCCTCAGAGTCATTCCGGGGCCGCGTGGCGGAGCCCGGAATCCAGAACCGCGGGACGTTCAGAATGAGGCGGAACGGGAGGCACCACGTTCGACTCCACCCGCGTGTCTGGATTCCGGGCTCCGCTACGCGGCCCCGGAATGACGTGGATGGTGGCAACACTGTCCAGCAAGTCAAACAGGCGCTCAGACGGAGGAGCGCGCGTCCGCAGCGCCTCATCGGGCAGTCCGGCGAAAGCCGGCGCCGGGATGGCTGTCGGCCAGGAACGCACCGCGTCCGGAAAACAGCTTCTCCCGCAACGTCCCCTCGCGATACGCGGTCTTGAACACGCCGCGGGCCTGCAATTCGGGCACGAGCAGGGTCACCACCGCGTCGAGCGATTCCGGCATCACCGTGCGCACGAGATTGAAGCCGTCGACGTCGGTCTCCGCCACCCAGGACAGGAGCTCGTCGGCGACCTCGCTGGCGGAGCCGACCACGACCGCCGCCCGGGCGCCGGCCGGCGTGAAGTCGAGGAGGTCGCGCACCAGGGTCGGGCGCTCGGCGCGGGTGAGGTTCTCCACCGTCGAGCGGATCGCGTTGGTGCGCCGGAAGGCGAGGGGATCGTCGAGGGACAGGCTAGACAGGTCGATCCCGGTCCAGCCGGACACGAGCGCCAGCTGACCCGCCGCGTCGACATAGCTCCGGTACTCGTCGCGCAGGTCGCGGGCCTCGGCCGAGGTTGCTGCGACGATCACGGTGGCGCCGAGGAAGGTCAGGATATCGTAGGGATCGCGCCCCGCCTCCCGGGCCGCCTCACGCACGCTGCGGACCGCCTTCGCGGCGGCGGGCTTCGTCGGGCCGTTGAGGAAGACGCTCTCGGCATGGCGCCCGGCGAAGCGCACGCCACGCTCCGACGTGCCGGCCTGGTAGAGGACCGGCGTGCGCTGCGGCGAGGGCTCGGCGAGGTGGCGCGCATCGACCTTGTAGTACGGGCCGTCATGCACGACGCGGTGCACCTTGTCGGGCCGCGTGAACACGCCCGCCGCCCTGTCCCGCACGACCGCGCCGTCCTCCCAGGAGCCCTCCCACAGCTTGTAGACGGCCGCCATGAAGTCCTCAGCCGCCTCGTAGCGCTGGTCGTGGTCGCGCGAGACCCGCAACCCCATGCCGCGGGCGCCGCTGTCGAGGTAGCCCGTCACGATGTTCCAGCCGAGGCGGCCCCCGGTGAGGTGGTCGAGGGTGGTGAAGCGGCGGGCGAACTGGAACGGGTGATCGTAGGTCAGGTTCGAGGTGATGCCGAAGCCGAGATGGCGTGTGACGTGGGCCATCGCCGAGACGGCGAGGACCGGGTCGGCGTTGGGCGCCTGGGCGCCGGCGCGGAGCGCGGCGTCGCCGTTGCCCGCATAGACGTCGTAGAGACCGAACACGTCGGCGATGAACAGCCCGTCGAGGAAGCCGCGCTCCGCCGTCTGCGCCAGGTCCGTCCACCAGGACAGGGTGTTGTAATCAGCCTGGGTGTCGCGCGGATGGCGCCACAAGCCGGCCCAGTTGTGCGACGGGGCGGCCATCTGGAAGGCGTTGAGGCGAAGCTCGCGGCGGGACGTCATGGTCTTCCTCTCGCCGTCTCGGGCCTCTCGCCGCGGGTGGTTCCCGCGGCTCCCGGCTCGTGTCACCCGTGGCGGCCCCAATGTCAAATTAGTTGATAAAATTTATGTACTAATCGGGCTCCGACTATCGCACCTGGCCCCAGCGTCGGACCGTCACCCGCTCCAGGCTCGCGAACACCACCGTCTCGACCAAGAGGCCGATGGCGATGACGAGGAGCAGGCCGGCAAAGACCCGGTCGGTGTAGAGCTCGTTGCGGTTCTGGAAGATGTACCAGCCGAGGCCGCCCCGGCCCGACGAGGCGCCGAAGACCAGCTCCGCCGCGATCAGCGTGCGCCAGGCGAAGGCCCAGCCGATCTTGAGCCCCGACAGGATCGCCGGCAAAGCCGCCGGGACCAGGATCTGGCCGACGTAAGCGAGCCCTTCGAGCCCGTAGTTGCGCCCGGTCATGCGCAGCGAATCCGGCACGGCCTGGAAGCCCGCATAGGTGTTGAGCGCGAGCGGCCACAGCACCGCGTGGACCAGCACGAAGATCAGGCTGCCCTGGCCGAGCCCGAACCACAGCAGCGCCAGCGGCAGGAGGGCGATCGCCGGCAGCGGGTTGAACATCGCGGTCAGCGTCGAGAGCAGGTCGCGGCCGAACTGCGTCGAGACCGCCAGCGAGGTCAGCCCGAAGGCGAGGAGGACGCCTAAGCCGTAGCCCTGCGCCAGCACGGTCAGCGAGATCCGCGTCCGCTCCAGGATCTCGCCGGTCGCGAGCCCGTCGACCAGGGCCGACAGGGTGGCGCCGAAGGTTGGCAGCAAGAGGTCGTTGTCCTGCCAGCGCGCCAGCCCTTCCCAGAGGAGAGCGAGCGCGACGAGGATCAGGCCGCGGCGCAGCCAGCCCTGCTGCCACAGGCGCGTCGGCAGCGGCAGGCGGCGCTCGACCGGGGCCTCGACGAAGGGCGGCAGGACCCGATCGTATTCCGGACGGATCGGCGGCGAAAGAACCTGATTCATCACGCGGCCGCTTCGGGAGCGGGCTCGAACAGCCGGTCGTGCAGGCGCTGCACCGCCGCCTGGAAGCTCTGGCTGCCGAGGCTCGACAGGTCGTACTCGTGGCAATTGTACTCGCCGCGCACCCGGCCGGGATGGGGCGAGAGCAGCGCGACCCGGTTGCCGATCACCAGGGCCTCCTCGATCGAGTGGGTGACGAAGAGCAGCGTCATGCGGGCCTCGTCCCAGAGCGCCAGCAGTTCCTCCTGCATCTTGCGCCGGGTGAGCGCGTCGAGGGCCGCGAAGGGCTCGTCCATCAGGAGCACCTTCGGCTGCATGGCCAGCGCCCGGGCGATGGCCACGCGCTGCTTCATGCCGCCGGAGAGCTGGTGCGGGTAGCTGGCGGCGAAGGCCGTGAGCCCGACCTTGTCGATCGTGGCGCGCGCCCGCTCCAGCGCCTCGGCGTGCCTAAGCCCGCGGGCGGTGCGCAAGGGAAAGGCGACGTTCTCGACCACGGTCTTCCAGGGCGGCAGCTGGTCGAATTCCTGAAACACCACGATCCGGTCGGGGCCGGGCTTGCGCACCGGCACGCCGCCGAGCGTGATCTCGCCCTCGACCGGGGCGATGAAGCCGGCCACGGCCTTCAAGAGGGTGGACTTGCCGCAGCCCGACGGTCCGAGCAGCACGAAGCGGTCGGCCTCGTAGACGTCGAGGTCGATCCGGTGGGCCGCCCGCACCACGCGGCCCGGCGTGCGGTACTCGAGCGACACGCCGGCGATGCGCAGGAGCGGGTCGGGCAAGGAGCGCAGGATCTCGGGGCGCAGCATCTCGTCGCGCGGGGCCGCGGGCGGTTGCGGCGCCGCCACGGTCGGCTCCATCACCAGCGTCATGGAATCCGCCCTCAGCTGCCCGCCGCCACGCGTGGGTTGACGAAGAAGTAGTCGTTCAGGGCTTTCGGCTCGTTCTTGATCGCGCCGACGCGGTGCATGAACTGGCCGAGGCCGAGCGTGTTCTGCGGCTCGATCTTGAAGCTCACCTCGGGGCTCTTGATGACCTTCAGCAGCAGGGCGCGGTCGATGCGGCTGCCATTGGCCTTGAGGTAGATGTCGGCGGCCCGCTCCGGATTCGCGGTGATGAAGCGCGCGGCCTCGTCCAGGGCGTCGACGAAGGCCTGGTAGGTCTTCGGGCTGTCCTTGTAGAACTTCTCCGTCGCGTAGAGCACGGTCGAGGAGGCCGGCCCGCCCTGGACGTCGTAGGAGCTGAGGATCACCCGGGCGTTCTGGTTCTCGGCCAGTTCCTGTTCCTGGAACGGCGGATTCCCGAAATGCGCCGTGATCTCGGTGCCGCCCTTGATGATCGCGGCCGCCGCCTCGGGGTGGGGCACCGCCACGCTGTTGCGGTCGAGGCGGGCGAAGTCCTTGTCGCCCCACAGCTTGGCCGAGGCCATCTGCAGGATGCGGGCCTGGACCGAGACGCCGACCGCCGGCAGGGCGATGCGGTCCTTGTCGGTGAGGTCGGCGATCGACTTCACCTCGGGGCGGTTGCTGACGAGATAGTACGGGAAGTTGCCGAGCGAGGCGACGCCGCGGACGTTCTGGCGGCCACGGGTGCGGTCCCAGAGGGTGAAGAGGGGGCCGACACCGGCGCTGCCGATGTCGACACTGCCCGACAGGAGCGCGTCGTTGACCGCCGAGCCGCCGGAGAGCTGCAGGTACTCGACCTTGATGTCGAGGCCGGCCTGCTGACCGTGCTTCTCGATCAGCTTCTGGTCCTCGGCGACGTTGAGGAGCAGGTAAACGACGCCGAATTGCTTGGCGATGCGCAGCTGTCCCTCGGCCGCAGCAGCCCGGCCGGCCGGCAGCGCCGCCAGCAGGGCCAGGCCTCCGAGCAGGGCGGCGGCGTGCCGGCGCAGGAGCCGGGCGCGTTGCTTGATCATCACCATGGTCTCGTCGCTGGCGGGGGCTGGATACGCTCGATCCGGCACGGACTATCTGGCGTTCTCCGGTGACATCGTCAACCGGAAGCTTATTTTACGTTTTTGCCGATGAAGAGATCGGACTTGTTCTCTTTGCACGCGTTGCAAGGATATTATTTTTGTTCCTGCGCCGCTCGCAGCGCGTCACGCCAGAAGCCGGAGGCTGCGGCCGCAATGGAGCGTGACGGTGATGCCGACGAGCATCGCGATCCCGAACACCCAGCCCGATAGGGCGCCCGCCATGATGCCGGAGAGCAGCGTGCCGATGCTGCAGCCGAGCCCGGTCATCGCGCCCCAGCCGAGGAGGAGACCGCCGGACAGGCCGCGCAGCACGTGGCCCCGCCCGGGGCGGGCCGGTTGGAACTGGCCGGCCGCGAGCGCCGCCGCGAAGGACGCCACCACGAGCCCGCCGACGAACAGGCCGTTCGGGGTGAGGAGCCCGTCGCGCAAAGCCGTGGCGCAGCCGCGGAACCCGTCGAGCCCTTCCAGCCGCTCCGGCAGCAGCCCGAGGGCGGAGGCCGCCTGCCGGCTGCGCCCGCCGATCTCCGCCGTGACCCCGAGGGGACCCAGCCGCAGGTAGCTCAGCGTCGCGATCGCCCCGACGGCGAGGCCGCCGAGCCAGGTCGGCCAGCGCGCCACGAACACGGCGTGGAGCGGATCGGTGACGGCGGCCGACGGTGGGGGAGGGGGCGGCCAGCGCCGCAGCAGCCACAGGGCGCCGCCCCCCAGCACCGCGAGCCCCGCGACGAGGCTGCCGCCATAGCCGAGATAGCGCGGCAGCCAGACCACCGGCGCCTCGGCGATCCCCGCGAGGTAGAGCGGGTTCCAGGTCAGGAATCCCAGGACGAAGCCGAGGGCGGAGCCCAGGAGCGCGAACGGCGCCGTGGCCGAGCCCTCGCCAAGCCGGTACAGGTGGGCGCTCAGGCACGAACCCGAGACCGCCATGCCGGCCCCGAAGGCGAGGCCGGCGAGCGCCAGGGCCGGCCCGACCGGCCCGATATGGGCGCCGGGCGGCAGCCGCGTGCCGGACGGGTCCGGCAGCCAGGCGCCGAACACCACGGCGTAGCCGGCTATCCCGGTGGCCAGGGCGGCAAGGATGCCCAGGACCCCGCGCGGGTCGCCCCGGTCGAGGAAGTCCCGCCAGACGCACAGGAAGCAGAAGCGCGAGCGCTGGAGCACGAATCCGAACAGGGCCCCGAAGACCAGCGAGAGGGCGAGGCGGCTGCCGCCGGCCTCGCCCGAGAGGTGCCAGGCGCTCCCCGCCAGCAGCGCGGCGAGGCTCAGGGCTAGGCCGGCGCGGAAAGCCGCGCCGGCGGGGGCAGCCGCGGGGACCGCCGCGCTCGCCGTCATTTGCCGCCCCAGACCGTGCCGGCGAGGTTGACGACCGGCACGCCGACGGCGTTGCCGTACTCGGTCCACGAGCCGTCATAGTTGCGGGCCGGGTAGCCGAGCACCCGGCTCAGCACGAACCAGGAATGGCTCGACCGCTCGCCGATCCGGCAGGAGGTGATGACCGGCTTCGTCCCGTCGATGCCGGCCTCGGCGTAGAGCGCCTTCAGCTCCTCGACGGACCTGAGGGTGCCGTCCGGGTTCACGGCCTTGGCCCAGGGCACGTTGACCGAGCCCGGGATGTGGCCGGCCCGCACCGCCAGTTCCGGCACGCCCGCCGGGGCGATGATCTTGCCGGCGAACTCATCGGGCGAGCGGATGTCGAGGATTTTGTCATCCCGCTCCTTGCGCGCCACCGCCAGCACGTCGGTGAAGCGGGCCCGCAAGGAGGTAGAGGCCGGGGCGACGGCGAAGGTGGACGCCGCGACCTCCGGCGTACGGGTGTCGAGCGGGCGCTTCTCGGCCTCCCACTTCTTGCGCCCGCCGTCGAGCAGCTTGACGGTGTCGACGAGGCCGTACTGCGCGAAGACCCAGGCGCCCCAGGCGGCGAACCAGTTGTTGTTGTCGCCGTAGAGCACCACGGTGGTGTCGCGGTCGACGCCGAGGCGGCGGGCGAGTGCCGCGAACTTTTCCGGCCCGGCGATGTCGCGGCTCACCGTCTCGACGAGGTCGGTGTGCCAGGCGGCGTTGTGGGCGCCCGGGATGTGGCCGCGCTCGTAGACGCCGGGATCGACGCTGACCTCGACGATGCGCAGCTTCGGGGAGTCGAGGTTCTTCTCCAGCCACCCGGTCGAGACCAAGGGGCTCTTCTCGGCGTCGCGAAGCGGCACCGTGGCGGAGGTCGCGCCGGCATTCGCCGACGCCGGCACCGCGGGTAGCAGCAGGGCCGCCAGGGCGGCGCCGGCCAGGATCGGTCGAAACAGGATCTTGCGCATCGTGGTCATCCCCCAGGGATCCTCCGGCCCGCCGGGATCCCGCATCTGGCCTTGCTTGCCGATTTTGATCTTGCCCGAAGCGATTGCTATTCTCGGAGGCATTGAATATCCCGATGGTTCCCTCAATTTTCCCGAGGAATCAACAGGGGTAGTATTTTTAATTTTTGCCTTGAGAGAGATGATCCTTGCTTCGTCATCATCGAAATCGGTGAGGATTATCTTGACGTTTCGCCCGTGCGGCCGCTCGGGTGGGCCCGGCCCGGACATCCGGGGTGTCACGGTGTCGTCGCGGACGGCAAGCAGCGCGCCCGGCGCGCTGCCGATGAAGACGTTGAGGAGCACGCTCGCTCTTCACCTTGCGGTGCGCCACGATGATGCCGCAGGGCGCGATCAGGTCGACCGGCGGCAGGTCGGCCCGGATGCGGCGCTGGAAGGCCACGTCGGCGGCGGTGAACGGCGTGCCGTCGTGCCAGGTCACCCCGCGCCGCAAGCCGAAGCGGTAGCGCAGACCGTCGGGGCTGATCGCCCGCCCGTCGCGAGGTTCGGTGACGGGGTCATGTCGATGGCGTAGCGCGGCAGGCCCCCGTCGATCTTGCTGCCGATGATCTGGCCGGCTCTCGAGGGTGTGTTGATGGCGATGATCGCCTGTGGCTCGGGGAAGAACACCCGGTTCGGCGTGCCGCCGTGGATCGGCGTCTCGGCCGGGGCCGCGAGGGACGGGGAGCCGGACGGGACCACGGACAGGGCGGCGCTCCGGGATGAGTGGGATTTGCAGTTTGTTCTTTCAAGCGAACACGTCCCGGCGATCCACAGCCGGATCGATTGGCACATAATCGCCCCACTGGGTGGAAAATCTCAATTAGGGCAATATCGGCGAATATTTCCTGCGTAGATCGCCTCGGAAAGAAGGGAATTTTTTCCTGAGTTGTTCTATAAAGAGAACATTCTCGTTGACCGGCCGGCCTGGCGCGCAGAGACTGACAACGGTGAGAGCCTGCCCAACCGCGCGGGAGCGATCGATGCCGGACACGCAGCACGCAGGAACCCCTCGTCCGGATCCCGGGCCCGCACCGGCCGCCCGCGGCCGCCATGTCCTGGTGATCGGGGCGAGCGCGAGCGGCTTAGCGTCGCCTCTCACCTGCTGCGCCGCGAGGCGCGGGTGCAGGTCACCCTGATCGAGGCGCAGGGCTCCCGCTGTCGCCGCCTGCGCCGGGCTGAGTTCGCGCCCCTGCTGGCCGAGGAGACCGGCCCGCTGCCTCTGGCCCCCCTGCACCTCGTCGAAGCGCTGCGGCAGCATGCGGGGCGTCTCCACGTCGCCGAGACGACCTGCCTGTCCGTGGCGTCCACGCCGCAGGGCGTGGCGGCGCGGACGGCCGACGGGACCACCTATCTCGGGCGCGCCGCGGTGCTGGCCTTCGCCCTGCAACCGCCGGCCTCAGGCGTTCCGCCGCGGGAGAGGAACGCCGCCATCCGCGCGCTGCGTCTCGACCCGGCCGACCTGCCCCTCGGGACCGGCGCCGCCGCCCTGGTGCGGTCCTTACGGGCGCTGGTGCGGGAGGCGGAAGGCCGCGGGGTCAGCCGCGACGTCGCGGTGGCGGGCCTGCGCTTGAGCGCCCCCGCCCTCTGGCACGATCTGCCCGACGAAGCGCGCGAGCGCCTCCTGCGCCACGGCCGACGGGTGTGGGACCGGATCCTCGGCGGCGGGACGGACGGCCCGGCGACGCGCCGCGACGCGCCACGGCCGGGCGCCCTCCTGCGCGACCTCGTCGGGCGTGGGCTGCTGCTGCCGCGCGCCAGCGGCCTCTCCGTCGCGCCGGGGGCGGCCGACCGGCTCTTCGCCGGTCATCCGGCGGACCTGATGCCCTACGCGGCACCCCGCCTCCTCGACCTCGACGCCGCCTGCGCCTGGCTGGCCGGGCGCGTCGCCCATGCCGGGCGCGTCGGGGAGGGGGCCGTCGCGTCGGCGGAGGCACGAGGCCCTGGGTGCGAGGACGCGGCGCTCAGATGTGGTAGGTGAGGCTGGCCTCGGCCTCCGCCTGCGGCATCGCCCGCATCTGCTCGAGCGTCAGGGTGTCGAGGATGCCCGCGATGCTGTTGCGCACCGCCAGCATGGCGAGGCGCACCGGGCAGGCCGCCTCGTCGGCGCAATCCTCGCACGGGCGGTAGGCGGTGCGGCTGGCGCAGGGAAGCGGCGCGAGCGGGCCGTCGAGGGCGCGCACGACGTGGCCGATGCGGATCTCGTCGGCCGGGCGCGCCAGGGCGTAGCCGCCGCCGGGCCCCTTCTTGCTGTGCACGAAGCCGGCATTGCGCAGGTCGCCCAGGATCGCGTCGAGGAATTTTTTGGGGATGCGGTGCGCCTCGGCGATCTCGGCGACGCCGATGCGGGCGCCCGGGGGCAGGCCTGCGAGGTGGACCATCGCCTTGAGCCCGTACTTGCCCTTGTTGGTCAGCATCGTCGTCCTGCGTGTGGCGGGGGTCTGCGGAGGAAGGCGGGCCGGCAAGCGGTGCCGGAGGGACGGGGAGTTGTCGATTGGCGCAGCAGACTTCCTTTCACCTCGATGCCGGTGCGGCAGGCCGGAAGGTGGCAGTGGCCTCCGACTTTCGATATAATACATAAAAATGATTGTTTAAGTGGACACAGACCGTGAGACCGGTGCGACCGGCGGGTGCGATCCGCCTCCTCCGCGCGAGGCTGACGGCAGGGCGGGTCGCGACGGCACCCCGCATCTGGGCGCGTTCCTGCATCCAGGCGGCCACCACGTCGGCCTGGCGCTCTCCCGCCGCCAAGGCCGATGCCGCGGTATCGACCACGCTCATCACCGGCGTCTGGCGCAGGTCGCGGAGGCGGCGAAGTTCGATCTCATCGTCCTCGCCGACGGCGTCAGCATCCGGCGCGTCGTCGACCCGGCGCGGTCTCGCCCTCGACCGGACATGGCGCAACGCCCGCACCATCGCGACGCATAACCCCCGCATCTACCGCGACCGCACCGTCGGCGACTTCGCGGTCAACGGCGCGGCCCCGCCGCGGCAGTATCGCGTCGGCGAGGCGTGAGCCGCTTGTCCCTGATGTCGCCGCGCACCAGTGCGGCGAAAAAATCCGCGTTGCGCTTGCGGGCGCGCGACGGCTGGCGATGATGGCCGGGCTTCCCGCTTGCCGGGCCGTGCGGTCCGGTCAACGCTCCGGGTGCCGCACGCGGCCCGGATCCCCGTCCCGCTCAAGCGAAGGCCATGGCCGAGCTCCTGTTCCGGCGCCTCATCCAGGCCGCCACCGTCATGCTGGCGATGTCGATGCTGGTCTTCGCCGGCGTCTACGCGATCGGCAACCCGATCGACGTCCTGATCGGACCGGATGCCAGCCAGGCGGTGCGGGCCGAGGTGATCGCCCGCTACGGCCTCGATCTGCCGCTCTGGCGGCAATATCTCGGCTTCCTCGACCGCCTCCTCCACGGCGACTTCGGGCGCTCCTTCGTCTACGGCGTCCCGGTCCTCGACCTCATCCTGGTCCGGCTTCCGGCGACGCTGGAACTGACGCTGTCGGCGATCCTGATCGCCGTGACGGTCGGCGTGCCGCTCGGCATGTATGCCGGGTACCGGCCCGGCAGCCCCGCGGCGCGGGCCGTGATGGCGGCCTCGGTGGTCGGCGTCTCGGTGCCGACCTTCTGGATCGGCCTGATCCTGATCCTGGTCTTCGCGGTCTGGCTCGGCTGGCTGCCGGCGGGCGGGCGCGGCGAGACCGTGCGGGTGCTCGGCACCGAATGGAGCATTCTCACGCCGGACGGCCTCGCCCACCTGGTACTGCCGGCGCTCAACCTCGCCCTGTTCAAGCTCGCGCTGATGATTCGCCTCGCCCGGGCCGGGACGCTGGAGATCATGCTCGGCGACACGGTGAAGTTCGCCCGCGCGGCCGGCCTGTCGGAATGGGCGGTGCTGCGCCACCATGTGCTTCGCCTGATCGCGATCCCGCTGGTGACGGTGCTCGGGCTCGAATTCGCCTCGACGGTCGCCTTCGCGGTCGTGACCGAGACGATCTTCTCCTGGCCCGGCCTCGGCAAGCTGATCATCGACTCGATCACCTCCCTCGATCGGCCGGTGATGGTGGCCTACCTCGTGCTGATCTCGCTCCTGTTCACGCTGATCAACCTCCTGGTCGACCTCGCCTATGCCGCCCTCGACCCGCGGCTGCGCCGCGCGAGGAGCGCCGCGTGACGCCACAAGTGACGCCGCAAGAGATGCCGCAAGTGACCACCCACGAGACGCCGCTTCGCCGCTTCGCCGGCGAGTTCCGCGAGAACCGGGTCGCGCTCGCCGCCCTCGCGGTGGTGGCGGGAATCGTGCTCCTCGCGATCCTCGCGCCCCTCGTGGCGCCGCAGGACCCCTACGACCTCGCCGCCCTATCGCTGCGCGACGCGCGGCGCCCGCCGGGCTTCGTCGGCTCGGGCGGGACCACCCATTGGCTCGGCACCGACGCCCAGGGGCGCGACCTCGTCTCGGCGATGCTCTACGGCCTGCGCATCTCCCTCGAGATGGGTCTCCTCGCCGGGGGGCTGGCGCTCGCCATCGGCACCGCCGCCGGCGTCACCGCCGCCGCGCTGGGCGGCCGGATCGGCGGAGCGATGATGCGCCTCGTCGACCTCCAGCTGTCGTTCCCGGCGATCCTGCTGGCCTTCGTGCTCTCGGCCTTGCTCGGGCAGGGCAAGCTCCAGCTCGTCGCCGCCCTGGTGGTGGCGCAATACGCCTACGTGGCGCGCACCGCCCACGGCGCGGCGGCGGCCGAGCGGCACAAGGACTACGTCGTGGCCGCCCTCTCGACGCCGCTCTCGGGCGCGCGGGTGCTGTGGCGCCACATCCTGCCCAATGCCCTGCCGCCGGTGATCGTGGTGGCGAGCGTGCAGGTCGCGAGCGCCATCTCGCTCGAGGCGACCCTGTCCTTCCTCGGCGTCGGACTGCCGCCGACCGAGCCGTCGCTCGGCACGCTGATCGCCAATGGGTTCCAGTACATGCTGTCGGGCCGCTACTGGATCTCGGTCTTCCCCGGCCTCGCCCTCGTGATCCTGGTCACGGCCGTCAATATCGTCGGCGACCAGGTCCGCGACCAGCTCAATCCGCGGCTGCGCCGGTGACGGACGAGCCCGCCCTCGCAGTCGTCGACCTGCGCACGCACTTCCCCACCCGGGCCGGGCTGGTGCGGGCGGTCGACGGCGTCTCCTTCACCCTCGGGCGCGGCGAGGTGCTGGGCCTCGTCGGCGAATCGGGCTCGGGCAAGAGCATCACCGGCTTCTCGATCCTGGGCCTCGTGGACCCGCCGGGGCGGATCGTCGGCGGCTCGGTGCGCTACCGCGGCCGCGAGCTGGTGGGCCTGGGTCCCGGCGACCTGCGCACGTTACGCGGGCGCGAGATCGCCATGGTGTTCCAGGACCCGATGGCGACGCTCAATCCGATGCTCACGGTGGGGCGCCAGATGGACCTCGTGCTCGCGGCCCATGGGCGGGTCCGGGTCCCCGAGCGGCGGGCGCGCTGCCTCGACCTGATGACCCGCCTCGGCATCCCCGCGCCCGAGAGCCGTCTCGCCGCCTACCCGCACGAGCTCTCCGGCGGCCTGCGCCAGCGCGTCGCCATCGCGGTCGCCCTGCTCAACCGCCCCTCCGTCGTCATCGCCGACGAGCCGACCACCGCCCTCGACGTCTCGATCCAGGCTCAGATCCTGCGCGAGATGACCGGCCTCGTGCGCGAGACCGGTCTGGCGATGATCTGGATCAGCCACGACCTCGCGGTCGTCTCGGGCATCGCCCAGCGGGTCGCGGTCATGTATGCCGGGCGGATCGTCGAGGACGGCCCGGTGCGGACGGTCTTGCGTGCCCCCCGCCATCCCTACACGCGTGGCCTCCTCGACAGCCTGCCGGCCCAGGCGCGGCCCGGCGAGACGCTGGCCCCGATTCCCGGGACGACGCCCTCGCTCATCGCACGCCCCGAGGGCTGCGCCTTCCATCCCCGCTGCGCCCGCGCGACCGCGCTGTGCCGGACCCTCGATCCGGAGCGGCGCGAATCGGACGGGCACGGCTTCCGCTGTCACCACCCGCTGGAGGCGGCATGACCCCGCCGCTCCTCGCTCTCGAAGGCGTCACGCAACGCTTCCCCGTCCCAGTGCCGCTCCTCGCCCGGCTGGGGGCGCTGCTCGGTCGGCCCGCCCCGGATCGCGCCGTCCACGCCGTCGAGGCGGTGGACCTCGCGGTCGCCCGCGGTGAGACCCTCGGCCTCGTCGGCGAATCGGGCTGCGGCAAGTCCACCCTCGGCCGCATCGCGGCCGGGATCGCGACGCCGACCCGCGGCGCGGTCCTGCTCGACGGCGAGCCGGTGCGGGTGGCCGGGCGCAAGCGCACCACGCGGGTGCAGATGGTGTTCCAGGACCCCTACGCCTCCCTCGACCCGCGCATGCGGGTGGGCGAGACCCTGGCCGAGGGTCCGCTCGCCCACGGGCTGACGCGGCCCGGCGAGGCCCGCGCCACCATCGCCGGCTGGCTGACCCGGGTCGGCCTCGATCCGGCCGCGGCCGACCGCTTCCCGCACCAGTTCTCGGGCGGCCAGCGCCAGCGCATCGCGATCGCCCGGGCCCTCGCGATGCGGCCCGACCTCCTGGTCTGCGACGAGCCGGTCGCCTCCCTCGACGTCTCGATCCAGGCCCAGATCGTCAACCTGTTCCTGAGCCTGCGGCGCGAGTTCGGGCTGACGATGGTGTTCATCAGCCACGACCTCGGCGTGGTGCGCCACCTCTGCGACCGGATCGCCATCATGTATCTCGGCCGGATCGTCGAGATCGGCCCGGCGGCGGAGATCGCGACGGCCGCGCGCCATCCCTACACGCGGGCGCTGCTCGCCAGCGTGCCCCGGCTGGTGACGGAGGAGGGCGAAGCTTCCGCCCTGGAGCCGATCCACGGCGACCTCCCCTCGCCCCTCGACCGTCCGGAGGGCTGCCCCTACCGGACCCGCTGCCCGCTCGCCGTCGCGCGCTGCCGCACCGAGCCGCCGCGCCTGCGCCCCCTCGGCGCGGTGGAGGTCGCCTGCCACCGCGCCGAGGAGGTGGGGGGTTTTAGCGCCCCCCGGCCGGCTTGATGTTCATCGCGAGCGTGTCCTCGTCGACCCGCGGCGTCACCGTGACCTTCGCCTTCTGGGCGGCCCAGGAGGTGCCGATGACGACGAGGGGCAGGCGCGGACGGTCCCGGGCCGTCAGCGCCAGCGCCTCCTGCAACAGGCCGCGCCGCTTGCCCTCGTCGAGGGCGACCGCCGCCTGATCGATCAGGCCGTCGAGGGCGGGGTTGCTGTAGCCGACGACGTTGTAGTTGCCGGCGCCCTTCGCGGCGTCGAAGGTGTGGGTGAGCGAGGAGAGCGTGTAATGCGCCTCGCCGGTCGAGGTCGCCCAGCCCCACATCGCCAGGGAGTACTCGCCGCGCTGGCGGGCGGGGAAGAACAGGGCGGTCGGCTGGGCGTTCGCCGCGACCGCGATGCCGATCTGCGCCAGCATCTGGGCGAGGGTCGTGCCGACCTCGCGGTCGCCCGGCAGGCGGTCGCTGGTGAAGCTGAGCGTCACCTTGAACCCGTCCGGGTAGCCGGCCTCGGCCAGGAGCTGCTTGGCCCGCTTCACATCCGGCTTGGTGGCCGCGATGCCCGGGTTGTAGCCGAAGATGTTCGGCGTCACGAGCTGGGAGGCGGGCTTGGCCTGCCCCTCGGTGGCGAACTCGGCCAGGGCCTCGCGGTCGATCGCGAGGTCGAAGGCCTCGCGCACCCGGGGATCGAGGAACGGGTTCTTCGCCAGCGGCGATCCGTCCTTGGCGGTGACCTGGGGCGGCTTCTCCCGGAAGTCGAATTCGAGGTTGAAGACGTAGATCGTGCCGGTCGAGACGATCGCGAGCTTCGGGTCGCGCGAGAGCGTCGCGACGTCGGAGGACGGGGTGCGGGCGATCACGTCGACCTGCCCGGCCTTGAGCTGCGCCACCCGGGCGGCATCGTTGCTCAATTCCTTGCGGACCACCCGCTGCCACGGCTCGCGCCCGCCCCAGAAGCCGTCGAACCGCTCGAGCACGAGCTGGTCCTTCGGCACCCAGGACACGAACCGGTAGGGGCCGGTCCCGATCGCCGCCTTGCCGGAGTTGAAGCCCGGATTGGCGGTCTCCTGGGTCGAAAAATCCTTCGCCGCCTTCTCGGACACGACGAAGACGCGCACGAAGTCGTTCGGCAGGGTCGGGGCCGGGCCGTTGGTGGCGACGCGCACCGTGAGGGGATCGACGATCGTCACCTCCTTGACGCGTCGGACGTAGACCGAGGTCGGGTTCGGTCCGCTGATCCTGCGCGAGCGCTCGATCGAGAACTTCACGTCCTCGGCGGTCAGGTCCGACCCGTCGTGAAACTTGACGCCGGGCCGCAGCTTGAACTCCCAGGTGGTGTCGTCGACGAGCCGCCAGCTCTCGGCCAGGCGCGGCTGGAGCTCCAGGTTGTCGCCTGCCCAGACCAGGGTGTCGAAGACGTGCTTGAGCGTCTCGGCATGGGTACCGGTCGAGGTGTAGTGCGGGTCGATCGATTCCGGCCCGGCCCGGACGCCGATCGTGAGCGTCTGCGCGAAGGCGCCGCTGGCGCCGAGCGTGACCAGCGCGGCGAGGCCGAGGGAGTACAGAGGACGCATGCGGGGCGGGCTTCCATGGTTGGCGTGGTAGTCTACGGAGGCTGTCTGTTATTTCAACGGCCGAGCCTCGCAGGCCCCCGGGCCGGGGACAGGACGAGCGACCAGGGGACGAGCGACCATGAGCGAGATTCAGGCCATCACCGCCCGCACCACCGGGGAGGCGGGCCGCTACGTGCTCGAAGGGACGGGCAAGGTGTTCCTGTCCGACTCGGCGATGATCCGGCGAGTGCCGTCGGTGGCGCCGAACCCGATCGAGTTCCTGGTCTCGGCGCTGGCCTCCTGCGCGCTCGCCAGCGTCGAGAGCGACGCGCGTGACTTCGGCATCGTCGTCCGGGCCGCCTCGGCCGAGGTCACGGCGGTTCGGGACGAGGCCGACGAGAGCCGTTTCAGCAGCATCCTGGTCACGCTCGCGGTCGAGGGCGTCGATCAGCCGACCGCCGAGCGGCTGACGACGCACTTTCGCGACCACTGCCCGGTCTACAACACCATCCGGCGCGGCGGACCGATCACGGTCAAGGTCGAGGCCGTCGCCTGAGGCGAGCCGGCCTCTATGCCGGCCTGACCTCGTCTCCGGGGGAGCGGACGACACGGAACCGCGCGATTCCGTCATTGGCGAGCTGGGCCACGAGCTGCAATTCCCAGTCGATGTAGCCCTGCATGGCGGCCCGGGCGTTGTCGGTGCCCTCGTAGGGACGCTTGTAGACGTCGATCGGCTCCGACACGAAACGCCCGTCCGTTTCGAGCGGCCGGCCGGCTTCCGTCCATGCCCGTGTTCCGCCCGCGAGGAGCCACACCGGGCGCGTCGTCGCCTCCTGCGCCTCGGCGAGATTCGCCGCGGCCACCCTCCCGTCCGGCGAGGTCAGGACGATCGGGCCGTCGCCCGGCAGGGCGGCGAGATCGCGTGCCAGCGCCGGCCCGGAGGCGTGCCAGGCGCCCGGGACATGGCCCCGGCGATAGGCCGGGCTGCGGGCGAGATCGACGATGGTCGCGTCGGTCAGGCCTGCGAGATCGCCGGGCGTCAGCGACGGCTCGGTCGGAAGGAGCACCCGGGGCGATTCCGGTGCCGGAAAGGCGTCGGGGAGCGCCACGCCCTCCGCCAGGACGCTGGCGTCCCACCCCATCTGGACGAGCCAGGACGCCGCCATCCGGGCGCGCACGCCGTCGTCGTCGTAGAGCACGACGCGGGCGCCGCGTACGCCGAGCCACTCGTCGGTCGCCTGGACGAGCTGCCCGCCCGGCGCCGAGGCGAAGCCCGCCGGGTGGCCGAGGGCGTGCTCGGCGGGATCGCGCACGTCGAGGGTGTAGAGCGTGCGGCTCTCGGCCTCGGCGCGGAACCGCGCGAGGTCCTCCGCCCCGATCACCGGCACGCCGACATGGATGGCCCAACTCCCCGCGCGCTCGCGGGCCCAGGCGCGCGTGGCGTCGGACGGCTGTGCCACCTGCTCGGTGCGGCGCGTCGCGAGCGAGAGACCTTCCAGCGTCCAGCCGATCGTGCCGTTGCGCAACGCCACGACGCGGTTCGGCAGGCCGGCATTCACCAGGCTCTGGGTGCCGATGATGCTGCGGGTGCGCCCGGCGCAGTTGACGACCACCAGGGTGTCGGGGGAGGGCGCGGCCTCGCGGATGCGGAGGACGAGTTCGCCGCCGGGCAGGCTGCGCCCGCCCGGAATGCTCATGGTCGAGAATTCCTCGAAGCGGCGGGCATCGACCACCACCACGTCCGCCTCCTCGTCGAGGATGCGCCGGACCTCGGCAGCCGGCAGGGACGGCGTGTGCCGGATCGCCTCGACCAGCTCGCCGAAGGCCTTCGAGGGCACGTTGACATCGCGATAGACCTCGCCGACGCGGGCGTAAGATTCGAGCCCGCCCTCCAGGATCGCGACGTCGCGGTAGCCCAGGGCCGTGATGCGCCCGGCCGCCCGCGCGGCGTAGCCCTCGCCGGAATCGTAGACCACCACCGGGGCCGAGAGGCGCGGCACCAGGGCCGGCAGGCTCGTCTCGATCTCGCTGACCGGCACGCTGAGGGCGAAGAGCGGATGCGCCTCGGCGAACGGGCCCTCCTCGCGCACGTCGAGGAGGGCGATCTCCCGGCCCTCGGCCCAGTGGGCGCGCAACTCTTGCGCGGTGATGGTCCTGGTCATCGGGATCCCTTGGAGGTCATGCGCGTGCGGAAGGCCCGGCTCAGAAGAACGCCCCGGTCGGCGGCAGGGCGCCGTTGAGGTAGTGGTCGCCGACCACCCGCTCCTTGTAGATCCGCGGGTTGTGCGCGGCGATGACCTTCAGGTTGCGCCAGTGGCGGTCGAGGGCCCGCTCGGTCGCGACGGCGCTGCCGCTGCCGACGTCGAGGAGCAGGCTCGCCAGCGTCGCCGCGACCTCGTCGGTCACGATCTTGGCCTCGGCCGCCGCGATGCTGGCGGCGATCGACAGGGCTTCGGCGTCGGGCTGCGCCGCCCGCGCCCAGGCACGGTCGAGGGCGGCGACCGCCCGGTCGGTCACCGCGAGGATCGCGGCCCGGTGGGCGGCGATGCGGCCGATCACCGCCTGGATCTCCGGCTCTTGCGAGGGGTGCTCGGCGAGCGCGTGGTAGTAGTTGCGCGACCGGCCCCGCACCAGCGCCAGGGCGTCCTGGAGGATGCGGGTGACGATGCCGGAGATCACCACCGTGAGATAGACTTGGTGGAAGGTGAAACCGTAGAGATGTGGCTCGCCTTCGGCGCGCTCCGGCAGTGCGAACAGGTCCTCGGGTGCGACCCGAACATCCTCGAACACCGTGGTGCCCGAGCCGGTGAGCTTCTGGCCGAAGCCGGTCCAGTCGTCGTCGAGGATCACGCCCGGCGCCTTGGTCGAGACCAGGAACTGAACGGTGCGGCCCGTCTCCTCGTCCAAAGCCGAGGCGAAGAGGTGATCGGCATACATGTTGCCCGTCGAGTAGATCTTGCGGCCGGAGACCCGATGGCCGTCGCCGTCGCGCGCGAGCCGCGCGCCCGGCACCTGGTTCCGGCTGCCGGCCGGTCCTCCGCCGGCCTCGGAGACGGCGTTGCCGAACATCCGGCCCTCGCCCGCCAGCGCCAGGATGCGGGCGGAGAAGGGTGCGTCGGGCGTCTTGCGATGCTGCTCGACCGCGAAGAAGTGGTTGCGGAAGACGTGGGCGATGTTCGGGTCGGCGCTGGCAAGGTCGCGGGCGAGCGCGAACAGCTCGGGTAGGCTTACGCCGGCGCCCCCCATCTCGTAGGGGAGCCGCACCGCGCCGAAGCCGCGCGCTTTCAGCGCCGCCGTCTCGGCGGTGAGCGGGCGGCGCGCGACGTCGCGGGCGGCCGCACCTTCGGCGAATCCTGAGAAGAGCGCGTCGAGGCCGAGGCGGCGGGTGATCTCGCTCCAGCCCGGCCGGGTCGCGGCGGCCGGATCGAGACTCTGTCCCTGGATCATCGCGGGCTCCTAAGCATCATTCGCCGAAGTGGCTTCCGGTTCGGCGAAACAATGATGCGAGAACAAGAAGCTAAGCAGAGTTGCGCCATGCAACTCTGCTTAGCGGCCGGTGCCGGTGCGGCGCAGGGGCTCGGCGTCGCGCGGGTCGAGTGAGGGAGCGAGGCCGAGATGGTGGCGCAGGGTCTGCCCGGTATACTCGTCGCGGAACCGCCCGGCCTTCCGCAGCAGCGGCAGCACGAAGTCCACGATGTCCTCGAGCCCGCTCGTCTGGACGTCGATGTTGAGGTTGAACCCGTCCGCCGCGCCCGTATCGAGCCAGTGCAGGATGTCGGCGGCGATGACCTCCGGCGGGCCGACGATCATCCGGTGGCCGCCGACGATGTTGCTGAGTGCGGCCTGGCGCACCGTCCAGCCGTGCTCGACCGCCTCGGCGAGGATCTGCTTGCGCGGCCAGCGCGAGGCGATCGGCACGCGCGGCTCGGCCGCCTCGATGAGGTCGTAGGGCAGGGGAGCGTCGAGCGGCAGGTCGTCGGGATCGAGGGCGAAGTGCCGGGCGAGCTCGGCCCGCAGGAAGTCGACGTCGAGGCCGGCATCGAGGTCGGCCTTGCGCCGCAGGGCCTCCGCTTCCGTGCTACCGACGATCGGAAACAGGCCCGGCATGACGAGGAGCTGGTCGGGATCGCGGCCGTGGCTGCGCGCGAGCGCCTTCACGTCGGCGTAGAACTTTTGGGCCGGCCCGATCAGGCGTTGCCCGGTGAACAGCGCGTCGGCGTAAGCCGCGCCGAACGCCTTGCTGTCCTCCGACTGCCCGGCCTGGAAGATCACCGGCCGCCCCTGCGGCCCGACCGGGGCCGACAGCGCGCCGCGGCTGCTGAAGTGGCGGCCCGCGACGGCGATGGGCCGGACCAGCGCCTCGTCGACGAAGACGTGACGGTCGCGGTCGGCGACGATCGCCTCCCGGGGCAGGGAATCCCACAGGCCGGTGACGATCTCGACGAACTCCGTGGCGCGCCGGTAGCGCTCCTCCTGGTCGAAGCCGTGGGGAAGCCCGTAGGCGGCGAGCGCCACTGGGGTCTGGCTGGTGATGATGTTCCAGGCCGCCCGGCCTTTGCTGATGTGGTCGAGCGAGGCGATCTGGCGGGCGACCGTGTAAGGGTGGCCGAAGATCGTCGAGGTGGTGGCGACGAGGCCGATATGGGTGGTGGCCTGCGCCAAGGCGGCGAGCAGCGTCACCGGGTCGAGGGCGCGCCAGGGCCGGTGCAGAGCCTCGTCGACGAGGCCGCCGGGCCCGTCGGCGAGGAAGAGCGCGTCGATCTTGCCCTTCTCGGCCACCCTGGCGATGCGCAGGAAGGCGTCGATGTCGGTCGGCAGCGAGGCCGGATCCGAAAAGGTCTTCCAGGCGGCGTCGTGGCGCCCGGAGGCGAGGACGTTGACGCCGAGGCGGACGGGCTTTTTGGGAGAGGGCACGGGCGCGCTCCGGGCGTAGGTGGTGGAAAGGGCCTCAGACCCGGACGGAATGGTCGGCGACCTTGACCCGCTTCGGCAGGATCGCCCGGTCGGCGAGCCAGTCGGCCGCCTTCTGGAAGCCGGCGAGGAAGGCGGCGTCGTCGGTCTCGTAGAAGCGGTTCTGGCGCTTGAGGCCTGCGAGGTGGTCGCGCACCGCGTCGCCGTACTTGCCCTCCTTCTGGGCGATGGTCTCGGCCTCGACCGGGTTGTCGCTGATCCACTGGCCCTCGCGGGCATAGGCGTCGATCACCGCGCGCACGAGGGCGGAGTTCTTGGTGGTGAAGTCGCGTAAAGACACGAGGGACGAGTAGTCGATCAGGAAATCGAGGTCGGTGCCCTCGAAGAAGATGTTTTTGGCGTCGTACTGATCGCGGGCGATGTCGACCGCGGGCGTCCACATCGACCAGGCATCGACCCGGCCCTGGCCGAAGGCCGGCGAGGCGTCCGGCGGGTTGAGGTACACGACCTCGACCGTCTTGCGATCGACGCCGTGCTTCTCGAGGGCCGCGACCAGCAGGAACTCGCCGAGTCCCGAGCGGTTCACCGCGACCTTCTTGCCGGCGAGATCCTTGACCGAGTCGATGCCGGAGTTCTTCTTGACGATGATCGCGGTCGAGCGCGGTGAATAGACGTTGTAGTTGGTGAAGACGAGCGGCGAGCCGGCGATGATGGCGGCGAGCGCCGGGGTGGTGCTGCCCCAGAAGCCGAAATCGGCGCTGCCGCCGACCACCGCCTGCAACGAGGGCGCGTGGTTGGGGAAGGGGCCGACCCACTTCACCGTGATGCCCTGGTCGGCGAGGCCCTTCTCGAATTCCCCGCGCTCGCGGGCGATCAGCGGCAGGCCGCCGCGCCCCCAGCCGAGGCGGACGGTGTCGGTGTTGCGGGTTCCGACAGGGCCGGGACCTTGCGCCCGGGCCGGGTCGAGGCCGAGGGCGGCAGCACCGATCGCCAGCCCGGCGCCCTGGATGAGCCGGCGCCGGTCGAGACCGGGAACGTCTGAGCGGGTCATGACGAGGAAGTCCTGTGCGTTCGGTGTTCCGGGGATCAGGCGGCGCGGTCGTGGAGGGTGACGCCGAGTTCGCCGAGGAGCTTGCCGCGTAGGAGGCCGGGTCCGGCCGCCGTCTCGGTCGCGACGTCGTAGGCGGCGGCGATCCGGCCGCCGCGCATCACCAGGATGCGGTCGGCGATGGCGATGGCCTCGTCGACGTCGTGGGTGACGAGGAGGACGCCGGGCTGGTGACGGGCCACCAGGTCCTTGATCAGCTCGTGCATCTTGATGCGGGTCAGCGCATCGAGGGCCGCGAAGGGCTCGTCGAGGAGCAGGAGCCGCGGCTCGCGCACCAGGGCGCGGGCGAGCGCCACCCGCTGCGCCTGGCCGCCCGAGAGGTTGCGCGGCCAGTCGGTCTCCCGCCCGGCCAGGCCGACCTCGCGCAGGGCCGCGACCGCCTGGGGCTTCGCCCCCGGCGTCTCGATCCCGAGGGCGACGTTCTGCCAGAGCGGGGCCCAGGGTAGCAGCCGGTGCTCCTGGAACACCACCGCCGGCTGGGCCGGGCCGTCGATCCGACCTCCATCGACCGGGTCGAGGCCGGCCAGCGCCCGCAGCAACGTGGTCTTGCCGCAGCCGCTCTCGCCCAGCATGGCGACGAACTCGCCGGTCTCGATGCGCAGGTCCAGGCCCTCGATGACGACCCGCTCGCCGTAGCGGCGGCGCAAAGCCCGGACGGTGACGGCGGCGCTCATCGGCGTTCCTCCTTGGCGTAGTTCGGGTGCCAGGCGAGCAGCCGGCGCTCCAGGCCCCGGGCGATCCCGTCCGCGATCACGCCGATCGCCGCATAGATGACGATGGTCAGCACGATGACGTTGGTCTGCAGGAACTCGCGGGCGTCCATCGCCAGGAAGCCGATGCCCTTCGTCGTCGCGATGGTCTCGGCGACGACGAGGGCCAGCCAGGCGACGGCGAGCGCGTAGCGCACGCCCGTCAGGATCGACGGCATCGCGCCGGGCAGGATGATCTTCGTGATGCGGCCGCGCAGGCTCAGGCCCGTGACCTTCGCGACCTCGAGCAGCTTCGGGTCGACCTGGCGGATGCCGAGCACGGTGTTGATGTAGATCGGAAACAGCACGCCGAGCGAGACGAGGAAGATCTTGCCGGCCTCGTCGACGCCGAACCACACGATGACGAGCGGCAGGAGAGCGAGGAAGGGGATCGCCCGGATCATCTGGATCGAGCGGTCGAGCAGCGCCTCGGCGAGGCGCGAGAAGCCGACGAGCAGGCCGAGACCGAAGCCGATGCCGCCGCCGATCAGAAAGCCGGTCGCGGCGCGCAGCAGGCTGTAGCCGAGATGCACGACCAGCGAGCCGTCCGCGACGAGCGACCCGGCGGTGGCGAGCACCGCGCTCGGCGCCGGCATGACCTGTTTGTTCACGCCGCCGAACCGGCACAGGGCCTCCCAGGCCAGTGCGAACAGGACGGGCGCGAGCCAGGAGAGAACGGTCAGCTCGCGCTCGCTCCGGGGCCGTCGGTTGGCCTTGCGCGATGTCGTATGAAGCGTGCCCGACAGTGCCCGGGGCGCCTTTGTGGAGAGTTCGACCGCCATGAATGCTCGCTGTGCGTGCGCGGCGCCGGGCAACCGCGGCGCGCCGGGTGCAGCCCCGTCGCTCCCGCCTGTTATTTTATTCGATCGATTTTGTAAACTAATATCCCGAAGCTCCGGTGGGACGCGGTGAGACGGAACGGCATGGCCCCGCCCTGCGCGATGATCAGAAGCCCGGCCGCAGCGGGCGGCGCGATGACGGGGGCGGCCCGTACCCCGCCGCGGTCGTGTCGTCGGCCGATACCGGCCGCAGCGCTGACGATCTCCGGAGGCCCGGGACGCACGCCGAGGGCCAGGTTGCACGCGTGACTCGGGCCTGGCTCGCCGCGGCGGCGGGATCCCGGGATGGATGGCGTCGCCCGGCTTCGGAACCTCAGCGGCTTGGCCGCCCGGCCTGCTCGACGCCGTGATCCGGCCGCTCGATATGGGCGGCGAAACCGGTGAGATCCGGCCCGACCCTCTCGGGCCGCAACTCCATCGACGGAATCGCGTAATCCCCGCCGTTCTGGCGGCGGAACGGAATCGGCGGTGTCTTGAACAGACGTCGCATCCGGATCCTCAGTGCAGCCGCTAGTTCGTCGAACGTCGCCTCGTCCGTCCTGTCGGCGCGATACACCACGAAGGGCGGCAGCACGTCGTAGCCCGGATAGAACAGCACCCCGTGATGGATGGGGAAGAGCAGGTCGTCGATCGGCCCGTTGATCCCTCTGGGACCATAGTGGGAGGGCCAGCCTCCGGCCGTCACGATCAGCATCGCGCGCTTGCCCGCGAGCGTGCCCTCTCCGTAGCGGTCGCCCCAGCGCGTCTCGCTGTGTTCGCCGACGCCGTAGGCGAAGCCGTACGCGTAGACCCGATCGATCCACCCCTTCAGGATCGCCGGCATCGAGAACCACCAGAGGGGAAACGCGAGGATGAGCGCGTTGGCCTAGAGCAGGTCTTGCTGGGCGGAGACGACGTCCGGCGTCAGGCTCCCGGTGGCGAAGGCCTCGCCCGACGCGGCCGGTACCCTCAGGGGCGCGGAGGCGGGCAGGGCGGGGAAATCGAGGCGGTCGACCTCGGATTTCCAGCCGATCGCGTAGAGGTCGGTCACGCGGACCGCGTGACCCTCGGCCCGGAGTTCGGCCACGGCCACGTCGCGGAGCGCGTTCGTCAGCGAGGTCGAGGCGGGATGGGCGGAAACGACGAGGATGTTCATGCGTGCGGCTCACCGGAGGAAGGAGCCGCGAAGCTAGGCGCGGCCCGATCCATCCGGTAGCTGAGAGAAACGGATAGGATCATGCCGCGGAATGGATAGATCGGGCGTCACCCTGGAGCGGATGCGCAGCTTCGTGCGCGTCGCCGAACGCGGCAGCCTGTCGGCGGTGGCGCGCGAGCAGGGCGTGGGACAATCGACCGTCTCGCGGCACGTGGCGGACCTCGAGGGCGCCCTCGGCGTCACGCTCCTCAACCGGACCACCCGGCGCCTCACCCTCACCGACGAGGGGCGGCGCTACCACGCCGAGGCGCGCACCATCCTGCGGCTGGTGGACGAGGCGACGGACGGGGCGCGGCGTGCCGGCAGCGGCCTGACCGGGACGATCCGCATCTCCTGCACTGCGGCCCTGGGGGTCCGCCACGTATGCCGGATGCTCTTCTCCCTCCAGGACCTTTATCCGGAGATCGTGGTGGACCTCAGCCTGTCCGATGCGCGCATCGACCTCGTGCAGGAGGCGGTCGACGTCGCGATCCGGCTCGGGCCCCTCGCGGACAGCACCTTGCAGTGCCGGACCCTCGGCCGGTCCCGCCGCATCCTGGTGGCGTCCCGCGCCTATCTGGCGGAGCGGGGGCGCCCGGAGACGCCCGACGACCTCGCCGCCCATGCCTCGATCCGCATGAGCAACCTCACTGGGGGCGGGACGCTGTCGTTGCGCGGACGGGACGGCTCGGCGGTCCTGATTCCGTTCGACGGCCGCCTGCGGGTCGATCACGGCCTGGCGGCCCGCGAGGCCCTGGTCCAGGGACGCGGGATCGCGGCGGCGCATGTCTGGCTCATCGACGATCTGCTGGCGGCCGGATCGGTCGAGCAGATCCTGCCCGATTTCACGCCCGAGCCCGTGCCCCTGTCCCTGCTCGTCGTGCCCGGCCGGACGCGCATCAAGCGCGTCCGAATGCTGGTTGACGCCCTGGCCGCTTCGCTCGCGACCCTGCCCGGCCTCGACCGGCAATGACGTGCATGCTCGCCTCGGCGGTCCTCGGTAGCGGTCACCCGGCGCGGCAAGACGCCGGGCGACCGTGCGAGGATCAGCGCCGCGGCAGGGTGTGCAGCGCCTTGAGGAACACGTCGACGTCCTCGCGGGTGTTGTAGAAGGCGAGCGAGGCCCGGATCGACTGGTCGACGCCGAAGCGGCGCAGGGCCGGCAGGGCGCAATGGTGGCCCGAGCGCACCGCGATGCCGTGGCGGTCGAGATGGTGGGCGACCGTCTCGTTCTCGTAGCCCTCGATCACGAACGACATCACGCTCGCCTTCTCGCGCGCCGTCCCGATCAGGCGCAGGCCCTTCACCTCGGCCAGGCCCTCCTGCGCGTAGTCGAGCAGGTCGTGCTCGTAGGCCGCGATTCCCGGAAGGCCGACGCCCTCGAGGTAGTCGAGGGCGGCCCCGAGACCCACCGCGCCCGCGATGTCCGGGGTGCCGGCTTCGAATTTTTCCGGCGCGCCCTTGTAGACGGTCTTCGTGAAGGTGACGTCCTCGATCATGTGGCCGCCGCCCTGCCAGGGCGGCATCTGTTCGAGCAGGTGGCTCTTGCCGTAGAGTGCGCCGATCCCGGTCGGGCCGAACACCTTGTGGCCGGAGAAGACCAGGAAGTCGGCGTCGAGCGCCTGCACGTCGATCGGGATGTGCGGGGTCGATTGCGCGGCATCGACCAGCACCGGCACGCCGTAGGCGTGGGCGAGCGCGATGATCTCCCGGACCGGATTGACCGTGCCGAGCGCGTTGGCGACGTGGGTCACCGAGACGATCTTGGTGCGGCCCGACAGCAGGGCGGCGTATTGCTCGAAGATGATCTCGCCGCGGTCGTTGACCGGGATCACCCGGATCGTCGCCCCGGTGGCCTGCGCCAGGAGCTGCCAGGGCACGATGTTGGCGTGATGCTCGATGGTCGAGACGATGATCTCGTCGCCCGGGCCGATATGGGCGCGGCCATACGAGTTGGCGACGAGGTTGATGCCCTCGGTGGTGCCGCGCAGGAAGACGATGTCGTCCTTCGACGGCGCGTTGAGGAAGCGGCGGGTCTTCTCGCGGCCGCCCTCGAACAGGTCGGTGGCGCGGGCCGCCAGGGTATGCGCCGCCCGGTGGATGTTCGAGTTGTGGCGGCCGTAGAAGTCGCTCGTCGCGTCGATGACGCTCTGCGGCTTGTGGGTGGTGGCGGCGTTGTCGAGCCAGACCAGCCGGTGGCCGTTGACGCTCTGGTGCAGGGCCGGGAAGTCCCGGCGCACCCGCTCGACGTCGAAGGGCGCCGCGACCGGGCTCGACCCGAGGGCGAGCGCCCGCGGGGCCGGGCCGTCGTGACGCGACGGCTCGACGCGCGGCCGGGCTGCGGGCCTGCCGCCGCGCGCCGGGGCGGGCGACGGGTTCAGGAAGTAGTAGTCGGACGCCGCCGAAGGGGCCGAGGGCACCACGTTCCCATGTGCCTGGTCCCCATGGGCCCGCGGCGGATCCGCCGGAACGAAGGCGGGCGCCAGCGCCTGCGCGAAGGCGGTGGCGCGCGGATGGTCGGCGGCGATCTGCCGGTAGAGGTCGGTGCCGCCGGGAAGGCCGGCCGCGACTTGGGCCAGGTTCGGCACCGAGTATTCGGGCAGGCTTTTGGGGCGCAGCGGGTCGCTCAGCGGATGCACCGGGGCGATCGCGCCGAGATCGAGGACGTTGGCGCTGACCGGGGTCGGCGTCGCTCCGACCGGATTGGCGACCGAGGGGCCAGTCACACCCGGCAGGCCGACCGGCGGCGCTCCGAAGGAGCGGGCGCCGAGGGCGGACAGGCCGGGCTCGACCCCCGAAGGGGTGGCCCCGGCCGGAGCCGGGGTCGAGGGGAGGGAGTCGAGCGCCTGCGGGACCTGAGGTCCCGCCGGCAGCACCGGCGCGAAGGGGGCGCTCAAAGCCTGGCCCTGCCCGTAGATCTCGCGGGCGAGGCGCCCGACGAGATCCGCGTGGGCGAGTTCGGCCGGCGTCCCGGAGGGGAAGCCGGACGGCGCCTCAAGCATAGTCATGGTAGTTGCCGAGCAGCACGTTATCGAGACGGGCGATCGCGTCCTCGACCAGCACCGCGGCCGAGAAGTAGCGGGTCACGAGGTGCGAGGCGATCGAGTGGTCGTTGGTGCCCATGTAGCGCACCGACAGGCCGGGCTCGATCTCGCCGGTCACGCCCGACTTGTGCAGGCCGACCACGCCCTGCTCGCCCTCGCCGACGCGCAAGAGCAGGATCGAGGTGGTCTGGGCCCCCGTCACCGGGTCGATGTCGATCGGCAGCTTGTCGCTGGGGACGAGCGGCACGCCGCGCCAGGTGATGAAGGGCGCGCCGAACAGGTGCACCACCACCGGCGGCACGCCGCGGCGGGTCGCCTCCCGGCCGAAGGCCGCGATGGCGCGCGGGTGGGCCACGAAGAAGGCGGGCTTCTTCCACACCAGGGTCAGGAGCTCGTCGAGGTCGTCCGGGGTCGGCGGACCGCCGCGGGTCGGGATGCGCTGGCGCGGCGCCACCTCGTTGAGCAGGCCGAACTGCGAGTTGTTCAGAAGCTCCCATTCCTCGCGCTCCTTCACGGCATCGACCGTGAGGCGGATCTGCTCGCGCAGCTGATCGATCTCGTTGGAGTAGAGGTCGGTGACGCGGGTATGGGTGTTGAGGATCGTCTGGATCGTCGAGAGGTGGTACTCGCGCGGGTCGATCTCGTAATCGACGAAGGTGGTCGGCAGGCGCGGCTCGCCGGCATGGACCGCCAGCAATTCGATGCCCTGCTCGCCGTGGGAGTTGGTGTGGCCCTTGAGCCGGTCGCGCTCCTCGCGGTGTTGGGCGATGCGCGAGGCGATGGCCTCGTCCTCGATCGCGGCGCGGTCGAGGGTCAGCAGCGTCACCGCCGAGAGCGCCTTGACGGCCGGGGCAGGACCCGGCTCGCCGACGAGGTCGCCATCGCCGAAATGATCACCGCGGGTGGCGAGCCCCTGACGCAGGCGGCCTTTATAGGGGCCCGACAGGGTCAGCTCGACGGTGCCGTCGGCCACCACGACGAGGCTGCGCCCGGTCGAGCCCTCCTCGGCGATGACCTCTCCGGCCTGGTGCCGGCTCTCGGTGAACTTGCCCGCCAGCGCCGCCAGCTCGGCGTCCCCGAGGCGGCTGAACAGCGGCACGGCGCGCAAGGATCCGGCCTTGACCGTGCGGGTCTCGCCCTCGGTCGCGAGGTCGATGCGGCCGGGCTTGGCCAGCACGACGGCGCGGCGGTTGACCCGGTAGACGCCGCCCGGGACGTCGACGAAGGGCAGCAGCCGCAGCAGGAAGCGCGGCGTGTTGGCCGCGTTCTGGACCGAGGTGACGGTCGCCGTGGCGAGATTGCGTGCGGCTGAGGCGCTGACGCTCAAACCCGGTCCGCTCATCGAGATTCGTCTCCGTGTAGCCGGTGCGGGCCGGTCCCGGCCCGATAGTCTTGCGCATTCGACGCCAGCAGCGCTCACCATCCGCACAGGACGGCAAGTTGCGAAAGATGGTCGTGAGCCGACCATCTTGCCTGTTCTGGCGTCTCGACATCGGCGATGGCGGCGGTCACTTCGGAATACGGACCGTCCTGCTTCGCTGACGCAGCGATAGCGGCGATCAGCCGCGAGGGTCAATAGAATGTTTTTTCGATTATCGTGGCGTTCGGCGCCAATTTTTCTCCCGCCTTACCGTTAAACAAAAATAATCTCTAAAAATAGCCGCATATCTAGAAAAAAACTCCACGGAACCGCGGCCGTGCGGCGATCCGGCGATGAACCCTCTCCGAAAGGGATTTTCAGGTCGTCAGATCCCGTCGCCGAAGAACTGGTCCATGGTCAGGGCCGGCTCCTCGTTGCGCGGGATGCGCGACACCACCCGGGCCGGCACGCCCGCCACGGTGGTGTGGGGCGGGACCTCGTGCAGCACCACCGCGGCGGCCGCGACCTTGGCGCCCTCGCCGACCCGGATGTTGCCGAGCACCTTGGCGCCGACGCTGAGCAGGACCCCGCGCTCGATTTTGGGGTGGCGGTCGCCGCTCTCCTTGCCGTTGCCGCCGAGGGTCACCGATTGCAGGATCGAGACGTCGTCGGCGACCATCGTGGTCTCGCCGATGACGACGCCGGTGGCGTGATCGATGAACACGCCGGATCCGATCCGCGCCGCCGGGTGGATGTCGCAGCCGAACACCTCGGAGATCCGGCTCTGGACGTGGAGGGCGAGCGTCATCCGGCCCTGGTGCCAGAGCCAATGGGCGACCCGGTAGCCTTCGAGGGCGGCGAAGCCTTTGTAGAACAGGAACGGGTCGAGGTAGCGGCGGCAGGTCGGGTCGCGCTCGCGAATCGCGATCAGGTCGCGCACCGCGTGGGCGCCGGCATGCGGATCGGCCTCGAAGGCGGCGAGGCACAGGTCGCGCATCGACAACCGGGCGAGGTCGCCGTCGCCGAGCCGGTGCGCGAGGCGGTAGGCCAGCGCCTGGGCGAGGCTGCGCTGGTCGAGGATCGTCGCCTGGATGATCCCGGCATAGAGCGGCTCCTCGATCAAGGCCGCCTCCGCCTCGGCGCGCAACTCGGCCCAGACGTCGGCCTCCGCCGTGCAGTGGCTCGTCGCGCGCAAAGGGGGCTGTCGCAACGTGGAGGCGCCCGCCCGAAGGGCGGGCGGCAGGGCCGCATCCATGCCGGGGGTATCTCCGTGATGAAAGTGTTACTGCACGCGCCGGAACAGGTCCGGCAGGTAGCGCTGCAGGATCTCGTGGCCGTCGAACACGACGTCGATGGTCGGCGTGCGGCCGTCCTGGCCGTGGATGCCGACGACCCGTCCCTTGGCGTTGCGCCAGATCCCCAGTGCATCCGCGAGGTCGAGCCGGTCGAACACCACCTCGTCGCCGCGTGTCATGGTCGCTGAAGCCATGGCGTGATCCTCCGATGCGGCCAGCGAAGATCCCTGCCATGCGCCGCGGATCTTCGGGTGGGAAGAACCTCCCTCGTTTCCGGCCAGACCGGAGAAGGCCATGATCGCGAACGGCGCCGACAAGAGCATATATTTCGCCAACCCATTGATTTATCTACATAATCAACGAAACAACCACGTGCCGCAAGCCTTGTTCCGCGCTTTTCCCTCCGCTACGGCATGAGGCACGCCGGAGATCCGGCAGCCCCCGCCTCGAACCCGGGCCACCCGATGAGCATCGTCGCTTCCGCCTTCGCCGGCGGGCTCCTGATCGGCCTGTCGGCCGCCCTGTTCCTCCTCCTCGACGGCCGCATCGCCGGGATCAGCGGCCTCGTCGCCGGCCTCGCCCGGCCGGCCGGCGAGGGTGCCGCCGGAGAGTCCTGGCGCACCGGACTCGCCTTCCTCGCCGGCCTCGTCCTCGGCCCGCCGGTCTTCGCGCTCGCCGCCGGCGGCTGGCCCGCGATGCGGATCGAGGCGAGCCTGCCGGTGCTGGCGCTCGCGGGGCTGCTCGTCGGCTTCGGCACGCGGCTCGGTTCGGGCTGCACCTCCGGCCACGGGGTCTGCGGCCTCGCCCGGCTGTCGCCGCGCTCGGCCGTGGCGGTCGCGGTGTTTCTGGCAAGCGGGATGCTCACGGTCGCCCTCGAGCGGGTGCTGGCGTGATGCCGATGCTCCGACTCTTCGCCGCCCTTCTGTCCGGTCTCCTGTTCGGGCTCGGGCTCGCCCTGTCCGGCATGCTCGACCCCGCCCGGGTGCGCGGCTTCCTCGACGTGACCGGCGCCTGGGACCCGACCCTCGCTGTCGTGCTCGCCGGGGCCGTCGCGGCCTCGACCCTCGGCACCGCGCTGGCGCGCCGCCTGCGCCGGCCGCTCCTGGCGGAACGGTTCGACTGGCCGACCCGGACCCGGATCGACCGGCCCCTCGTCCTCGGCGCCGCCCTGTTCGGCGTCGGCTGGGGCCTGTCGGGCTTCTGCCCCGGGCCTGCGGTGGCGGCGCTCTCCACCGGGCTGCCGCCGGTGATCGTGTTCGTCGTCGCGATGCTCGTCGGGATGGCGGCGCACGGCGTCCTGCGTCGCGTGCGGCCATCCCGATAGCCCGTCACGCGGCGAGCCCAGTCGCCGCGATGCTCGGCGGACACCTGGTCGGGACCGGGCCGCAGGCGCGGCTCGCCGGGAACCCCCTCCATCCCGACATGCAGGACCTCCTCGGCGCGGTGCCCGGCCATCGCGATCACCCGCATGTCCGGCAAGAAGCGTGCGAGAAGCCCGACGACGAGGCCGGGGCGGCCGGGGAAGGGGGATGCTCGTTCGTGCCCCGCTGCACCCTGGCGACCGGGCAATGCCGCGCCGAGGCCCCGCCTCTGCGCTCTGCTGCCAGCGGGAGCCTCGCGTGCCACCACGTCGCTCTCGCGGCGTGATCCGGGGCGCATCCCGGCCGTGCTTCCGGTGCGGGCGCCGCGAGGAGAAGCGCATGCCTGGAACGACGACGCCTCGAAAAGATCGCCTCCACTTCCCGCCGTATAAAGAAATATAAATCTATCGACTTGCGTCTTTCTTCGAATTTATCATGGCGACAAAGCGAGCCTGCGCCGTCCTTGTTCGGGAAGAGGAATGATCACGATGAGCCTGTGGTCGCGCCAGACGGCCGGGAGGTCCGACATAGCGCCAGGCAGAAGCGTCGGCGGGCTCAAGCCCGGCGATGCGGCCCGGCACAACGCCGCCGATGACCGGAGCACCGCCCGGCGGGGAGACGGGGCGACCGACGACGACCGGCAGCGGTCGCAGCGGCTGGCCGCCGCCAAGCAGTTCGACCTCGACGGCCAGATCGGCTGAGCCGGTCCCAGCCCACTCCCTCGATGCGATCCGGGCCCTCGGCAAATGCAGGGCTGTCCTGGAAACAGGAAAAGGCGCGGGTTTCCCTTCTTCCCGCAGGCACAGGTCTGTAGGCGGAAAATCCCTTCTAGAATCAAGCGCGGGATCTTCGATCCCCACGGCCCCTCTCCCACACGGGAGAGGGGAGATGCGCCCCTTCTCTTTCCCGGGACAGCCCTGCGGCGAACCGGACTTCGTCCGCCCCGGTCCCTCACCGATGCCCGCAACCATGGAAGTTCGTCCGACATGACGCTCACCAGACGCGCCTTCGCCACCGGAACGGCTGCGACCCTCGCGGCGCTCGCGACCGGGAGCCCGGCCCGGGCCGATCGCGTCCTGCGCGTCGGCTACCAGAAATACGGCACGATGCTCCTGCTGAAGGCCCGCGGCAGCCTGGACGCGGCACTCAGGCCCCTCGGCGTCCGGGCCGAGTGGCGGGAATTCCCGGGCGGGCCGCAGCTCCTGGAGGCACTGAACGCCAAGGCCGTCGACATCGGCGTCGTCGGCGAGACGCCGCCGATCTTCGCCCAGGGCGCCGGCGCGCCCCTCGTCTACCTCGCCCACGAGCCGCCCGCCCCGAAGAGCGAGGCGATCGTCGTGCGGAAGGACAGCCCGATCCGCTCCGTCGCCGACCTGAAGGGGAAGAAGGTTGCGCTCAACAAGGGCTCGAACGTCCATTACCTCCTCGTGCGCGCCCTGGAAGAGGCCGGCCTCGCCTACACGGACATCCAGACCGTCTTCCTCGCTCCCGCCGACGGACGGGCGGCGTTCGACGGAGGGTCGGTCGATGCCTGGGTGATCTGGGACCCGTTCCTGGCCGCCGTCGAGGTGTCGAGCGGCGCCCGCGTGCTGCAGGACGCGACCGGGCTCGCGGCCAACCACCAGTTCTATGTCGGCGAACGCTCCTTCACCGAGTCGCAGCCGCAGGCCATCGACGCGGTGCTGGCGGCGATCGCCGTGATCGACCGCGAGACCAACGGCGTCACCGAGGCGGCGGCGCGCGAGCTGAGCCCGGCGGTCGGCATGCCGGTGCCGATCCTCGCCAAGGCGCTCGCCCGCCAGAGCTGGGGCGTCGCCCCGCTCGGGGCCGACGTCGTCGCCGGGCAGCAGCGCATCGCCGACACGTTCCTGCGCCTCGGCCTGCTGCCGCGGCCGATCCAGGTGGCGGACGCCGTCCGGCAGGCGCGCTCGTAGGGCATGGATTCGTCCCCGCGCCTTCTCAGGCGTGGCGGTGGCGTGCGGCCGGGTGGGTCGTCTCGACCCGGTCGCGCCCGAACAGCTTTCGCCGCAGCGGGCCGTCGCGATAGGCGGTCGGATAGCGCCCGCGCCGCTGCAGTTCGGGGACGACGAGCTCGACGATGTCGGCGAAGGTCTCGTGCGCGACCACGTAGGCGAGGTTGAACCCGTCGATGCCGGTCGCCGCCGCGAAGGCTTCGAGCGCGTCGCAGACGGTGGTGGGCGAGCCGCAGAAGACCGGCCCGATCCCGCCGATCCCGACATGCTCGGCCACCTCCCGCACCGTCCAGACCCGGCTCGGATCGGCCCGCGTGACGTTGTCCATCGCCGAGCGCCCGGCATCGTTCTCGACGTGCCGGACCTGCGCGTCGAGGTCGAGCGTCGAGAAGTCGACCCCGGTCCAGCCCGACATCAGGGCGAGCGCGCCCTCGTGGCTGACATAGGAGCGGTACTCGGCGAGCTTGGCCCGCGCCCGCGCGTCGGTCTCGGCGACCACGAGCGTGGCGAGCGCGTAGATCAGGAGGTCGTCCGGCGCCCGGCCCTCCTCGCTCGCCGCCTGCCGGAGCGCGGCGACGCGTGGGGCGATCACCTGCGGCGAGGGGCCCGACACGAACACGCATTCGGCGTGGCGAGCCGCGAAGCCGCGCCCCTTCGGCGAGGTGCCGGCCTGGTAGATCACCGGGGTGCGCTGCGGCGAGGGCTCGCCGAGATGCACGCCCTCGACCCGGAAATGCGGACCCTCGTGCCGGATCGCCCGGACCCGGGCCGGATCGGCGAACACGCCCGCCGCCCGGTCGCGCCTGACCGCGCCGTCGTCCCAGCTGCCCTCCCACAGCTCGTAGACGACCGCCATGTACTCCTCCGCGAGGTCGTAGCGGTCGTCGTGGGCGCGCTGGCGGTCGAGGCCCATCGCGCGGGCGGCGGAATCGAGGTAGCCGGTGACGACGTTCCAGCCGATGCGGCCCGCCGTCAGGTGGTCGAGCGTCGTGAAGCGCCGCGCGAGCAGGTATGGCGCCTCGTAGGACAGGTTCACGGTGACGCCGAAGCCGAGATGCTCGGTCACCGCCGCCATCGCCGGCACGACGAGGAGCGGATCGTTGACCGGCACCTGCGCGGCATGCCGCAGGGCCGCGGCGGGCGAGCCGCCGTGGACGTCGTAGAGCCCGACCACGTCGGCGAGGAACACGCCGTCGAAGCAGCCCCGTTCGAGCAATCGGGCGAGGTCGGTCCAGTAGGCGAGGGTGTTGTAGTCGGCCGAACGGTCGCGCGGATGGCGCCACAGGCCGGGCGACTGGTGCCCGACGCAATTCATCTCGAAGGCGTTGAAGCGGATCATGGCTCGGCTGGCGCGGCGGGAGGGCAGGGAGATTGCGCGACGTTGTCACGTCGGCGTCCTCGGGCTGGCGCGTGATCGCGCCGGAGCGGGGGCGAAAGCCGTCGAGCGTTGGACGCATCATCCATACTGAGCCAGCCCGTGAGATCGGGCCATTCCAAAGCCGGCGATCGAAATAAAAGATTGTTCTTATTCTTACGGGGGCGAGGAGAAAATAATTCTGGTGCGGTCGTATGCCAGGTGTCCGGCCGCTCTCTCCATCGAAATGCGCCAGCGCGACTGAAGAGATGTTCGGAGAGGCAAGCGATTTTTGCCGCTGCACCCTTGGACGGCCGGACAGACTGTGATTGATAGGTGCCGGCCCCACACCGACGAGGCGCGAGCTCTTTCACGCCCCGGCACTCCCGCCCGAGGATTCGATCCGATGTCGACCACCCGTCGAACCGTGCTCGCGGGCCTCGCCGCCTCGGCCGCCTTGAGCCGCCCCGCCCGAGCCGCCGCGCCCCTGCGCATCGGGTACCAGCGCTCCTCGACGCTGATCGCGCTGCTGCGCCAGGACGGGAGCCTGGAACAGGCGCTGTCGGCGCAGGGCGTCGGCCTGTCCTGGCACGAATTCACCAGCGGCCTGCCGATCATGGAGGCGCTCAACGCGGGCTCGATCGACGTCTCGGCCGATGTCGCCGACACGGTGCCGGTCTTCGCGCAGGCGGCCGGCGCACGCATCACCTACGTCGCGCAGGAAGCGCCCTCGCCCGAGGCGCAAGGAATCCTGGTGCCGAAGGATTCAGGCCTCCGCTCCGTGGCCGACCTCAAGGGCAAGCGGATCGCCGTCACCAAGGGCGCGGGCAACCACTTCCTGGTCCTCGCCGCGCTCAAGGAGGCCGGCCTGTCCTTCCGCAGCATCGTGCCGGCCTATTTGACCCCGGCCGACGGGCGAGCCGCGCTGGAGAGTGGGGGCGTCGAGGCCTGGGCCGCCTGGGACCCGTTCCTGACCGCGGCGCAGAAGCAGGCGGGCGCGCGCGTTCTGCGCGACGGGGCCGGGCTGTCGCTCTACAAGCGCTACTACCTCGCGGCCGACGCTTACGTGGCGGCGAACGGGCCGGTGCTCGGCCTTCTCTTCGGCAAGCTGGCGCAGACCGGGGCCTGGGTGAAGGCGAACCCGGCCGAGGCCGCCGCGCGGCTCGCCACGCTCTGGAAGCTCGATCCCGAGATCGTCCTGGCGGCGAACGCCCATCGCAGCTACCGGGTCGAGCCCGTCACCCGGGACGGCCTCTCCGAGCAGCAGACGATCGCCGACGCGTTCCGCGCCGAGGGGCTGCTGCCGCGCGCCGTCGACACCGCCGCCCTCGGGATCTGGGTGCCCCCTGTTCGCTGACCGGTCCGACGTTTCAGAGGCGGCCCGGGAGCCGGGCTTGGTTCGGACTGTGCCTGAGAGGTACAGGATGGTCCGGCGCTCGTCGACGTCCTGCCCGCCTCCGCCGAGGGGCTGCGGCAAGGTTGATCTCGCGTGGCCCTGAGCCCGCGCCGCCGCCGTTCCACGCAGCGCCCTCAACCCTCGGGGGCCTCAACCCTCGGGCAAGCGCGCCGCGATGCCGGCCACGACCTCCTCGACGATGTCGTAGAGTTCCGACGGCGCCACGCCGTCGCGCGCCTGGATCGAGAGGCCCTGCATGATTGCGGCCAGATGCCGGGCCAGCTTCTCCAGGCGGTCGCCCCGGGCGTGAGGAGACAGGGCCTGCACGATCCTCCCGCGCAGGGCCTCCCGCCGCGCGGCGGCGTCGCGGGCCAGGTCGGCGTGATCGGGATGGCAGGCGACGAGACCGCTCGAGATCATGCAGCCTCTCTCGTCCTGGCGCTGCGTCACGGCGGTCACGGCACCGGTGAGCAGCACGCGGACCGCGTCCGGCAACGACGGTGCCGATCGGATCGCCGCCAGGTCCAGGCCCCCCCGGGTCTCCTCGTAGCGCTCCACCGCCCGCCGGTAGAGGTCCGCCTTGCTGCCGAAGGCGGCGTAGAGGCTCGGAGGGGCGATCCCGATCGCCTTCGTCAGATCCCCGATCGAGACCCCCTCGTAGCCGTGGCGCCAGAACAGCAGCATCGCGGTGTCGATCGCGGCGTCCCGGTCGAAACTCCACGGCCGCCCGCCGCGCGCTCTCGCATCCTGTTTCATAGCGATCACTAAACGACGCTTGACGGCCGTGGTCAAGATCGTAGGATAGTGATCGCTAAACAAACGGACGCACGCCATGGACTACGCCCGCCGCCACCTCGTGACCGCCCTTGCCGTCCTCGGCGCGGCGGCCCTGCCGCCTCGGATGGCCCAGGCCGGCGCACCCGCGCGGGCCGCTACCGGCGATGCACCCCGGCCGGGTGGCCGCGAGGCGTTCGTCGCCCGCTCGGCCGACGGGACGACACTGGCGGGCGAGGCCGCAGGCGATCCGGGCGCGCCCGAGGTCCTCTTCATCCACGGCCTGCGTCAGAGCCGGCTGAGCTGGGACAGGCAATTCGCCGATCCGGCGTTGGGGGCGTTTCGCCTCGTGCGCTTCGACCTGCGCGGGCACGGCGATTCCGACAAGCCCGATGCCCCCGCTTCCTATGCCGACCCCGACCTCTGGGCCGACGACGTCGCAGCGGTGATCGCCGCGGCCAGGCTGCGCCGTCCCGTCCTCGTCGGCTGGTCGCTCGGCGGCTACGTCGCCGGAGCGTATCTCCGCAAGCACGGTCCCGCGGGGATCGCCGGCATCAACCTCGTCGACGCCGTGACGCGGCTGTCGCCCGACCTGCTCACGCCGCTCGCCGGCTCCTTCACCGTAACGGCGACCTCGCCCGACCTGGCGACGCGTGTCGCCGCAACGGCCGACTTCCTCGCCGCCTGCTTCCACCGCCCGCCGTCCGACCGCGACTTCCAGCGGATGCTCGTCGTCAACGGCATGACGGCGCGTGCGGCGAACGAGGGCTTCGTGAGGACCCCGGTGCCCGATCTCGAGCCCGTCTTCGCGGCCTATGCGGGTCCGGTCCTGCTGACGCACGGCGCCCATGACCGCCTCGTCCGCCAGGCGATGGCGGAGCGGATCCAGGCGCTCGGGCCCGGACGCCGTCTTTCCGTCTTCGGGGAGAGCGGGCACAGCCCGTTCTACGAGGAGCCGGAGCGCTTCGGGCGCGAACTGGCCGCCTTCGTGGCCGCCGCCGCCAAGGCCTGACGGACGCGCCGTGCGGGTTCGCTCCCGGCCCCCGCCACGTCACGCCGGGAGCCTGAGCCTGCGGCCGAGGTGACCGACCTCCGCCGCGACGAGGGTGGCGACCTCGGCGGCCTGGCTGCGGATGTCCGGCACCGCGACGCATTCCCACAGCGTGCAGCGCAGGAGCGGGCCCAGCGTCCAGAGCCGCTCCGACCGCCCGGCGCGCAGGCGGTAATCGTCGCCGGCCGCGAGGCCGAGCCCGAACGGGTCCGGCCGCGCGAGGCCGCGTGAGGTGAGGCGGCGCAGCAGCGGGTCGCCGGTCTCGTCGATGCGCCCGATCCCGGTCGCGTCGATGATCCCCTGCACCGCCAGGGTCTCGTCCGCGGTGCCGCCCCGCGTCCGGATCGTCACCGCGGCCTCGCCGGGGCCGTCCGCGATGGCGAGGATGCGCCCGGCCCGCACGTCCAGGGTGCCGGCGGCGATCTCCGCGGCGATCGCCGCGGCGGCCGGCGGGGCGGTGCGGTGGCGATGCACGTCCCAGAACGGCCGCAGATGGCGCAGGAAGCGCGCCCGCTCGGGCCTCGGCAGGCTGCGCCAGAGATAGCCGATGATCGGGCGGAGCGCGTCGATCACGTCGCGCCAGTCGTGCCCGGCGCGCGCCGCCGCGGCGATCTCGGCCCGGATCCGCCGGGTCAGCCGGGTCAGGGAGCCGAGATCGGCGGCCGTGAGATCGGGGACCGGCCAGGCTGTCGTCGGCGCGTGGACATTCGGGACCAGGCCGCGGCGCGACAGGGCGACGATCCGGCCGGAAAAACCCCGGCCCCGGAGGGAGGCGACCGCGTCGACCATGGTGAGACCGGTTCCGACGACGAGGATCGGCCGGTCCGGGTGCAGGCGGCCGAAATCCTCCGGCCGCCACGGATCGAGCCGGTGGCGGCTCGGCGGCGCGCCGAAGCCGGTGAGGTTGCCCATGGCGAGCACCGCGCCGGCCACCGCGTAGGAGGCTCCGCCCTCGGTGCGCAAGGAGTAGCCGCCCGCCACCGGAACGAGATCGGTGACCGCGTCGTGGACGAGGTGCAGCCGCGGCGCGCCCTCGGCCACGACCGCCTGCGTGAGCAGCTCGCCCAGGTAGCGGCCGTAGAGCGCGCGGGGCGCGAAGGTGCCGGCCGGCGTCGCCGCGACGCCCGCCCGCTCGTCCTCCGGCAGTCCGCCGAGCCAGGTCGAGAAATGCTCCGGCCGGTCGGGATAGGCGCTCATGTTGGCGGCGCGCAGGTTGAGCAGGTGGGCCGGCGCGTCGGTGCCGTAGGCGAGGCCACGCCCGAAGCTGTCGGCCTTCTCGCACAGCAGCACCGACCAGGACCGGGGCAGGGCGGAGAGGAGGTGGAGCGCTGCCATGCTGCCGCTGAAGCCGGCGCCGACGACGGCGATGACCGGGTTCATCGAGGAAGACCCGTCACGCCGCGCGCAGCAGGACCGCGAAGGCGGCGAGGATCAGGGTGATGCAGAGGGCCACGACGACGAGGCCCGGGCTCGGCTCGGAGGGGTGGAACGGCACGGCCGGATCGGGGAACTGCGGCATGGTTGTCCTCGCGCGACGAGTGGGGAATGACGCGCCCCGGGTCCGGCCCAGGGCGCGGCGAGGGGTCAGAAGTCCGGGGCGGCCGGAGCCGGCGGGGCGGCCTTGTCCTTCGGCCGGTCCGCGACGAGCGCTTCCGTCGTGACGAGCAGGCCGGCCACCGAGGCCGCGTCCTGAAGCGCCGTGCGCACCACCTTCACCGGGTCGACGATGCCGGCCTCGATCAGGTCGAGATAGGTCTCGGCCTGCGCGTCGAAGCCGTAGGTGTCGGAATCGCTCTCGCCCACCTTGGCGACCACGATCGAGCCCTCGACCCCGGCATTGGCGGCGATCTGGCGGATCGGCGCTTCGAGCGCCCTCAGGACGATCTTGATGCCGGCGGTCACGTCCGGGTTGCCGCCCTGGAGCGCCGCGACGGCGCCGCGGGCGCGCAGCAAGGCGGTGCCGCCGCCCGGCACGATGCCCTCCTCGATCGCCGCCCGGGTGGCGTTCAGCGCGTCGTCGACCCGGTCCTTGCGCTCCTTGACCTCGACCTCGGTGGCGCCGCCGACCCGCAGCACCGCGACGCCGCCCGCGAGCTTCGCCAGGCGCTCCTGCAGCTTCTCGCGGTCGTAGTCGGAGGTCGTCTCCGCGATCTGCCCTTTGATCTGGGCGACGCGGGACGCGATCTCGGACGCCTCGCCGGCGCCGTCGACGATCGTGGTGCTCTCCTTGTCGATCCGCACCCTCTTGGCGCGGCCGAGCTCGGCCAGCGTCACGCTCTCGAGCTTGATGCCGAGCTCCTCCGAGATCGTCTGGCCCTTGGTGAGAATCGCGATGTCCTCGAGGATCGCCTTGCGCCGGTCGCCGAAGCCCGGCGCCTTGACGGCCGCGACCTTCAGGCCGCCGCGCAGCTTGTTGACGACGAGAGTCGCCAGCGCCTCGCCCTCGATGTCCTCGGCGATGATGAGGAGCGGCCGGCCCGACTGGACCACGGCCTCCAGCACCGGCAGCAGCGGCTGGAGCGAGGAGAGCTTCTTCTCGTGGATCAGGATGTAGGGCTCGTCGAGCTCGACCGTCAGCTTCTCGGCGTTGGTCACGAAGTACGGCGAGAGGTAGCCGCGGTCGAATTGCAGGCCCTCGACCACGTCGAGCTCGGTCTCGGCGGTGCGCGCCTCCTCGACCGTGATGACGCCCTCCTTGCCGACCTTCTCGACGGCCTGGGCGATCAGCCGGCCGATCTCGGCATCGCCGTTGGCCGAGATGGTGCCGACCTGGGCGATGGCGTCCGATGCCGTCACCTTGCGGGCGCGGCCGGCCAGGTCCTGCACCGCCGCCGCCACCGCGAGGTCGATGCCGCGCTTGAGGTCGAGGGGATTGAAGTTGGCGGCGACCGCCTTCGCGCCCTCCTTGACGATGGCCTGGGCCAGCACCGTCGCGGTGGTGGTGCCGTCGCCGGCGAGATCGTTGGTCTTCGCGGCGACCTCGCGCAGGAGTTGGGCGCCGAGATTCTCGAACCGGTCCTCCAGCTCGATCTCCCTGGCGACGCTGACGCCGTCCTTGGTGATTCGGGGCGCTCCGAAGCTCTTCTCGATCACGACGTTGCGGCCCTTCGGGCCGAGCGTGACCTTCACCGCATCGGCCAGGATGTCGACGCCGCGCAGCAGGCGCTCGCGGGCATCCGCCGAAAACTTCACGTCCTTGGCAGCCATGGGATTGTGTCCTTCTCGATTATCCGGAGATCAGGCCGCGATCACCCCGAGGATGTCGGCTTCCTTGAGGATCAAGAGGTCCTCGCCGTCGATCTTCACTTCGGTGCCGGACCACTTGCCGAACAGCACCCGGTCGCCCGCCTTCACGTCGAGGGGCGTTTGCGTGCCGTGATCGTCCCGGGTGCCGGGGCCGACGGCGACGACCTCGCCCTCCTGCGGCTTCTCCTTGGCGGTGTCGGGGATGATGATGCCGCCCTTGGTGGTCGCCTCGCCGTCGAGGCGGCGCAGCAGCACGCGGTCATGCAGGGGCCGAAAGGCCATCGGGGAAGCCTCCTGGTCGGGGATGGGGATCGGAAGGCCCGCATCCGGGGCCGCATCCGATGGTCCGAAGGTGTCCGGAAGCGTTCGCCAAGTCAACGAGATTGTTCTTTTTAAAGAACGATCTCGCGGAGATCATCGATCTGGAACGGGCGGCGGAGCGAGAAGATTCTCCGCGGCGATCCAGGCTTACAGCGGAGCTGACGGGCCAAACGCGATATCCGGCGGCAGGGCTGGCGTCCGGCTCGTCCGGGCGATGGTGCCTCGTTCGGTATCCCGAACGCGTGCGGGTTCGGAAGGCCCGAGCTTGTCACGGCGATGCCGGCGTCACCCGGTGCATGCTCGGCGGACGCCGCTGCGGCAGGCGGGAGACTGCGGGGGCGGTTGGGCGGTTGGGCGGCGGCGGTGGCGGCAGAACGCCCGAGCGCCTCCTCCCTCCGTCACGATCTGCCCGACGAGGCGCGCGAGCGACTGTTGCGCCCGGGTCGCGGGTAGGGGACGGGATCCTCGGGCGGCGGGTCGGCGACGCGCCGCGACGCGCCGAGGCCGGCCCCGGAACCGCTACAGCGTTTCGGAATAGGTCTGCACGGCGACCCCGTCCCGGTCCTCGAAATAGGCGGCGGATCCCGTGCCGTCGGCCTCCAGCGTCAGCATCGCGAAGCCGTGCCGATAGTAGCTCCCGTCGTGGGAGAGCTGCGTGCGGGGGACGAGCGTCGGCGGGACGCTCACCTCCGCGAGGGGCTCGTAGGGATCCTCCTCGACGAAGACCGGGACCGCGCCGTGGCCGATGCAGCGCCCGCGCTTCAGCCCGGCATAGGGTTCGTAGATGCACAGGTTGTGCTCGTGGCCCCAGAACCAGGCCGCGACGCGGTCACGGCCGCCGCCGAAGCCGTCATACATCCGCAGGAGAAGGGGATTCACCGGATCCGCCCGGCCGGCCGCGTCCTTGGGCCCGATGCGGGAGAAGGCCGAGAACAGCTGATGGTGCGACAGCAGGATGGTGCGCCCGGCGAACTCGTCGATGCGCCGCGTCAGCCAGGCCTGCTCGTCAGCCTCGACGAAGGTCACCGCATCGGCGACGCCGAACGGGCTGTGGTCGTGCAGGCCGGTATCCATCGCCAGGATCTGCCAGCCCGCCTCGACGCTGCGCAGGCAGAAGAAGCTCGCCGGCTGGACCTGCGGTGCCCGGTTGAGCGCCTTGATCAGGCCGTAATAGCCGACGCCGCCGCAATACATGTCATGATTGCCGGAGAGCGTGAAGATCGGGATGCGCGTCTTCTTCGCCCCGAAGGCGGCGACCATCTCGGCTTCGAACTTCCTGGCGCATTCCTCGGGCGTGCCCGAATAGTAGATGTCGCCGAGATGGATCAGCAGGTCCGGCTTCTGGGCCGCGACGAGGCCGAGCAGACGTTTGGCAGGGCCGGCGCCCGTCCCCCAATCCCCGATCAGCCCGATCCGGCAGCCGGCCTTGAGCGGCAGGACGCCCTCGCCGGCCTGCGCCGGCGTGGTGTAGAGCGGCGCCCGACGCTGGCCGCCGATGCCGAAATACTCGGAATACGCCTCGATCGTCGTCGCCCAGCCGGGATCGCATTTGCCGGCCTTCAGCTCGTCCTTCAGGCGCGCCAGCGTCGCATGATCCCCCAGCACCTTCGCGCGCAGCATCTGCAGCGCCAGCGAGGCGCAGCGCTCGCCGTACTCGACAGGCGTCAGCGACTCGAGGGCGGCACCGCCGCCCGCCGGAACCTCAGTCAGCCCCACGTGGCGCGCCGCGGCCACCCTCTCGGCCGCGAGGATGAGGGCGGGCTCCGGAGGCGCCTCCAGGCTCTCCGTCTTCACGGATCGGCGCGCGACCTCTTCGGCGATGGACTGGTAGAGCGACAGGAAGGGATCGCGGAAGGTCAGAGGCCCCTCGGCCACGGCCTGACCGTCGCGGACCGGCGGCATCGGCTTCGGGGCCGCCGCCTCGACCGCCGCGGCTCCCTCGGCCCGCGCGGACGCACGGACGCACGGACGCCGTCATTCGCCGAAGGATCGCCGAGCGACACCGTGATCTGTAGCGGGATCGTCACCGTTACGGCACCGGCCGCGGCTGCGGGGGCCGACAATGCGGGGGCGGGTGGAGCGGGTGCTTTGGGCGTGGCCGGCGAGGCCTCGCCGGCGCGCGTCGTCCCGGGCTTACGTTCGTCCGTCATCGTCTACCACCGTTGATAGGGATCGGTGCCGCGCGCGGGCGTCGGCGCGAAGGTCACGCCGGCATCGACGACGCGCGGGTCCCGCGCGAGATCGGCCGCCTCATGACGACCGAGACGTGCTGGTCATGCAGCACGCTCGCTTCGCCAATGCCGTCGTCGACGGTCAGCACGTCCCCTGCTGCCCGCGTCACCCGCGGCAGCGGCACCGCGAAGCCCGGGCCGAGGATGTCGGCGCGATAGCCGTCGCGGTCCCGGTACTCCCGTGCGACGGCCTCGCTCGCCGCGGGGGCGGGGCGCGTCGTCTCGACGGAGGCCGGCCCGAGCGAGACGCTGAGGCGCAGCGGCAGGCTCACCACCGCGACGCGGATCCCCTCGTCCATCCTGCCTCCCTTCTCCGCCGGGCGTCCCGGTCTCGCACCGTCCCCGCCGAACCCGGGCGCCCTCGGACCGGCACCGGGCCCCCTCACGGCGAACACGCGGTACAGTACCGGTCGGGGAGATGGTCGGCGACCTTCGCGGGCAGCAGCCCCGTGGCGAGGCCGACGGGGTCGCGGCGCAGCGTCTCGAAGGCCGGCAGCACCCACCCCGGGGCATCCGTGAAGAGGCCGGGGAGCGTCCGCGGCGGGAGCGGCTCCTCGTCGCGCGCGGCGGCCGTCGCGGCCGGATCGAACCGCGCGCGGTGGGCGCAGCTGAGGCGCCGTCCGACGTGCCGGAAGCCGATCCGGTCCGGCGGCAGCCGGGGCACGACGTCGTAGCCGTGGACCAGCCGGAACGTCCGGGCGCCGAGCAGCGCCTCGTACCGCGCGGCGAAGGCCTCGCCGCCGACCCGCGGCATGCCGAAGGCGTAGACGGCCTCGGGCGTCAGATCGAGCGTTTCGCAGGCGCGCAGGGCGGCGAGCGCCGCGACCGCCGCGCCGAGGCTGTGGCCGACGACCCAGACCGGCCCCGTCCGGCCATGCAGCACCGGCGCGAGGTCCGGCCAGGCGGCATCGAGCGCGGCGAGGAAGCCGGAATGGACGCCGCCGGCGGCCGGCATGACGGTCAGGTTCGTCACCCAGTTGGCGAACCGCAGCGGATCGGTGCCGCAGACCGTGACGACCGACGGGCCGGCCGTCCCGCCCGCGGGCTCGAGCACGTGCAGCCGCGTCTCGGGCTGCCAGGGCAGGGCGAGCACCTGCGGCGCCCGGCTGAGGATGCGGCGGAGCGACCAGTCCCGGGCGATGGAATCGACCTTGTTCTCGTCGTCCTCGTAGGCGAGCTGTGCCAGCCACGCCGCGGCGCGCAGGCGCCCGCGCGCATCGCCCGCGATGCCGGCCAGCGCATCGGCCGGATACTGCTCGCGCGGGCGCGTGACCAGGAACGTCACGGCGCGCACGCCCGGCGCCGAGTCGCGCGCGACGGGCCCGCGGCGGCGGGCCGCCTCCGGTCGGTCGCAGCCCGCGACACACCGCCAGTGTCGCAGCTGTCGGACGGACTCGCCGCGAGTAGACCGCGCCCGGCGCGGCCCAAGTTTTCATGATGGAATTTGCGCTGCATGGCACAATCCCGGAAACGAGCGGGCCGTGACAAGTAAAATCATACGGCGGTACTGACCGGCCCGCAAGCCGATATTCTGCTACGGTGACGAGTATCGCCGACATCGCCGGCGCTCCGTGATGATCGGGGCTTGAGCCGTCAGAGAAGTTGCTTGACGGGAGGTGGCGGCACAAGGTGTCGTCGTGCAAGATTTTTAAAATCTTCGATCGTTCGAGACGGCACCGCGCAGTGCAGCGATGTGTTTGATTGTTCGTAAAGTCTACGACGCTGGCATAAGCCGAGATTTCTGCGCGACAAAGACTTGCTCACCAGCGAATTCGTTCCGCTCTTTTCCCCCTTGCCCGGACGATTGGAACAAAGTGGAAGTGGCTCAGGGATCCATCATTGCCGATAGCGCCGGACATCACGATCCGCAGTCCCGTCCTCGCACGCCGCCCTACAGCGCCAGCTGGACGGGGCCGCTTCCCGCGGCGGGCACCGCGCAGCAGATCAGGACCTCGTCGGCGGCGACTGGAGCCGTGGGCTTGCGCCGGTAGGTGACCGTCCCGGCGAGGAGCCGGGTCCGGCAGGTGCCGCAGGTGCCGGCCCGGCAGCCGAAATCCGGGTCGAGGCCGCAGCCTTCCGCGAGTTCCAGGAGCGTCCCGGATCCCGGTGACCAGCGCGCCTCCTTGGACGAGTCCAGGAAGGCGACCGCCACCGGCTCCTCCGATTCCGGTGGCCGCTCCGGCGCTGCGGCGGCGGGAGCGTCCCGCACCAGCGCCGAGGGGCCGAACGCCTCGGCGTGGATGCGGTCGTCGGGGATGCCCAGGCCGCGCAGGCCGTCGTAGAGCGCCTGGGTGAAGGCGGGCGGGCCGCACAGATAGGCGTCGGCATCCCCCGAGGGCAGGATCCGGGCGAGGAGAGCCCTGTCGATCCGGCCCGCTTCCTCGTAGTCGACGCCCGCGACCGCGTCGCCCGGGTCGCTCAGCACCCGCACGATCCCGACCCGTCCGCCCGACGCGGCGGCGAGATCGGCCAATTCCCGCCCGAAGGGCATCTCGTCCCGGTTGCGGGCGGCCAGGACCAGGGTGGCCGGCCGGACGTCGCCGCGGCGCAGGCCCGCGTGGACGAGGTGGCGCAGCATCGCGAGGAGCGGCGTGACGCCGACGCCGCCGGCGAGCAGCAGAGCCGGGCGCGGCGCCCGCGGGTCGAGGGTGAAGCCGCCCTCCGGCCCCCGCGCCTCGATCGTGTCGCCGACCCGAACACGGTCGTGCAGGTGGCCGGACACCGCGCCGTCGCGCTTGACGCTGATCCGGTAGATCCCGTCCGAGGGCGCGCCCGACAGGGTATAGGTGCGCAGGACCGGCCTGTCCGCGCCGGGCAGCGTCACGCGGATCGGCAGATGCTGCCCCGCCCGGTGCGGGACGAGCCCCGCCCCGTCCGCCGGCAGGAGGTGGAAGGAGCGGATCGTCCGGCTCTCGTCGACGATCCGGGTGACCGTGAACGGGCGCCACCGCGTCGCGACGTCGGCGGCGCGCAGCCGCGCGGCGGCCTCGCGCCAGTCGCCGGTCGCCAGGGCGTTCGGCGACCAGCCCTCCGCCCGCAAGCTCCAGCGCAGCGGCAGCGCCCCCCGCCGGCGCACGACCCGGCGCGGCCGGAAGGTCCAGAGCCGCTCGGCGCCCCGGAAGGCGGCGATCTCCGGCGAGGACAGGATCACCTCGGCCTCGCCGGTCATCTGCAGCAGGTCGCCGGTCGCGAAATCGGCGAAGACCAGGCCGGCCTTGCCGTTCGTCAGGATGTTGCCGAGCGTGGCGAAGAAGAGGTTGCCGGCGAAGTCGGGAATCGTCAGCGTGCCGTCGGCGGCGACGCGCACGAAGCCGGCCTTGCCGCCGCGATGCGAGACGTCGACCTGACGCCGACTTTGGCCGTCCTCCGCGCGATCGACGTAGGAGGCGACGAAGAAGGTGTCGGCGGCCTCGACCGTCGCCCGGGCCTCCGCGTCGAGCCCGTCGCGCCCCTCGACCTCGCCCGTGAAGGGCGTGCGCGGATCGCGGATAAGGGCGGCGTCGCGCTGCTGGATGTATTGCGGGCAGTTGCCGAAGCTCTGATCGACCGCGATTTCGAGACCCTCGTCGGTCGCCGCGCGGACGAGGCCGTTGAGCCTGTTGCGGCGGCGGGTGTGCGGCTCGATGCCCAGCAGCCCCACGGCCTCCCCGGCGCGCAGGCCCGCGCCCGCCGGATCGGCGGGATCCGCCGGCGCCGCGAGGGTGAGGACGCGCGGGTCCGGCGCGGCGAGGAAGCCCGGCACGCCTGCGAGGATCGTCGCCCAGGCGTCGCCCCCTCCGTCGACGCTGCCGACGACGACGAAGGGGATCTGTTCGAAGAACGCGCGGTGCTGCGCGGGCATGTGGTCCCGCACCACGCGCCGGCCGACCTCCTCCATGCGGACGGCGACGCCGACCTGCGCCTGGATCGCCCGCTCGCCCGGATGCCAGACCGGCAAAGCCGGCAGGCTCGGATCGTCGCTCATGCTGTCCTCCTCCGTTCCGTTCTCCTCGCGGGCGCGCCTGCGGGACGCGCCCGGGCGTGCTCACGCGGCGGTGAGGCCGGCCGGCGTCTGGGCGAAGGGCAGGAAGCCCGGCAGGGCCTCGATCCGGCGCAGATACGCGCCGACTTGCCTGTAGCCCGACAGGTCGACGTTGCCCTCGGGCGCGCGCGCCACGTAGCTGTAGAGCGCGACATCCGCGATGGTCGGGCGCTCGCCCACCAGCCAGTCCCGGCCGGCGAGGTGGGCCTCGAGGCGCCGCAGCAGCGTGTGGGCCCGGCCGATCACCTCCTCGGGGTTGAACGCGGCGCCGAACACCGTGACGAGCCGCGCGGCGGCCGGGCCGTACGCCACCTCGCCGGCCGCGACCGACAGCCAGCGCTGGACGGCGGCCGCACCGGCCGGGTCCTCCGGCAGCCAGTCGGTCCGCCCGAGCGCCTTGGCGACGTAGACCAGGATCGCGTTCGAATCCGCGACGACCGTGCCGTCGTCGTCGAGCACCGGCACCTGCCCGAACGGGTTCAGGGCGAGGAAGTCCGGCGCCTTGTGCGCTCCCGCCGCGAGATCGACCTCGACGGCCTCGTGCGGCACGCCGACGAGCGACAGGAACAGGCGCGCCCGGTGGGCGTGGCCGGACAGGGGATGGTGGTAGAGCTTCATGACCGTGCTCCCTTGGGGGACCGGGCCCGTCCCGATCCGCGAGGAGCACGATGATCCGATCAGGCGGCGCGGAGAATGCGCGCCGTTTGCACTTCATCGTTGCGGAGAGCGGAATAATCAGGCGGAGCGTCCACGCCTGGGATGGATGCGCCTGCCGTCGCGCAGCTTGCCTCGCCCTTGAGCCTGTTCGACGGGTTCCGAAAGATGTCACGCTCTTCGTCGTCATCACGGGAGCGGGTCGCAGAGACTGCAAGGAACACGACACGGCGTCTGACACGTGCCGCACGGGCCGCCGGGTCTTTGTAAACCACGGCCCTTTCCCGGACGGCTGTAACGAAGTGAAAGGAGATCCGGGATCCAGCAGAAAAAGTCGCCAAGCGTCTCTATGTCTGCAACGTTGCATAGATGGAGCCGCTTCGCGGCACTTCTTGTGCCGGATCCCGGATCTCCTTCCGCTGTCGCTTCAGTCGTCCGGGAAAGGGGAGTGGCTCATGACACGCGGCGTGGTCGGGCGTGGCTCCGGATGAGGTGAAACGCGACGGCGAAGTTGGGCGATCCCGGCCCGACCGCCGCGTCACCCGTCCTCCGGCGCGAGGCCGACGGGCGGACCCGGGCGCATGGCGCCGGCGATGATCGCCTCCCAGGTCTTTCCCTGAGCCCGCAGGAACGCGATCGAGGGCCCCTCCGGATTGCCGTAGACCCGGGTCGTCCGCGCGGCGATGCGGCTGCGGTACGGCTCCGGCGTCAGGTCCTTGTAGTGGATCGCGAGGCGGCGGCGCTCGGCGTGGGCCGCCCGGGCGATGGCTTCGGGCGGCAGGCCGTCGCGGCGCAGGGCGGCGACGTGCTCCGCCAGGCCGCGCACCGCGGCCTCGTAGCGGTCGCGCAGGGTCATCGGCCGGCGCCGGCGCGCGGCGGCGCCTCGCAGGCCCGCGCCCCCGCCCAGGCGATCGCGAAGCCTGGATGAATGACGAAGGCGGATCCCTCCCGCCGGTACCAGCCGTTCGCCGCCGGTACGTGGCCCCGCCCGTGGACCGCCGTGGTGACGTGGCCGAGGATCGCCGCGACGGCATCCGCCGTGCCGTGCCGCAGCATCTCGGCCGGATCCAGCGTGCCCTGTGCCGCGAAGGCGTCGATCAGCGCGAGGGACCGGTCTTCCGGGATCGTGCGCCTGCGGGCCGCGAAGAGCCGGCGCGCCCGGTAGGCCGCCGCTGCCCAGTCCATCGCCGTGTCCGCCTCCGCCTGCCGCCCCCGCGAGCATCGGCCGGGCGGCGGCGATGTCAAGCACCCGCGCCCTCACGGTGGTGGCGCGGCAGGTTGACGACCGGGAGCGTCGCAGCCCCTTCCGCGGGACGAGGTGACGCCGGCGGGCGTCCCGATCGACCGCACGCCGGCCGTCGGGCCCGACCACCACGGGGAATCGCCGCGCAACGGGTGAGCGGCACGCCGGCCCGAGACGGCCGGCGCGCCCAGGAGCATCGTCCGACGAAGTGGAGACCGGTTCGCCGCGGACGATGCGGCACAATCGAAGACCTGGAGCGCCATCCCATCGCAACGCGATCGGATGGTGCTCCAGCGCCTCAATACGGCTTCGGCTTCATCAGCGTACCGCGGGTGGAAAGGAACGCCACGACGATCCACGGACAGACGAACACCAGGAAGAACAGCAAGCCCATCACGAGCCTCCTCTCGGTTGTGTCACGCTCAACCCCATCAATGCCGCGCGGCTGCCCGGGGTTGCACGCCGGCCGCGCGACGAGAGCCGGGCTACTCGCTCCCGGCCGGCTCGTCGGTGTCCCGGGCGCGGTGGAGCAGGAAGATCGACACCACCATCACCAGGATCAGCCCGGCGAGCACCCCGAGCTCGATCATCGAGGCGCGGAACAGCGCCTCCTTCTGCGGGGTCCAGGCCGATTCGTGCATCTGCTCGGCGGTCTGCAGCGTGAGGACGAGGACGCGCCGGATCGAGGCGATCAGCCCGACGATCAGGAACGGCTCGCAGGTCAGCCGTCCTGAGCGCATCGACACCCGCACCGTGTGCAGGATCTCGACCAGCATCAGCAGGAACAGCAGCCGGTCGACCACGTCGAGGAGCTGCGCGGCAGCTCCCACCGCCGTGACCGCCTTCAGGGTCATGCCGGCGGCGTCGACCAGCGCCATCACGGCAGTGAGCGCCAGGAGCACGCCGAGGGCGGCGTAGATCGCGTGCTCGGTGTGCAGGAAGACGAAGGCGGAGAGCCGCGTCAGGCGCCCGCCCTCGGCCTCGGCCTTCTCCAGTTTCGCGGTCTCGACCATGGCTGTCTCCGGAGGGGGCGGCGCGTCGGGGTCAGCGCAGGGGGATCAGCGCAGGGAGGTCAGCGCACGGCTCTGGGCATGCGGAACGGCAGCATCAGGCGCACCAGCGGGTTCGTGAACCGGTCGAGGTCGAGGGCCTCGTGCACCGGCCGCACCGCCTCGCCGCAGATCCGCGCCGAGAGCAGCGAGCGGGAATAGAACGGCGCGTCCTCGAACCGGCGCACCACCGCGGCCCGGCCGTCGTCGCTGCGGGTGGCGCGGGGGAGGCGCCACAGCGTCGGCGGCAGGGCGGCCGGAACGGGCGGCTCGATCGGGCGCGGGGTGCCATCGGGGTCGAAGCGCAGCGACAGGTCCTGGCGGCTGCCGTCGCGGCGCTCGACGTCGTAGAGGATCGCCGCGCCGCGCGTGAGCGTCGAGCGCGACCAGGTCCAGCTCCGGAACGAATCCTCGAGAGGGACGTCGCCGTCGTTGGTGTCGAAGTAGGCGTGGCCGTTCCACTGCAGGCCCGGCCGGTCGAGCGCCACCTCGATCCGCGAGGACGGCGCGAGCGGCCACCAGCGGTGGCGGCCCTCCGCGTCGAGGGTGAAGGGGCCCGGCGTGATCCCGGCCGGCCGCACCCGGATGGTGCCGGAGAGCCGCGAGGGCAGGGGGTTCGTCACCTCGTCGACCCGGATGGTCAGCATCGTGCCGTCCCACTCCATCGCGCTCGGGCCGATGGCGAGCGAGGTGGCGGTACGGGCGACGCTCGCGCGGCCGCGCTCGGTCATCGCCCAGGCCTTGGGCCGGCCGTACAGCACCACGTTGACGGCCGAGTGGTTGATCGGGTCCCCGCGCCCGCTCCAGGCGTAGTAGGGCGAGAACACGCTGCCGAGGAACGCGATGACGGTGATCCCGTGCTGCCCGTCGTCGCTGACGCCGTCGACGTACCACCAGGCGTAGCCGCCGGGCGGCACGCTCAGGTCGAACCGAGGTCCCGCAGGACGCTCGCCGCCGCGAGCCGGCCCGATTGCGCCGCCATCGGCACGCCCGGCCCCGGATGGACGCTGCCCCCGCGAGGTACAGCCCCGGCAGGCGCGTGCGCGCCCCCGGGCGGCGGAACGACGCCATCCAGCCGTGCGAGGCCCGGCCGTAGAGCGCTCCGCCCGTCGCCGGGAACAGCGTCTCGAACTCCGCCGGATTCGTGGTCGTCCGCGCCGTCTCGGCGATCGTCAGGCCGCAGGCGGAGAGCCGCCGGCTCATCGTGTCGTGGCATCGGGCGATCTCCTCAGGCAGCAAGGCGGCGCCGCGGGCGGGCGCGTTGACGAGGCAGAGCAGGGCTTCCGGAGACTGCGACGGCACCGCATCGTCGTGGCGGTCCTGCGCGCAGACATAGACGGTGGGGTCCCGCGGCAGGCGGCCGGCCCGGGTCAGGTCGGCGAACTCGGCCCCGTAATCGGGCGAGAAGAACACGTTGTGGCGCACGAGGTCGAAGCCCGCAGGCCGGCCCGCCACCGCGAAGGTCACGGCCGAGAGCGAGCGCCCGCCCGCCGGCACCGGATCGACCGCCCGGGCCGGTTCCCTCCCGAACAGCCCGCCGGCGAGCGCCGCCGCGTCGGCATTCGCCACCACGCGGGTCGCCGCCAGCCGCTCGCCGGTGTCGAGGGCGACGCCGGTCACGCGCCCGCCCGCGACGACGATCTCCGTCGCGGCCGCGCCGTAGCGCAGGACGGCCCCCCGCTCGGCGGCGAGATCCGCGACGGCGGCGGCCAGCCGCGACAGCCCGCCCGCGACGGTCCAGACCCCCTCCATCTCGACATGGGCGACGAGCATCAGCGTCGCGGGGGCCGCGTAGGGCGAGGAGCCGCAATAGGTGGCGTAGCGGCCGAAGAGCTGGCGCAGGCGCGGATCGCGAAAATGCTCGCCGAGCGCGGTCCAGAGCGTGGTGAAGGGCTGGATCCGCATCAGCCCGCCCAGGCCCCTGGGCCCGGCCCGCATCGCGAGGTCGACCGGGCTCGGCCGCTGGCCGCGGATGAACAGGCCCTCCAGGGTGCGGTAGATCTCCGCGGCCCGATCGCGAAAACGCCGAAAACCCTCCGCCTCGCGCGGGCCGGCGAAATCCGCGATCGCGGCCTCGGAGCGGGCGGGATCGGCGAAGAGGTCGAGGCGCTCGCTTCCGCTCCAGGCGTGGCGGGCGAGCACCGACGCGGGGGCGAGGGCGACGCGGGAGGCGAGATCGGCGCCGCACTCGGAAAAAATCTCGTCGAAGACCCAGCGCATGGTGAAGACCGTCGGGCCGGCCTCGACCGCGAGCGGTCCCGCCTGGACCCGGCGCATCTTGCCGCCGGGCGTCGGTTCCTTCTCGACCAGCGTCACCGGCAGGCCGGCGGCGGCGAGCTTCAGGGCGGCGACCAGCCCGCCGATGCCCGCCCCGATCACCACCACGCGTTCGTCCGCCACGCCGTTGATCTCCCGAGGCAACGGTGTCAATCTAAATTGACAGTCTGAGATGTTCAAACGAAATGACATCCGGGAGAGACGTCATGATCGCGGGAATCGGAGCGAGGGGAACCGTGGACCACGGGCGGCGCATCGAGCGGGCGCTCGACGTGGCCGTGTCCTACGCGGAGGCGCCGGGCGCGCCGCCACGCCTGGCGGAGGCGATCCGCTACGCGGTCTTCCCGGGCGGGCACCGGATCCGGCCCCGCCTCTGCCTCGCGGTCGCCCGCGCCTGCGGCGACGACGACCCCGCCGCCTCGGACGCGGCGGCCGCCGCCATCGAGCTCCTGCACTGCGCCTCGCTGGTCCACGACGACCTGCCCTGCTTCGACGACGCGGCGCTCCGGCGCCAGAAGCCGACGGTCCACGTCGCCTATGGCGAGCCGGTGGCGCTCCTGACGGGCGACGCGCTGATCGTGCTCGCCTTCGAGACGCTCGCCCGCGGCGCAGCGAGAACCCCGACCCGGCTCGCGGCTCTCGTCGGGCTGGTGGCCCGGGCGGTAGGCTCGCCCGCCGGCATCGTGGCGGGGCAGGCCTGGGAATCCGAGCCGCAGGTCGGGCTCTCGGTCTACCAGCAGGCCAAGACCGGCGCGCTCTTCGCCGCTTCCACGGTGACGGGTGCGGCCGCCGCCGGGGCCGAGCCGATGGGCTGGCGGCTGCTCGGCGAGTATCTCGGCGAGGCCTACCAGGTCGCCGACGACCTGCGCGACGTCGCCTGCCGCCAGGAGGAGATCGGCAAGCCGGTCGGGCGCGACGTGACCCTCGGGCGACCGAACGCGGCGGCCTTGCTCGGCATGGACGGGGCGCTTCGCCGCCTCTCCGACCTCGCCCACGAGGCGATGGCGGTGATCCCCGACTGCCCCGGCGTCGCGGCCCTGCGCGAGGAGATCCTGGCCCAGACGCGGCTGTTCCTGCCGGCCCGGCTGGCGCAGAGCCTGGTGGTGGCGTGAACGCGATGGCCGGGAGAGCATCCACCGACGGGGCGCCGCGCGCCCTCGACCCTCCCCCCTCTGCGCAGTGCTGTCCGGAGAAAATCCCTTTTAGAATCAGGCGCGGGATCCCCTCTCCCGATTGGGAGAGGGGTAGGGGTGAGGGTGACACGCTTCCGAGTGAGGCACTGAACGTTGAGCTGCCAGCACCACGCTCAGAGGTTTATACTGAAGCGTGTCACCCTCACCCCCGACCCCTCTCCCAAACGGGAGAGGGGAGGCGCGCCATTTCTTTTACCCGGACAGCCCTGCCCTCTGCCGGGGAGAGAGGGTGATGAAGCCCGGCCCGCGCGCCCTTCCGGCGACCCCTGTCGCTTCTCCCCCCTGGCGCGACCGCCTCCTCGCCTGGCGCCACCGCCTGATCGCGAGCCCCCGCTTCCAGCGTTTCGCCGCCGCCTTCCCGCCCACCCGCGGCATCGCGCAGCGCAACGCCCGGACCCTGTTCGATCTCTGCGCCGGCTTCGTCTACGCGCAGGTGCTCGCCGCCGCTTTGCGCCTCGACCTGTTCCGGATCCTCGCCGACGGCCCGCTCGCGCCCGAGGATCTGGCCCGGCGCCTCGACCTGCCGCCGGACCGGGCGCTGTGCCTGCTGCGCGCCGCCGCCTCCCTGGGCCTCCTGACGGCCCTGCGCGACGGGCGCTTCGCCCTCGGCGACCTCGGCGCCGCGCTCCTCGGCAACCCGTCCGTCGCCGCGATGGTCGCCCACCACGCCATGCTCTACGACGACCTGCGCGATCCCGTAGCGCTGCTGCGCGGCACCGGCGGACCGACGCGGCTCTCCGGGTACTGGGCCTATGCGGGCACCGACGACCCGGCCGGGATCGACGAGGACGCGGTCGCCCCCTACGGCGCGCTGATGGGCGCCTCGCAGGCGCTCGTCGCCCGCGACATCCTCGACGCCTATCCGCTTGGCCCTCACACCCATCTCCTCGATGTCGGCGGCGGCGAGGGCGCCTTCGCGGTCGAGGCGGCGCGGAGCGCCCCGTCCTTGCGCGTCACCCTGTTCGACCTGCCGCCGGTCGCGGCCCGCGCCGGGCGCCGCTTCGCCGCGGAAGGGCTCTCGGGGCGCGCCACGGCGGGCGGCGGCAGCTTTCACGATGGATTGCCGCCGGGAGCCGACGCAGTCTCGCTGGTGCGGGTCGTGCACGACCACGACGACGGGCCCGCCCTCGCCCTCCTCAAGGCGGCCCGCGCGGCCCTGCCGCCCGGCGGCACGCTGCTCCTCGCCGAACCGATGGCCAACACTCCCGGTGCCGAGCCGGTCGGCGACGCCTATTTCGGCTTCTACCTCCTCGCCATGGGGAGCGGCCGGCCCCGGACCGCCGCCGAACTCACCGCGATGCTCGAGAGCGCCGGCTTCGCGCGGGTGCGCGAGCACCGGACGCGACGCCCGATGCTGGTCCGCCTGCTCGTCGCAACCGCGCCCTGACGGTTCACGCGTACAAAAAGTGTAAAGTAAACTTGACGAAGGTTGTCGTCCATCTAAGATGACGAGTGCCGCGCGAAGCGGCAGTTTTCCGCGAGAGGGGGCCGTACCGCATGCACGCGCAGGCCGTGATCCTCGACCGTCCCGAACGGCTCGGCCTCGCCCGGCTCGCTCTCGACGCACCCGGGCCCGCCGATGCGACCGTCGAGGTCGCCTGGAGCGGCATCAGCACCGGCACCGAGCGCCTGCTCTGGTCGGGCCGGATGCCGGACTTCCCCGGCATGGGCTACCCGTTGGTCCCGGGCTACGAATCCGTCGGCCGCGTGGTCGAGGCGGGCCCCGAATCCGGTCGCCGGGTCGGCGAGACGGTGTTCGTGCCGGGCGCCCGCTGCTTCGGGCCGGTCCGCGGGTTGTTCGGAGGCGCGGCCTCCCACCTCGTCTCCGCGGGCAGCCGGCTGCGGCCGATCCCCGAGACGCTGGCTGAGCAGGGCATCCTGCTGGCGCTCGCCGCCACCGCCCGTCACGCGCTCGCCGGCAGCCCGGGGTCCGGGCGCCAGCTCATCGTCGGCCACGGCACCCTCGGGCGCCTGCTGGCCCGCCTCGCCCGGATCGACGGCCTCGACCCGGTGGTGTGGGAGCGTGATCCCGCCCGCCGCGACGGTGCCGAGGGGTACGAGGTGACCGACCCGGAGCAGGACGAGAGGCGTTACGCCCGCATCATCGACGCGAGCGGCGATGCCGGCCTCCTCGACACGCTGATCGCCCGGCTCGCGCCCGGCGGCGAGGTGGTGCTGGCCGGCTTCTACGAGGCGCCGCTCTCCTTCGCCTTCGCGCCGGCTTTCCTGCGCGAGGCGCGCATCCGCGTCGCGGCGCAGTGGCAGCCCGGCGACCTCGACGCCGTCGCGGCGCTCGCCGGCAGCGGCGTCCTGTCGCTCGACGGCCTCGTCACCCACCGCCGCCCGGCGGCCGAGGCGTCGAGCGCCTACCGCACCGCCTTCGGCGATCCCGCCTGCCTCAAGATGGTCCTCGATTGGAGCGCCCGCCCATGAACGCAGTCCTCAACGGCGCCGCTCTCCAGGCCTCCGCCACGCTGCTGCGCGCGGAGGCCGCGATCCCGCCGGATCCGGTCCCCACCACGGCGACCCGCGAGACGCAAGTGATCGCGATCTACGGCAAGGGCGGCATCGGCAAGAGCTTCACGCTCGCCAACCTGTCCTACATGCTGGCGCAGCAGAGCAAGCGGGTGCTGCTGATCGGCTGCGACCCGAAGAGCGACACGACCTCGCTGCTGTTCGGCGGCCGGGCCTGCCCGACGATCATCGAGACCTCGACGAAGCGCAAGCTCGCCGGAGAATCCGTGGCGATCGGCGACGTCTGCTTCAAGCGCGACGGCGTGTTCGCGATGGAGCTCGGCGGGCCGGAGGTCGGCCGCGGCTGCGGCGGGCGCGGCATCATCCACGGCTTCGAGCTGCTGGAAAAGCTCGGCTTCCACGAATGGGGCTTCGACTACGTCCTGCTCGACTTTTTGGGCGACGTGGTCTGCGGCGGCTTCGGCCTGCCGATCGCCCGCGACATGTGCCAGAAGGTCATCGTCGTCGGCTCGAACGACCTGCAATCGCTCTACGTCGCCAACAACGTCTGCTCGGCGGTGGAGTATTTCCGCAAGCTCGGCGGCAATGTCGGCGTCGGCGGCCTCGTCATCAACAAGGACGACGGCACCGGCGAGGCGCAGGCCTTCGCCGAAGCGGCCGGCATCCCGGTCCTCGCCTCGATCCCCGCCGACGACGACATCCGCAAGAAGAGCGCCAACTACGAGATCATCGGCCGGCCGGACGGGCGCTGGGGCCCGCTCTTCGCCGAACTGGCCGAGAACGTCGCCGGCGCCCAGCCGCACCGGCCGAACCCGCTGACCCAGGACGCGCTCCTCGGCCTGTTCAAGGGCGAGGCGGTCGGGCGCGGCGTGGTGCTGGATCCGGCGAGCGACGAGGACATGCGCGGCAAGCCCGTCGTGCAGAAGCCGTCCCTCGAAGTCGTCTACGAGGCGGTCTGACCATGGGCGCCTCCCTCGACCTCGCGGCGCTCCGCGCAAGATCACCTGTTGACCTCGCACCCGTCGAGACTCCGGTCAACCTTGCGGCGACCCGCCAGGACGGGCTCGGCTGCCATTCCGGCAAGGAGACGATGCGGCAAGCCGCGCAAGCCGCCGGCATGGGCGAGACCCTGGAGGCCCTGAAGCGCGACTATCCCACCGGCCCGCACGACCAGCCGCAGAGCATGTGCCCGGCCTTCGGCTCGCTGCGGGTGGGCCTGCGGATGCGCCGCACGGCGACGATCCTGTCGGGCTCGGCCTGCTGCGTCTACGGCCTGACTTTCACCTCGCATTTCTACGGCGCGCGGCGGACCGTCGGCTACGTGCCGTTCAATTCCGAGACGCTCGTCACCGGCAAGCTGTTCGAGGACATCCGCGACGCGGTCCACGCCACCGCCGATCCGGCGCTCCACGACGCGGTCGTGGTCATCAATCTCTGCGTGCCCACGGCGTCAGGCGTGCCGCTGCGGCTCCTGCCGCGGGAGATCGACGGGGTGCGGATCATCGGCATCGACGTGCCGGGTTTCGGCGTGCCGACCCATGCCGAGGCCAAGGACGTGCTCGCCGGCGCGATGCTGAAGGTCGCCCGCACCGAGGCCGAGCACGGCCCCGTCGCGGCGCCGCGCCAGCCCCGGGACGGGCGCCCGGCCGTGGCGCTGCTCGGCGAGATGTTCCCGGCCGATCCGATGCAGATCGGCGCGCTCCTCGAGCCGCTGGGCTTGAGTGCCGGCCCGGTCGTCCCGACGCGGGAATGGCGCGAGCTCTACGCTGCCCTCGACTGCGCGGCGGTGGCGGCGATCCACCCGTTCTACACCGCGTCCTTGCGCGAGTTCGAGGCGGCGGGCCGCCCGGCGGTCGCCTCCGCCCCGGTCGGCCACGACGGCACCGCCGCCTGGCTCGACGCGATCGGGGCGGCCTGCGGCGTCGCCCCGTCCGCGGTCGCGGCGGCCAAGAACCGGTTCCTGCCGGCGATCCGCGGCGCCCTGTCGGCGAACCCGATCCGCGGCCGGATCACGCTCACCGGCTACGAGGGCTCGGAATTGCTGGTGGCCCGCCTCCTCGTCGAGAGCGGCGCCGAGGTTCCTTACGTCGGCACCGCCTGCCCGCGCACCCCGCATTCCGAGGCCGACCGCGACTGGCTCGAGGCGCGTGGCTGCCGCGTGCAGTTCCGCGCCGCCCTGGAGCAGGATCTCGCCGCCGTCGAGGAAGTCCGGCCCGACCTCGCCATCGGCACGACGCCGGTGGTGCAGAAGGCCAAGGAGCGGGCGATTCCCGCCCTCTACTTCACCAACCTGATCTCGGCCCGCCCGCTGATGGGCGTCGCCGGCGCCGGGTCGCTCGCGCAGGTGGTCAACGGCGCCATGGGGCAGCGCGAGCGCTTCGCCGCAATGCGCTCGTTCTTTGCCGGCGTCGGTACCGGCCACGCCGCCGGGATCTGGGAGGACGTGCCGCAGAAGCGCGCCGCCCCGAAGCGGCCTGCGCCCGAGACGCCGATCGGGGAGGCGGTCTGATGCTCGTCCTCGATCACGACCGCGCCGGCGGCTACTGGGGCGCCGTCTACGTCTTCACCGCGGTGAAGGGGCTCCAGGTCGTCATCGACGGTCCCGTCGGCTGCGAGAACCTGCCGGTGACCTCGGTGCTGCACTACACCGACGCGCTGCCCCCGCACGAACTCCCGATCGTCGTCACGGGGCTGGCGGAAGAGGAACTCGGCCGCCACGGGACGGAAGGCGCGATGCGTCGCGCCCACGCGACGCTCGATCCGACGCAGCCGAGCGTCGTCGTCACCGGCTCGATCGCGGAGATGATCGGCGGCGGCGTCACGCCCGAGGGCACCAACCTCCAGCGCTTCCTGCCCCGCACCATCGACGAGGACCAGTGGCAGGCGGCCGACCGCGCCATGTCCTGGCTCTGGCACGAATACGGGGCGAAGAAGGCCGCCAAGAAGGGGGTGATCCCGCCGCGGCCCGAGCGCGCGCCCGGCGACAAGCCGCGGGTCAACCTGATCGGCCCGGCCTACGGCACCTTCAACATGCCCTCCGACCTCGCCGAGATCCGGCGCCTCGTCGAGGGCATCGGCGCCGAGGTGAACCTGGTCTTCCCGCTCGGCACGCATCTGTCCGACATCCCGCGCCTCGTCCAGGCCGACGCCAATATCTGCCTCTACCGCGAGTTCGGGCGGCTGCTCTGCGAGGCCCTCGACCGGCCCTATCTCCAGGCGCCGATCGGCGTGCACAGCACGACGAAGTTCCTGCGCGCGCTCGGGGAGATTCTCGGCCTCGATCCCGAGCCGTTCATCGAGCGCGAGAAGCACACGACGCTGAAGCCCCTGTGGGACCTCTGGCGCTCGGTGACGCAGGACTTCTTCGCCTCGGCGAGCTTCGGGGTGGTGGCGACCGACACCTACGCGCGGGGCCTGCGCCACTTCCTCGAGGACGAGATGGGCCTGCCGTGCCGGTTCGCGGTCTCGCGCAAGGCCGGCGCCAAGCCCGACAACGCGGCGGTCCGAAAGGCCATCCGCGAGACGCCGCCGCTGGTCCTGTTCGGCTCCTACAACGAGCGCCTCTACCTCGCCGAGTGCGGCGGGAAGGCGGTGTTCATCCCGGCCTCGTTCCCCGGCGCGGTCGTGCGGCGCCATACCGGCACGCCGTTCATGGGCTACTCGGGCGCGACCTACCTGGTGCAGGAGGTCTGCAACGCGCTGTTCGACGCGCTCTTCCACATCCTGCCGCTGTCGCGGGACATGGACGCCGTCGAGGCGACGCCCGCCCGCACCCCGCATTCTTCCATGACCTCGGCGCTGCCCTGGGACGACGAGGCGCGCCTGCGCCTCGACGCCTCGGTCGAGGCGAGCCCGGTCCTGGTGCGGATCTCCTTCGCCAAGCGCCTGCGCGACGCCGCCGAGCGCGAGGCGACCCGGGCCGGGTCCGAGCGCGTGACCGAGGTTTGCGTCGAGCGCGCCCGCGTCGCGCTCGCGGCGGCCTGAGCGCCGACACCCATCCGGCGCGGCCCCCGCCGCGCCGGCCATCGAGACGCCTCGCGGATTCCCGCGGGTGAGGGAGGAGAGCTGAGACCATGTCCCGTCCGTTCGTCACGGTTTCGCGGTCCCGTTCGGAAGCGGTCCAGTTCCGGGCCATCCTGGCGGCGACCTACCCGGTCTTCCTGGTCGCCGCCTTGCTGCAGCGCCTGCGCCCGGGGCCCGCCGCCCCCGGGCCGCGGCGCTCGGTCTTCGGCGAGGCGCGGGCGATGGCGCTCTCGGCGATCCCCTTCGCCTTCATGGGTTAGGCCCGATCCCTCGAGCAGACTTGCGTCGGCGAACCGACGCTTCGTCAACTCAAGCTTTCGTTTTGTCGCAGATTTTGCCCGCAAGACCGGCCGCCACTTTTGCGAAATCTGCTCAGGGCCCGAGTTTCCGCCGCGTCCCGTGCGGCGGAGAGACCGCCCGACCGTCACGGCCGGGCAACCCCGCGCGGGAGCCCCCGCGTGGATCCGCATCCGGAGGTTCGGCAATGGCCAACGGCATGGACAAACCCAGCGTACTGTCAGGACTCACCGAAGAGGAGGCGAAGGAGTTCCACGGCATCTTCGTCACCAGCTTCATCATCTTCACGGCGATCGCGGTCGTCGCGCACTTCCTCGTCTGGCTGTGGCGGCCCTGGCTGCCCGGGCCGAACGGCTATTCCGCGCTGGAGGACGGCGTGAAGGTCGCCGCCCACGGCATCCTGCCCTTCATCTCTTGAGGCGAGGACTTCCGCCATGCACAAGGTCTGGCTTCTGTTCGATCCGCGGCGCACGCTGGTGGCCCTGTTCACCTTCCTGTTCGTGCTCGCGCTGATCATCCACTTCATCCTGCTCAGCACCAACCGGTTCAACTGGCTGGAGGGCCCGGCGGCGAAGAGGGCGGAGGCGATCCCCCACAGCCTCGTCCTGCCGACCTGACGGGACACAGGACCCGCGCCCTTCTCGGGCGTCCTCGCACCGCGGACGGGCGTCGAGCCGCGCCCGCGGCCACCACGCTTTCGCGGACGGGGAGGGCCGCGCCCATGGCCATGCTGAATTTCGAGCGCAAATACCGGGTCCGCGGCGGCACTCTGCTCGGCGGCGACCTGTTCGATTTCTGGGTCGGGCCGTTCTACGTCGGCTTCTTCGGGGTCACGGGCCTGTTCTTCACCCTGCTCGGCACCGGCCTGGTCGTCTGGGGCGCGGCGCTCGGCCCGACCTGGAACGTCTGGCAGATCAACATCGCGCCGCCCGACCTCAAATACGGACTGGCTCTGGCGCCGCTCCGCGAGGGCGGGCTGTGGCAGATCATCACCTTCTGCGCCATCGGCTCCTTCGGCTCCTGGGCCCTGCGCGAGGTCGAGATCTGCCGCAAGCTCGGCATCGGCTACCACGTCCCGGTCGCCTTCTCGGTCGCGATCTTCGCCTACGTGACGCTGGTGGTGGTCAGGCCCCTCCTGATGGGCGCCTGGGGCCACGGCTTTCCCTACGGGATCCTCAGCCACCTCGACTGGGTGTCGAACGTCGGCTACCAGTATCTCCACTTCCACTACAACCCGGCGCACATGCTCGGCGTGACGTTCTTCTTCACGACGACCTTCGCGCTGTCGCTGCACGGCTCCCTGATCCTGTCCTCGACCAACCCGCCGAAGGGCGAGGTGGTCAAGACGCCGGAGCACGAGGACACCTATTTTCGCGATACGATCGGCTACTCGATCGGCACGATCGGCATCCACCGGCTCGGCCTGTTCCTCGCCCTCTCGGCCGGGTTCTGGAGCGCGGTCTGCATCGTCATCAGCGGCCCGTTCTGGACCCGCGGCTGGCCCGAATGGTGGGGCTGGTGGCTGAGCCTGCCGATCTGGCGCTGAGTCTCACCCGTGTCCCCGCGACATCACCCTTCAGAAGGCATCCGCCGCCATGGGGTATTACCAGAACATCTACACGCAGGTGCAGGTCCACCCGCTCCATCCGGAGGCCGGCGTCGAGATCCCGGAGATCGAGAACCGCGTCGGCCAGGGCGGCTTCAACTACCTCGCCGGCCTCGTCGGCAACGCCCAGATCGGGCCGATCTATCTCGGCACCCTCGGCACGCTGTCGCTCGCGAGCGGGTTCATCGCCTTCGAGATCATCGGCCTCAACATGTGGGCCTCGGTGAACTGGGATCCGGTCCAGTTCATCCGCCAGCTGCCCTGGCTCGCCCTCGAGCCGCCCCGACCGGAATACGGGCTCAAGATCCTGCCGCCGCTCGCCGAGGGCGGCTGGTGGCTGCTCGCCGGCTTCTTCCTCACCGCCTCGATCCTGCTCTGGTGGGTGCGGCTGTTCCGGCGCGCCCGGGCGCTGGGTCTCGGCTACCACGTGCCCTGGGCCTTCGCCTCGGCGATCTGGCTCTACCTGGTGCTCGGCTTCATCCGGCCGATCCTGATGGGGAGCTGGAGCGAGGCGGTGCCGTTCGGGATCTTCCCGCACCTCGACTGGACCGCGGCGTTCTCGCTGCGCTACGGCAACCTGTTCTACAACCCGTTCCACATGCTCTCGATCGTCTTCCTGTACGGGTCGACGATGCTGTTCGCCATGCATGGCGCCACCATCCTGGCGGTCAGCCGCTACGGCGGCGAGCGCGAGATCGAGCAGATCGTCGATCGCGGCACCGCGACCGAGCGCGCCGCCCTGTTCTGGCGCTGGACCATGGGCTTCAACGCCACGATGGAATCGGTCCATCGCTGGCTGTGGTGGTTCGCCTTCCTGACGACCCTGACCGGCGGCATCGGCATCCTGCTCACCGGCACCGTCGTCGACAACTGGTACCTCTGGGCGGTCAAGCACGGGGTCGCGCCGCACTACCCGCAGATCTACGGCCCGGTGGTGGATCCGCTCGCCAGCCCGGGAGGCTCGCCATGAGACTAGCGCTCCAACTCCTCGGCGTCGTGGTGGCGGTGCTGCTCACCGGCGCGATGTTCGGCACCGCGGGCTGGACCCGGCCCCCGGTCCGCTCCGAGCAGACGGGTTTTCGCGGGACCGGCATGGTGCAGGTGCAGAATCCCCGCACCCTCGACGCCCGGATCGAGGCCCAGGCCGCGCCCGCGCCGCAGGATCCCGCCCCGCCCGGCGGCGAGCCGGCGACGCAGACCTACCAGAACGTCAAGGTACTGACCGACCTCTCGACCGACCAGTTCAACCGCGTGATGGCCTCGATCACCGAGTGGGTCGCCCCCGAACAGGGCTGCGCCTATTGCCACAACGTCGAGAACATGGCCGACGACAGCGTCTACGCGAAGACCGTGGCGCGCTCGATGCTCCGGATGGTCCGGCACATCAACGCCGACTGGAAGAACCACGTCGGCGAGACCGGCGTGACCTGCTACACCTGCCACCGCGGCAACCCGGTGCCGCAGGCGGTCTGGCACAACAATCCCGGACCGCCCCACGCGCAAGGCTTCGCGGCCCGCGACGGCGGCCAGAACCACCCGGCGCCGGAGGCCGGCCTGACCTCGCTGAACTACGATCCCTACAAGGACCTGCTCGGCGACAAGGACGTCGACCAGAACGCCGTGCGGGTCGCGGCGAAGACCGCCCTGCCGACCAGCCCCTCGAAGCCGCTCCAGACCACCGAGCGGACCTACGCCCTGATGATCCACATGGCGGAGGGTCTGGGGGTCAACTGCACCTACTGCCACAACAGCCGCGCCTTCTTCTCCTGGGAGGAGAGCACGCCGAAGCGCGTCACCGCCTGGCACGGCATCCGGATGGTGCGCGACATCAACGGCAACTTCATCGAGCCGCTGACGCCGGTGCTGCCCGAGGCCCGGCTCGGGCCGGAGGGCGATCCGCCGAAGGCCAACTGCACCACCTGCCACCAGGGCCTGGCCAAGCCCCTCAACGGCGCGCAGATGCTCAAGGACTACCCGGAACTCGCCGGAGGGCCGATGCCGAAGGCGCCGTGACGCCGGCCTCCGCGAGAATCACCGAAAGAGCCCCGGTTCCGAGAGGAGCCGGGGCCTTCCTGCGTCGTCCGGGCGATGACGCCAATCGATTGCCTGCGACCGGAAGGTAGTTCTGGGATTCGGTACCGTTCGCGGATTGTCTCTCATCTCATGACGATTTGCCGCATCGGCGAAATCCAGGTCTCGCGGAGTTGGACTGACACGTGCGACGGCGGTCTCTCGCCCGTGCGCCCGTCAACCCGCGCCCGTTCCAGGGCGTCTCACGGAGGTAACGGCCATGGGCGATTCCGGCCTGATCTACATGCTCGCCTTCACGACCTTCGCGCTGGTCATCCTGTTCCTGATTTGGCAGCGGATGCGTGTCCAGCGCGCCAAGGAGACCGGCGAGCGTTCGAGCTTCACCGACCACCACGGCGGCGCGCCGCGGCCGCACCAGGGGGTGGATCCGCGGTAGGGGAGGTCGTGACGCGTCTCGCGCGTCATGACGCTCGGAGCCAGCCTGGCTTTGTCGACGGTCTTGACACCTGCCATCGTCATCCCGGGTTCTCGACTTCGTCGAGCCCCGGGATGACGTCGAGAATTGTCGGCAGGGCTGCCGGGTTCATCGATGCAGCCGGTCAGACAGGCTCTGGAAAAGCAGCCCCCATTCACCGCCCGTCCGCCCGAGCCACCGCGCGCTTGATCACCTGCTGCACCTCGACGTTCGACAGGAAGAGGTCGTGGTTGATGAGGCCGCTGCCGTATTCCGACGCGTCGGCGACGCGCACGCCGAGCGCTTCCAGCCGGCTGCGGTCCGCCGCGCCCGCCCGCACCACGCCGCCCGCGATGGTGCTCGACAGTTCGAGCGCCCGGTCGTTGGTCGAGGAGATCACGGTGATCTTCTGCGCCGCGGTGCCGAGGCGCTCGATGCCGTTGGTGAACAGGTCGATGTCGATGTCGGGCGCGGCGAGCACGATCGCGCCGATCCGGTCCAGCGCCGCCTCGCCGGCATCGGCCCGCAGCATGCGCAGGGTCTCGAGGGTGAGCAGCGTGCCCATCGAGTGCGCCACGATGTGGATGCGCCCGCCCTGCGCGGTCGCGAGCGCCCGCAGCAGGTCCTCGAAGGCGTCCCGCGACCACAGCGCGCTCTCGCGGTCGTAGCCGTAATCGAAGGTCTTGCCCGCCGAGGGCCAGGTGAACAGGCCGGAGACCCCGCGGAAGCGGATGCCGTCGGAGAGCTGCGCCGCGCTCACCGCCGCGGTCTCGAACGATTCGCGGTAGCCGTGGACGTAGAGCAGCACGTCGCGGCCGAGCGCGGCTTCGGCAAAGGCGGTGGCGGCCTCGGGGCCGGTCACGACGCGGGGAGCGGAGGCGATGCGCCAGTCGCCCGTGACCACCGACGACACCTTGCCGATCAGCGAGCGGTCGGGCGCCGAGAGACGCACGGTCGCGAAGGCGAGGCCGCGGCCGCGCTGGTCGGTGAAATAGGGCGGGCGGCCGGCGGGATCGGCCGGGCGGCGGGTGGTGGCGACGAGGAGCACCGGGCTGACGTCGAGGGCCGATTGCTTCTCCGGCCCCGCCGAATCACCGATCAGTCCGTCGCCGAGGCAGCCGCCGAGCGACAGGCCGGCGAGGGCGGAGAGGCCGAGGCGGGCCAGGGTCCGGCGCGTCGGCGCGGCATTCGCTGTCATGTCGTCCCACTCGTCGCCGGCGGCGCCGGCCTTGTGCCCGCGCTTTCAGGCCGGCGATGCGGCATGATCGTGGCCGTGGCGCGTCGCCTCCCGGCAGAATGGCGCGTCGCGCCTTGGCAAAGCCGCGCCTGTTGCCCGCAGGTCACGCGTCGTCCGTCCTTCGTCCACAGCCTTAAGCCCTCGACGGACGGGCGGCGAGCCGGCAGAACGCTCTCATGACCGTTCCGGCCCCCGACCTCGCCCAGCTCCTGTCCGGCAACCGCGCCGCCCTCGCCCGCGCCATCACGCTGGCCGAGTCGAAGCGGGCCGATCACCGGGCCGCCGCCCGCGAACTCCTCGACGCCGCCCTGCCGCATGCCGGCAAGGCGGTGCGGGTCGGCATCACCGGCGTGCCGGGGGTGGGCAAGTCCACCACCATCGACGCGCTGGGTGCCGCCCTGACGGCGCGGGGCCACAAGGTCGCGGTGCTGGCGGTCGATCCGAGCTCGTCGCGCACCGGCGGCTCGATCCTCGGCGACAAGACCCGGATGGCGCGGCTCGCCGTCGATCCCAACGCCTTCATCAGGCCCTCGCCCTCCTCGGGCACCCTCGGGGGCGTCGCCGCCAAGACCCGCGAGACGATGCTGCTCTGCGAAGCCGCCGGCTTCGACGTGGTGCTGGTCGAGACCGTGGGCGTCGGCCAGTCCGAGACCGCGGTCGCCGACCTGACGGACTTCTTCCTGGTGCTGATGCTGCCGGGCGCCGGGGACGAGTTGCAGGGCATCAAGAAGGGCATCCTCGAACTCGCCGACATGATCGCCGTCAACAAGGCCGACGGCGAGGAGGGGATGCGCCGCGCCACCGCCGCCGCCGCCGAGTACCGGGCGGCGCTCCACATCCTGACCCCGGCGAGCGCCACCTGGGCGCCGCCGGTCACCACGATCTCGGGATTGTCCGGCCAGGGGCTCGACGCCTTGTGGGATTCGGTGCTCGACCACCGCCGCAAGCTCACCGCCACCGGCGAGATCGCCGCGAAGCGCCGCGAGCAGGACGTGAAGTGGATGTGGGCGCTCGTCCACGAGCGGCTGCACCAGCGCCTCACCGGCAGCGCCGAGGTGCGCCGGCAGACGGCGGAGGCCGAGCGGATGGTGGCGGCGGGCGAGCGCTCGCCCGCCGCGGGGGCCGACCTGATCGCCGAGACGGTCGGGCTGTAGAGCGTTGTCCGACGAACCGGAAACCGGCTCGTCGCAGAAAATGCGGAAAAATTTTACGCTTAGAGCTTATTTGACCGGTTGCATTGGTTGAGCCGCCACGCACCCGGACGATTCTCGACGTCATCCCGGGTTCCGCTGCGCGGCCCCGGGATGACACGCGGGGTGTCACCTAGGTGGGGCCCAATCAAGCAGGTTCTGGCATCAGTAGCCGACGGTGAAGCGCCGGCGGATATGCGCCGGACGCTCGATCTCGTCGGCGAGGGCGACGGCGTAGTCCTCGTATGAGATGCGGCTGCCGTCCTCGCCGACGAGCAGCTGGTCGCCGCCGAGGCGGAACCGGCCGGTGCGCTCGCCCGGCCCGATCAGCGCGGAGGGCGACAGGAAGCTCCAGTCGAGATCGGTCACGCCGCGCAGCGCGTCGAGGAAGGCCGCGCCGCGCAAAGCCTCGTCCTTGTAGGCGGCCGGAAAGTCGGGCTGGTCGACGAGCCGCTGTCCCGGCGCCACCTCCAGCGAGCCGGCGCCGCCGACGACGAGGTAGCGCGCGACCCCCGACCCCCGCACGGCGCCGATCAGCGCCTGCGGATCGGTGTCGCCGAAGCGCACCGCGCTCACCACCGCATCGTGGCCGGCGAGGAGACGACTCAAGCCCTCGGGCTCGCGCACGTCGCCGGCGACCGCCTCGACCTGCGGAGACGGTGCCTTCGTGGGATTGCGGCTGATCGCGGTGACGCGATGACCCCGTGCGACCAGTTCGGCGACGAGGCGCGCGCCCACATTCCCGGTCGCGCCGATGACGGCAACCTTGGCCATGATCCACTCTTGGTTCGATTTCGCGATCTGGTCTATGTTCGAGACCGAAGACAGAGCTAGTCCGCAGCGACCGACCGCGCAAGACGTCATCGTCGCGAGACCAGGTCAGCGGGCGGTGACCAGGGGATGAGACACGTGCTCGACGAGATCAGGCCGACCGATGCACAGAACAACGCTTGCCCGATCCGCGACGTGCTGGACCGGATCGGCGATCAGTGGAGCCTCCTGGTGCTGGCGACGCTGGATCCGGGGGTGAAACGGTTCAGCCAGCTCGAACGCGAGATCGGCGACATCTCGAAGCAGATGCTGTCGAAGACCCTGCGCCGGCTGGAGCAGGACGGCTTCGTGGCGCGGGAGGTCCATGCCGAGGTGCCGCCCCGGGTCGAGTACCGGCTGACGGCGCTCGGGCGCTCGTTCCTGGAGCCGATGCGCGGGCTGATCCGCTGGGCGGAGGCGAACCAGGCGGCGATCGTGGCGGCGCGGCGGGGAGCCCGGTAGCCCGCCGAACTGTCGCCGGGTTCGGGTTCGCGGTGCCGGCCGGTTCCTGCCGGTGACGAAGACGGCGGACCCGTCGGCGCTTGTCACCGGGCAGCCAAGCGTCTGCTCACCTGCGTCCGCTTCCTCCTCTTTCCCGGACGACTGTAACGAAGTGGAAGGAGATCCGGGAAAGGGGAAGAGGCAAAAGCAGAATGTCTTCTCGATGGATCTTAGCCGCTCTCAATCTTGGCTGTGTCGAACCTTCGCTCTGTGCCCGTGTCGGGTACCGTAGCCGGGGCAGGCCCTCACGCCTTCTCCCACTGGCTCTCGATGACGGTGTAGACCTTGTCGCTGAGATTGATGTCCATCTCGACGAGGCCGAGCGTGGCCTTCACCCGGCTCAGGGTCTCGGCGAGTTCCAGCACCGGCTCGGGCACCCGGCGCTCGGGGAGGGCGGGGCCTGAGATCTGCAGCACGTCTGTCAGCATCGCCGTGTAGGCGCCCCAGAAATGCTGGTGGCCGATGACGTGGAAACGCGACAGCGCCTCGATCGCCAGCGTCCAGTGCCCCGGCTTCATCGCTTCGCCCGGAAAGGTGCAGGAGAGGTCGCGGGTGAGCGGGTTTTCCAGCCAGGCGAAGGTCTCGAGGTCGATCCGGTCGAAGCCCTTGCGCAGGGCCGAGAGGCTGCCGAGGTCGAGGCCGGACGCGAACGCGCAGGGGCCCTGCAGGTGGTCGACGCGCCAGCTCTGCACCGGGTCCTTGCCGATCTCGGCCATCCGGCGCAGGTACAGGATGCGCTTGGCGAGCTCGACATACGGATCGACGACCAGGATCGTCTTCACGTACTCGCCGGCCTGGATCACGTCCTCGTAGCGCTTCACGAGCAGGCTGCCCTGCAGCAGCATCGAGTCGCTGTACTTGATGTCGATGATGCAGCGCAGGAGGTCGAAATGGATGTCGTGGACGCCGAAATACGCCATGGCGAATTCCGGAAACAGCATGTCGCGGGCGGCGTTGTCCTGGTTGATCGTGTAGTCGAGGGCGAGGACGCGGGCCGGGCGGTAGGCGGCGTCGGCGCGGTGGCGGTAGAGCAGGATGTTGGTGTCGGCGTCGTAGATGTCGTAGCGCCCGGCCTGGTCGAGGCCGGGGCAGCTCGCGCCGTCGAGCTTGAAGCCGCAGGTGCCGTGGGCGTGCCAGCCGAATTCCTTCAGCTGCGGGTAGTGGACCCATGCCTCGATCACGGTTTCCCGGGTCCGGTCCATGACCACGCGGACGCGCGGCGTGCGGCGCATGTCGTCGGGGGCGATCCAGAGCTCGAAGCTCGCCGGGCCGACGACGTTGAAGTTGAATCGCATGCTGCTTGCTAGGCTGAAGACGGCGTCGCGGCAAGGTCACGGCGTGCATGCCGGCGCGACCCCGACGCGCGCCCGGCAGCTTCGGCACGCGGGATCATCCTCGCGGTGGGCAGGCGGGCCGAGGCCCCTTGCGGCGTCGGGCCCCGCGGGTGTTGATGCGGCCATGTCTGACCTGTTCGCCTCCGCCGGCCTCGACCGCGACGCGCCCCGTCCCCTCGCCGACACCCTGCGGCCGACGAGCCTCGCCGAGGTGGTGGGGCAGGAGCACCTGACGGGGGAGGGGGGCGCGCTGACCCGGCTCCTGCGCGGGCGCAACCTCGGCTCGCTGATCCTGTGGGGCCCGCCCGGCACCGGCAAGACCACGGTGGCGCGCCTGCTGGCCGGCGAGACCGACCTGCATTTCGAGCAGATCTCGGCGATCTTCTCCGGCGTCGCCGAACTCAGAAAAGTGTTCGAGGCGGCGCGGGCCCGGCGGGCGGCGGGGCGGGGCACGCTGCTCTTCGTCGACGAGATCCACCGCTTCAACCGGGCTCAGCTCGACGCCTTCCTGCCGGTGGTCGAGGACGGCACCGTCACGCTCGTTGGCGCCACGACCGAGAACCCGTCCTTCGAGCTGAACGCCGCGCTCCTCTCCCGCGCCCGGGTGCTGGTCTTCCGCGCCCTCGACGAGGCGGCGATCGCCCGGCTCCTCGACCGGGCCGAGGCGGTGACCGGCCGGGCGCTGCCCCTCGACGCGGAGGCCCGCGCGGTGCTGGTGCGGATGGCCGACGGCGACGGGCGGGCGGCCTTGACCCTCGCCGAGGAGGTGTGGCGCTCGACCGGTCCGGACGAGATCCTGGACGCCGCCCTGCTGCAGGAGCTGATCCAGCGCCGGGCCCCCGTCTACGACAAGGCTCAGGAGGGTCACTACAACCTCATCTCCGCCCTGCACAAGACGGTCCGCGGCTCGGACCCGGACGCCGCCCTGTACTATCTCTGCCGCATGCTGGATGCCGGCGAGGATCGCCTGTTCATCGCCCGCCGGCTGGTGCGGATGGCGGTGGAGGATATCGGGCTCGCCGACCCGCAGGCGCTGGCGGTGGCGAACGCCGCCAAGGACGCCTTCGACTTCCTCGGCTCGCCGGAGGGCGAGCTGGCGCTGGCGCAGGCCGCAATCTACCTCGCGACCGCCCCGAAATCGAACGCGGTCTATACCGCCTACAAGGCCGCGACCCGGGTGGCCAAGGAGCACGGCTCGCTGCCGCCGCCCCGCACCATCCTCAACGCGCCGACCAAGCTGATGCGCAAGCTCGGTTACGGCGAGGGCTACCGCTACGACCACGACGAGCCCGACGCCTTCTCGGGCCAGGATTACTGGCCGGAGCGCCTCGGCAGGCAGCAATTCTACGCGCCGACCGACCGGGGCTTCGAGCGCCGCGTCGCCGAGCGCCTGGACTGGTGGGAGGCGCGGCGCCGGGAGCGCAGCGGCGAAGATTCGTGACGGTTATGTGAACAACCTGACTAATAGCCGTTGACGTAGCGGTCGTCCCTCGGTCAGCTTGGGGGCATGAAGCCGATTCTTTCCGTCTCGCCCGGTCCGGCAGGATGACCGCGCGAGTTCTCTCCATCGCCAATTGCAAGGGCGGCACCGGCAAGACGACGTCGGCCGTCAACCTTGCGGCCGAGCTCGGCGCCCGCGGCTACCGGGTCCTGGTGGTCGACCTCGATCCGCAGGGCCATTCGGGACTGGGGCTCGGCGTCACGGCCCGGCTCGGCTTCCCCAACGCCCACACGCCGCTTTTGCGTCGTCAGACGAGCTTCGAGGGCGCCGCCCAGGTCACCGACGAGGACAACGTCTCGGTGGTGCCGGCCGACCGGAGCTTCGACGGGCAGCTCGGCCACGGCGACATCCGTTGCCTCTCCGACGCCCTCGCGCCCCTGCGCCACGTCCACGACCTGGTGCTGATCGACGTGCCGCCGTCGGCGGCGGCGCTCACGGTCTGCGCCCTGATGGCGAGCGACGGCGTGGTCGTCCCCACCACCCTCGATCCCCTCGGCCTCGAGGGCGTGCGCCAGTTCGCCCGCTCCTACCACGACACGATGCTGCGCTTCCGTGCCGCGCCGCTCGGGCTCGCCATCGCGCCGATGCGCATCGACCTGCGCACCAATGTCGAGCGGGAGACCTTGGGGGCGCTCCGCACCGCCTTCGGGCCGGGCCAGATGGTGCGGGGCGTACGCACCGACGTGGCGGTGAGCGAGGCTTTCGCCCAGCGCCGGCCGGTGCGGCGCTACCGCCCCCGCGCCCGCGCTGCCGAGGATTTCTCCGGTCTCACCGACGACCTGGTGCAGCGCTTCGGCATCGACTGCACCGCCGCCTTCGCGGAGCCGCCCTACAGCCGCCATGAGGGGTTTTCGCGCGGGATCTCCTGGCGCTGACGGACTATGCCGGCGGTGCAGGGCGGGCGGTGATTCGCCGGGCGTGACGGGGAGGGCCGCGGATGCTACGAGCCGCCGCATGACGAAGCCTCCTTCTCGCGGCGGTTCCGGGCGGTCGCGGACCGGCCCGGGCGGACCCGCCTCGGGCCGCCCGCCGCGGGCCCGCACCGGACCGCGCAACACCGCCCGCGACGCCGCCGAGCGCGCCGCCGGCCTGGTGGTCTCCAACCGGGCTGCGCCCAGCAAGTCCGGCAATGGCAAGTTCGCGCCCGCGAAGTTCGCTCCTGCCGGAGCCGCTCCTGCGCGCCCCGCCTTCGGCCGCGACATGGGCGACACCTCGCCCTGGGAGCGGGACGAGGGCCCGGCCCGCGCGCCGGCCGGCAAGTTTCCGGCCAGGCCCAAATCGGACAAGCCCAAATCGGACGGGCCCCATTCCGGCAAGCCGAGATCGGATCGTCCGCGCACCGGCGCGGCGGCCCGGACCGGCACCGGGGACCGCGCGCCGGCCCGGCCGCACCGCGACGAGCGTCCGGATTCCGCCGAGGTCCCGCGCAGCCGCGGACCGGCGGAGCCCAAGGCCGCGGCAACCACAGCCCCGGCCGCCAAGGCCCCGACCCGGCGCGCGTTGCGCGAGGCGACCGCCGAGGCGCTGGCGACCGGCGTGCAGACCCTGGAGGTGACGCCGGACGAGGCCGGGATGCGGATCGACCGTTTCCTCTCGGCCCGCTTCCCGCAATTGCCCTTCACCCGCATCCAGAGCCTGGTGCGCAAGGGCGAATTGCGCGTGAACGGCAAGCGCGCCAAGGCCGCCGACCGGGTCGAGCCCGGCGCGAGCGTGCGTGTGCCGCCGCTGAGCCTGGAGGCGCGCCCGCCGGCGCCGAACTCCCCCCGCACCGAGGGCGACCTCGCCTTCCTGCGCTCCCTGATCCTCTACGAGGACCAGGACATGATGGTGCTCAACAAGCCCTTCGGCCTCGCGGTCCAGGGCGGCTCGGGCACCACCCGCCACGTCGACGGCCTGCTCGAGGCGATGCGCGACAAGGACGGCCAGAAGCCGCGCCTCGTCCACCGCCTCGACAAGGACACGGCGGGCTGCCTCATCATCGCCAAGACCCGGCTCGCCGCCGCGACCTTGGCCAAGACCTTCCGGTCGCGGGCGGCGCGCAAGATCTACTGGGCGCTGGCCGCCGGCGTGCCGAAGGTGCGCCAGGGTCGGATCTCGACCTACCTCGCCAAGGAGGAGATCGGCGACGCCGATGCCCGCATGCGGGTCGCCAAGCACGGCGACGAGGGGGCGAGCCACGCGCTGACCTACTACGCGGTCGTCGACCAGGCCGGGCAGAAGCTCGCCTGGCTGTCGCTGAAGCCGGTCACCGGGCGCACCCACCAGCTGCGCGCCCACGCCGCCCATATCGGCCACCCGCTGGTCGGCGACCCGAAATACTTCGACATCGAGAACTGGGAGCTGCCCGGCGGGCTTCAGAACCGCCTGCACCTGCTCGCCCGGCGCATCGTCATCCCGCATCCGCGCACCGCCAAGCCGGTCGACGTGACGGCGCCGTTGCCGCCGCACATGGCGCAGAGCTGGAACCTGCTCGGCTTCGACGCGTCCCGATACGACCCGATCGTCGAGGCGCCGGAGGCGTGACGCGGCGGCCGTCCGGTCTAGGCCGACCCTTCGGGACCGGCCCTTCGAGACCGGCCCTTGGCAGGACGGCCGCGCGCCTTATTCTCAAGGTGGGCCGCCACGGTCGCGGCACCAGCGCGGGCCATCAGCGGTCCGTCCGGGAGTGAGACAAGCCAGATGAGACCCGCCGCGCTCGCCAGCCTCGGCCTGATCGGATTCCTCGCCTGCGCCGGAACGGCGCTGGCCCAGACCGCCCCCGCGACCCCCGCCCCCGTGCCGGCCCCGGCGGCCCCTTCTGCCTCCCCGACGGGGGCCGCGACCTCCCCGGCGGCGCCCGCCGCCCGCCCGGACGGCAAGCCCGCCGCGGTCCGGCCCGACGGGCGCCACCAGGACGGCCGTGCGGCGCCGGCGGAGGGGAGCGCCCCGACCGCCCGGCCGGCGGCGCCCGAGCGCGCGGCGACGCCCCGGCGTCGGCGCCCGAGCTACGCCGCCTGCAACCGCGCCTCGCAAAGGCGCAGCCTCAAGGGCGGCGCGCGTCGCCGCTTCCTGATCCGCTGCCGCCTGGGCTATGAGCGGATCCAGCCGGGCCAGCAGCCGGCCCGCGCCAAGCCCTGAACGGCCGCCCGGGCCGCCCCCGGCGCGACAGCGAGGCGGCCCGTACCCCATGATTCTGATCGTCTTCGACGTCGACGGCACCCTCGTCGACAGCCAGCACTTGATCGTGGCGGCGCAAAAAGAGGCCTTCGCGTCAGTCGGCCTGCCGGCGCCGAGCCGGGAGCGCTCGCTGTCGGTGGTCGGGCTGTCGCTGCCGCAGGCCTTCACCGCCCTCGTCGGCGCCGACGGGCCGGTGGTGGCGCTCTCCGAGGCCTACAAGCAGGCCTTCGGCCGGCTGCGGGCGCAGGCCGAGATCCGCGAGACGCTGTTTCCCGGCGCCGCCGGGCTGCTCGCGCGCCTCAACCGCGAGCCGGCGGTGCAGCTCGGCATCGCCACCGGCAAGTCCCGCCGCGGCGTCGATCACCTCCTCAGCCTCTACGGCTGGGAGGGCTGGTTCTCGACCGTGCAGACCGCCGACGACGCCCCCTCGAAGCCGCATCCGGCGATGCTCGAACAGGCGATGGCCGAGACCGACGCCGCGCCGGCCGGGACGATCATGATCGGCGATTCGACCTACGACATGGTGATGGCGCGGGGCGCCCAGGTCTCCGCCCTCGGGGTCGCCTGGGGCTACCACACGCCAGAGGCCCTGCGGGCCGCTGGGGCGCATGCGGTGATGGAGAGTTTTGCCGAGCTCGAATCCGCCCTGTTCGCCCGGATCGCGGCGGCCTGAGAGCCGTCTCGCAACCGCCGCCCGGAGACCCTATCTTCGTCCCATGACCAACGACGTGACCCGCGACTGGCTCGGGGATCCGGAGGCTCAGCCCGATCCGGTCCGCGCCGCCCGCCAATCGGCCAAGCCCGCGCTGCCGAAGCGCTTCTACACCGAGGCCGGCATCGCCGAGGCCGAGGACGGCTACCGCCTCGTCCTTGACGGCCGCCCGGCCCGCACCCCCGCCCGCCGCCGCCTCGCGGTGCCGCAGGCGGCCCTCGCCGCGGCGCTCGCCGAGGAATGGGGGGCGCAAGGTGAGTTCATCGATCCGGCGGGGATGCCGCTCACCCGCCTCGTCAACTCGGCCCTCGACGGCGTGGCCGAGCGGCGCGAGGCGGTGATCGACGATCTCTCGGCCTATGCGGGCACCGACCTCGTCGTCTATCGCGCCGGCGATCCGGCCCGCCTCGTGGCGGCGCAAGCCGCGGCCTGGGACCCGGTCCTCGACTGGGCGCGGGAGGCGCTCGGCGCCCGGTTCATCCTGAGCGAGGGGGTGATGCACGTCACCCAGCCGGCGGAGTCGGTCGCGGCCCTGCGGCGCGCCATCGAGGCGGTCGAAACCCCGACCGCGCTGGCCGGCCTGCACTCGATGACGACGCTGACCGGCTCGCTGCTGATCGCCCTCGCCGTCCTCCACGGCCGCCTGACGCCGCAGGAGGGGTGGGCCGCCGCCCATGTCGACGAGACCTTCCAGGCCGAGGTCTGGGGGCAGGATGTGGAGGCCGAGGAGCGCCTCGCCAAGAGGCGGGCGGAATTCGAGGCCGCGGCGCGGGTGGCGGCGCTCAGCGCCTGACACTCCGCTCGATGGAAGCGTACCGCAATGCAGCCCTCCCCGTCATCCCGGGTTCTCGCCTTCGGCGAGCCCCGGGATGACGGGGAGAGATGTCGGTATGCGTATTGGTCCGACCGACGCAGCCGGTCAGACAGTCTCCGAGTGACCCGGGCGAGGCGCCTTGGTCGAACTTCGTCACTTCTTCAGCGTACCGGTGGCGATGTCGGCGTTCGGGTCGATCATCTGCGGCACCGACGGGCCGAAGGCCACGAGGCCGCTGGCGTCGATGCCGCGCACGTCCACCTCGGCGCCCGGCGCCATGCGGGGCAGGGCGGCAAAGAGCGGCATGCCGGCCGGCACGCTCTCGGTGAAGCCCGGGACGTCGAGGGCCGGGATGCCGGCTTGGTCGAGGCTCGTGCCCTCGGCGCGCGCGGCGGCGGAGCCGGCCAGGACGAGGCCGGCCGCGATGACGGTCTTGAGAAGCATCTCGGGCACTCCGGTGCGGGGCGTGTCTTGCGAAAGCGTTGCTTGCCAAGACAATGCGCGAACCCCGGCTCCGGTTCTCACGAAAAAGCTTATCCGGCGGCCCGCCACCTGTCCTCGGGTGCCGCCGCGACGGCCGGCAGCTGGTGGAACAGGTGGAAGCCGCAGGTCTCGGCGCCGCGCTCCGCCATCTCGGCCGAGAACCCGGGCGGCGCCGCGGACGGGGCGTCGATGCTGCCCGCGAAGGTCCAGGCCTCGCCGGTGACGAAGGCCGGCACCGGAAAGTCGTTCGGCACTGCGCAGACCAGGTCCGGCTCCGCGCGCCGGCGAAACAGGTTGTAGGTCGGCCAGCGCCGCACCGTGCGCGGCCGCGTGCGTGTGAATCCCGAGATCACGCTGGTCGCGGTCATGGTTAGTCTCCCCCCCGGGTCCGACCCGTTGCATCGTTGGGCCGATGCATATCCGTCGTGATCGGAACCGCTGATCACATTCGATAATGTCTGCGGCTTTTGTGAGCAATACTGCCGATACGGCGAAGCCTAGATTGGGCCGTGCGGCGGAAGGCGCAGCCGCCTACCTCTTTCGGCCAAGCTGTCGGACAGGTTTCAAATTTTTGGAAGGTGAGGCTCAGTTTTTTCAGTTTTCCTTGTCGCGCGGGCGCCCGCATAGTCGCCCTCGACACGGCGATCCGGGGCAGCGGGCGGCGGCGAGACGCCGCCTGCTCTTCCGGTCTACCGCGCCCGCGCCGATAGACCCGAGCGATCCGTCACGAGATGGCCGGCGGCGCGCACCACATTCACGACACCGGACGGGCCACGTCCGGATGGGTCAGCCCGCAGGGCCGGAGGAGACACCATGGCTGGATCGAGACGCCCGGGACGCAACTTCCTTTTCGTTCCGGGCCCGACCAACGTGCCGGAGCGGGTCCAGCGCGCGATGATCGTGCCGATGGAGGACCATCGCTCGCCCGTCTTCCCCGAGCTGGTCCTGCCGCTGTTCGAGGAGACGAAGAAGATCTTCAAGTCCCGCGACGGCCAGGTCTTCCTGTTCCCGTCGAGCGGCACGGGCGCCTGGGAGGCGGCGCTCACCAACACGCTCTCGCCAGGCGACCGGGTGCTGGCGCCGCGCTTCGGCCAGTTCAGCACCCTGTGGATCGATCTCGCCAAGCGCGTCGGCCTCGACGTCGACGTCCAGGACGAGGAATGGGGCCGCGGCGCCGATCCGGCGCGGATCGAGGAGGCCCTGCGGGCCGACCGCGAGCACCGGATCAAGGCCGTGCTGGTGGTCCACAACGAGACCGCCACCGGCGTCACGTCCGATATCGGCGCGGTGCGCCGGGCGATCGACGCGGCGGGCCATCCGGCGATGCTCTACGTCGACGGCGTCTCGTCGATCGGCAGCATCGACTTCCGGGCCGACGAGTGGGGCGTCGATTGCGCCATCACCGGATCGCAGAAGGGCCTGATGCTGCCGGCGGGCTTAGGCATCGTCTGCGCCAGCAAGCGGGCGCTGGAGGCGGCGAAGACCGCCGAGTGCCGCCGCGCCTATTTCGAGTTCTCGGACCAGACCAAGGCCAACGCCACCGGCTACTTCCCCTACACGCCGCCGCTGCCGCTGCTGTACGGCCTGCGCGAGGCCCTGCGCTGCCTCGAGGAGGAGGGGCTGGAGCAGGTCTTCGCCCGCCACCGGCGGCTCGCCGACGGCGTCCGCGCGGCGGTGCGGGCCTGGGGGCTGACCCTGTGCGCCAAGGACCCGAAGTGGTACTCCGACACCGTGAGCGCCGTGATGGTGCCGGAGGGGATCAACGGCGCCGAGGTGATCGGCCTCGCCTATCGCCGCTACAACCTCGCTCTCGGAGCTGGCCTGTCGCAGGTGGCGGGCAAGCTGTTCCGCATCGGCCATCTCGGCGATCTCAACGAGCTGATGCTGCTCGGCGCCCTCTCAGGCTGCGAGATGGCGATGCGCGATGCCGGCATCCGCATCGAGCCCGGCAGCGGCGTCGCGGCGGCGCAGGAGCACTTTCGGAGCACGCGGGTGGACGGGTGAGGCGCGGGCTTCTTCCCTCCCCCCCTCTGCGGGGGAGGGTGCCCGGCGGAGCCGGGCGGGAGAGGGGCGGCGCGACGCTGTTCCAGGCGGCGCCCTTCACGACGGCTCCGCCATAGTCGGAAGCGGCGTCCCCTCTCCCGGCTCGCTGCGCTCGCCACCCTCCCCCGCAGAGGGGAGGGGTAAACTCGCGCCACTCCTTTCCCCGCACAGCTCTGCCGCCCGCGGGGAGAGGAGAAGCCCGCGCCAGACGTTAGACCGACTGCCCCACCCCCACCCGCCGTGCCATTCTGCCGTGCCATGCCCCGCCGGACCGGGGTGCCGGAGACCGACATGTCCCACCGCATCGTCTTCCTCGACCGCGAGACCCTGGATGCCGAGTTGCGGCGCCCGAGCTTCCCGCACGATTACGTCGAGCACGCCGTGACGGAGCCCGGGGAGATCGTCGCGCGGCTGCAAGGGGCCGACATCGCCATCATCAACAAGGTGCCGATGCGGGAAGACACCTTGAGCCGGCTGCCGGACCTGAAGCTGATCGCGGTCGCCGCCACCGGCACCGACGTGGTCGACAAGGCCGCCGCCAAGGCGCGCGGCATCACGGTGGTCAATGTCCGCAACTACGCCTTCAACACCGTGCCGGAGCACGTGATCGGGCTGATCTTCGCGCTTCGCCGCGCGATCGTTCCCTACGCCAACTCGGTCCGGCGCGGCGACTGGGCCAAAGCGCGGCACTTCTGCTACTTCGACTATCCGATCCGGGACGTCGCCGGGTCGACCCTCGGCATCGTCGGCTACGGGGCGCTGGGCAAGTCGATCGGCCAGCGGGCGGAAGCGCTTGGCATGCGGGTGATCGCCACCGACGTGATGCCCCAACCCGGCCTCGTCGACCTCGACACGATCCTGCGCGAGAGCGACGTGATCACCCTGCACGCGCCGCTGACGCCGCAGACCCGCAACATGATCGGCCGGGACGAGCTGGCGCGGATGAAGCGCGACGCGATCCTGATCAACACCGCCCGCGGCGGCCTCGTCGACGAGGCGGCCCTCGCCGAGGCGCTCACCGCCGGCACGATCGGCGGCGCCGGGTTCGACGTGCTCACCAGCGAGCCGCCGCGGGACGACAACCCGCTGCTCGCCCTCGACCTGCCGAACCTGATCATCACCCCCCACGTCGCCTGGGCGAGCCGCCAAGGGATGCAGATCCTCGCCGACCAGGTCATCGACAACATCGAGGCCTTCGTAGCCGGCCGGCCGCAGAACGTGGTGGAGTAGGGCGGGACGGAGCGCTAACCCGCTCTCGCAACCAACGGAGACCCCGCGCAGGCGGCACGCCCGCGGCGGAGAGGACGACGATGAAGAAACTTCTGTTCCAGTTCGACACCGACCCGATGCCCAGCGTCTTCGACGTGGTGGTGGGCTACGACGGCGGCGCCGACATCATCACGGGCTATCCCAACGTGACCCCGGACAATGTCGGGGCGCTCGTCGACGGCACGATCTACACCCGCGGCGGAGCGGAGAAGAAATCGACCGCGATCTTCGTCGGCGGCGGCAGCATGGCGGCCGGCGAGGCGGTGTTCAAGGCGGTGCGCAAGCGCTTCTTCGGCCCGTTCCGCGTCTCGTGCATGCTCGATTCGAACGGCTCGAACACCACCGCGGCGGCGGGCGTGGCCCTCGTCGCCAAGGCGGCGGGCTCGCTCCAGGGCAAGCGCGCGGTGGTGCTCGCCGGCACCGGCCCAGTCGGCATGCGCTCGGCGGCGCTCCTCGCGAAGGAAGGCGCCAGCGTGACCCTCGCCGGGCGCCAGCTCGCCAAGGCGGAAGAGGCCGCGAAGGCCATCGAGACCCGGTTCAAGGTCGCGATCCGGGCGATCGAGACCCCGGATGCGGAATCCCGCGGTGCGGCGGTCGGCGAGGCCGACGTCGCGTTCTCGGCCGGCGCGATCGGGCTGGAGCTGGTCTCCGAGGCGCAGTGGCAATCCGCCCAGAGCCTCGCCTTCATCGCCGACTACAACGCCCAGCCGCCGCTCGGCTTCGGCGGGATCGAGGCTACCGACAAGGGCAAGGAGCGCCACGGCAAGACCGTGTTCGGGGCGCTCGGCATCGGCGGCCTGAAGCTCAAGCTGCACCGGGCCTGCATCGCCAAGCTGTTCGAGAGCACCGACCTGGTCCTCGACGCGGAAGAGATCTACGCGCTCGCGAAAGAGATGGCGTGATGGCCCAGGATCTTCGCCAGGATCTTCACTCCGAGGACACGATCCCGGGCTTTCTCGACGCGCTCGCGAGCGAGCGCCCGACCCCCGGCGGCGGCGGCGCGGCGGCGATTTCCGGCGCCATGGGGGCCGCCCTGGTCTCGATGGTCTGCAACCTCACCATCGGCAAGAAGAAGTACGCCGAGGTCGAGGCCGAGATGATCGCGACCCGCGACCGCGCCGAAGCCTTGCGGGCGGAGCTCACCGGCATGATCGCCGAGGACGTGAGCGCCTTCAACGCGGTGATGGGCGCCTACGGGCTGCCGAAGGCGACCGACGACGAGAAGGCGGCCCGCGCCGCCGCGATCCAGGACGCCCTGCGGCTCGCCACCGACGTGCCGCTCGCCTGCGCCAGAACCTGCCGGGCGGTGATCGATCTGTGCGAGGGGATCGCCGAGCGCGGCAACCTCAACGTGGTCAGCGACGCGGGCGTCGCGGTGCTGGCCGCCCAGGCCGGCCTGCGCAGCGCCGCCCTCAACGTCTATGTGAACGCCAAGGCCATTGAGGACCGGACCTTCGCGGAGGGCCGCCTCGCCGACCTCGCGCGGGCGCTCGACGGGGCCGACGCCCTGACCGAGCGGGTCTACGGCCTGGTGAAGTCGAAGCTGACCTAATGGTCGGCGTGGCTCGATAGAGTCATCGGGCCGAACACTCGAAGCAACGCACCGAGCTTTCAGCCGGGCGCGGGGAACCCCCTCGCGCCCGGACCGGGAAGCCTTTGCCAACATCCAGGAGGACGCCATGGACGTGCACGAATACCAGGCCAAGGAGCTGCTCGCGAGCTTCGGCGTGCCGATCCCGAAGGGCGCCGTCGCCTTCAGCCCCGATCAGGCGGTCTACGCCGCGACCGAGCTGGGAGGCGGGCACTGGGCGGTGAAGGCGCAGATCCATGCCGGCGCCCGCGGCAAGGCCGGGGGCATCCGGCTGTGCCGCACCACCCACGAGGTCCGCGATGCCGCGACCGACCTGTTGGGCCGTCGCCTCGTCACGCAGCAGACCGGCCCCGAGGGCAAGCCGGTGCAGCGGGTCTATATCGAGACCGCCGACCCGTTCGAGCGCGAACTCTATCTCGGCATCGTCCTCGACCGGAAGGTCGAGCGGGTGCGGGTCGTGGCCTCGAAATCCGGCGGCATGGACATCGAGGAGATCGCCGCGACCGATCCGGAGGCGCTGCTCCAGGTGGTGGTGGAGCCGGCGGTCGGCCTCCAGCCCTTTGAGGCACGCGAGCTCGCCTTTCGCCTCGGCCTCAACATCAAGCAGGTCGGCGCCGCCGTGAAGACGATCATGAGCGCCTACCGCGCGTTCCGCGATTGCGACGCCGTGATGCTGGAGATCAACCCGCTGGTCGTGACCCGGGACGACCGGGTGCTGGCGCTGGACGCCAAGATGTCGTTCGACGACAACGCGCTCTTCCGGCGCCGCGCCATCGCCGACATGCACGATCCCTCGCAGAGCGACCCGCGCGAGGCCCAGGCCGCCGAGCACAACCTGAACTACATCGGCCTCGACGGCGAGATCGGCTGCATCGTCAACGGCGCCGGCCTCGCCATGGCGACGATGGACATGATCAAGCATGCCGGCGGCGAGCCGGCGAACTTCCTCGATGTCGGCGGCGGCGCCTCGCCGCAGCGGGTCGCGACCGCCTTCCGCCTCGTCCTCTCCGACCCGAACGTGCGGGCGATCCTGGTCAACATCTTCGCGGGCATCAACCGCTGCGACTGGATCGCCGAGGGCGTCGTCCAGGCCGCCCGCGAGGTGAAGATCGGCGTGCCGCTGGTGGTGCGGCTCGCCGGCACCAACGTCGAGGCCGGCAAGGCGATCCTGGAGCAGAGCGGCCTCGACCTCATCACCGCCGACACCCTGACGGAGGCCGCCGAGAAGGCGGTGGCCGCCATCCGCACCCGGAACTGAGGATTCGCCCGATGAGCATCCTGATCGACGAGACGACCCGGATCCTGGTCCAGGGCATCACCGGGGACAAGGGCAGCTTCCACGCCCGCGAGATGATCGAGTACGGCACGCGGGTCGTCGCCGGCGTCACTCCGGGCAAGGGCGGGCGCACAGAGCACGGCGTGCCGGTCTTCGACACGGTGCGCCAGGCGGTGCAGGAGACGGGGGCCGAAGCGAGCATCACCTTCGTCGCCCCGCCGTTTGCCGCCGACGCCATCATGGAGGCGGCGGATGCCGGCATCCGGCTGATCTGCTCGATCACCGACGGGATTCCGGCCCAGGACATGATGCGGGTCAAGCGCTACCTCCGGCGCTATCCGCGGGAGCGCCGGCCGATGGTGGTGGGGCCGAACTGCGCCGGCATCATCTCCCCCGGCAAGGCGATGCTCGGCATCATGCCGGGCCACATCTACCTGAAAGGCAATGTCGGGGTGATCTCGCGCTCCGGGACGCTCGGCTACGAGGCCGCGGCGCAGATGAAGGCGGTGGGCCTCGGCATCTCGACCTCGGTCGGCATCGGCGGCGATCCGATCAACGGCTCGTCGTTCCTCGACCACCTCGCCCTGTTCGAGGCGGATCCCGACACCGCCGCCGTGTTGATGATCGGCGAGATCGGCGGGCCGCAGGAGGCCGAGGCCGCTTCGTGGATCCAGGCGAACATGAGGAAGCCCGTGGTCGGCTTCGTCGCCGGGCTCACGGCGCCCAAGGGCCGCAAGATGGGTCACGCCGGCGCGATCATCTCGGCGGCCGGCGACAGCGCCGCCGAGAAGGCCGAGATCATGCGCTCCTTCGGCCTCACCGTGGCGCCGAGCCCGGGCGCCTTCGGCACCACCATGGCGCAGGTGATGGCGGAACGCCGCAAGGCGGCGTGAGCCGGCTTATCGGTTCTGCGGCGACCCGTGTGCATTCCTCCTCTTCCCATGGGCGGCAGAGCTATCCGGGGAAAGAAATGGCGCGGGATTTTCTCCCTCCCCCCTCTGCGGGGGAGGGTGCCCTGCGAAGCAGGGCGGGAGAGGCGACGCCGCTTCCGGAGGGGTCGCGACCATTCTGAAGGGCGCCATGTCCGTAGGCGTCGCGCTGCCCCTTTCCCGGCTCGCTCCGCTCGCACCCTCCCCCGCAGAGGGGGGAGGGAAAAGCCCGCGCCCTTCTCGACACCCCTCCCTCGATCCCCACGGGGAGCCCTTTGATGATCCACACTCCCGTCCCCAACACCTCCTTCGTCCCGCCGCTCATCACCGGCACCGACGACCGCGTCGCCCTCGACGTGCTGTTCCGCTCGCTGGTCGATGTCTGCCGGCGCCACCAGCCGGAGCTGGAGGCGGTGTTGCGCGGGCAGGCGGACATCGCCGGTCTGTCGCCGGAGCTGACCGCGCGGGCGCTGCAGGTCCGGGGCATCTGGTTCCAGCTGATCGCCATCGCCGAGCAGAACACCGCCATGCGCCGGCGCCGCCACGTCGAGCGCGAGGCGGGGCGCGACCGACTGAAGAACGCGTTCAGCGCCGTGCTCGCCCGCGCCGCCGCGCGCGGCGTGCCGGCCGAGACCGTCCACGCGCTGCTGGCGTCGCTGCGCGTGCGCCCGACCCTGACGGCGCACCCGACCGAGGCCAAGCGGGTCACGGTGCTGGAGAAATTCCGGCGGATCTACCTGATCCTGAAGGAGCTGGAGATGCCGCGCTGGACCGAGCGCGAGCGCCAGGCCCTGATGGACGACCTGCGCGACGAGATCGAACTGGTCTGGATGACCGGGGAGCTGCATCTCGAGAAGCCGACCGTCGACCGGGAGGTGGCCTGGGGGCTGCATTTCTTCGACGAGACCCTGTTCGAGATGCTGCCCGAGACCCTGGCCTCACTGGAGGAGGCGCTGGCCGGCGCCTATCCGGGCGCCCGGTTCGAGGTGCCGGCCTTCTTCCAGTTCGGCTCCTGGATCGGCGGCGACCGGGACGGCAACCCCTTCGTCACCGCCGAGGTGACGCGGCGGACGCTCCGGCAGAACGCGCTCGCCAGCCTCCGGCGCTACCGCGATCGCGTCGACGGGCTCGCCCGCACCCTCTCGATCAGCGCCCGCGCCCTGCCGGTCGCCGACGGCTTCGCGGCCGCGCTCGCCGACCAGCTCGCGCTCCAGCCGGATGGGGAGGCCATCGCGCGGCGCAACCCGGGCGAGCCCTACCGCCAGTTTCTGACATGCCTGAGCCGGCGCCTCGCCGCGACGATCGCCGGGCTGGAGGACGAGCCGGAGCAGGATCCCACGGGCCCCGGCTACGCCGACGCCGACACGCTGATCGCCGACCTGCGCGCCCTGGAGGAGGGCCTGACCGCCGCGGGCTGCCCCTCGCTGTCCGCCAACCGGGTGAGGCCGGTGCGCCGGATGGTCGAGATCTTCCGCTTCTCGACCGTGCGGCTCGACATCCGCGAGAACACCACCCGCACCACCCGGGCGCTCCAGGCGCTGTGGCGCCAAGGTCCAGGATCCACGCAGGAGGGCGAGCCGCCGGACGTCGACGCCCCGGCCTGGACGCAATGGCTGGAGGCCGAGCTCGCCCGCCCTCTCGACGGCCCGCCCGATCTCTCCGGCCTGCCCGACGAGGCGCGGGAGACGCTCTCGACCTTCCGGCTGGTGGCCGAGATGCGCGGCAGCCTCGACCGCGAGGCGTTCGGCGCCTTCGTCCTGTCGATGACCCATTCGGTGCCCGACATCCTGGGCGTCTACCTGCTGGCGAAGACGGCAGGCGTGTTCCTCGACGCGGCCGGAACCGAGATCTGTCCGCTGCCGATCGTGCCCCTGTTCGAGACCATCGACGACCTGCGCGCCGCACCGGCGATCATGCGGGCGCTGCTCAAGGTGCCGGTGGTGCGCCGCTCCGCCCGCCAGCAGGGCGGGGTGCAGGAGGTGATGATCGGCTACTCCGATTCGAACAAGGACGGTGGCTTCGTCGCCTCGAACTGGGAGCTGGCGAAGGCGCAGCGGCTCCTGACCCAGGTCGGCGAGCAGGCCGGGATCGGCATCGCGTTCTTCCACGGCCGCGGCGGCTCGGTCAGCCGGGGCGGCGCGCCGACCGCCCGGGCCATCGCCGCCCAGCCGCCGGGCTCGATCCGCGGCCGGTTCCGCACCACCGAGCAGGGCGAGGTGGTGTCGTTCAAGTATGCCAACCGCGGCACCGCCGCCTACCAGATGGAGCTTCTGGCCTCCGCGGTGCTCGCCCACGCCCTCGACGGCGCGGCCCCCGGGACTCCTGCGGCGAACCCGGACTTCGACGATGCGTTGGAGGCGTTGTCGGGTGCCTCGCGGGCGGCCTATGCCCGGCTCCTGACGCATCCGGATCTCGTGACCTATTTCGGCGCCGCGAGCCCGCTCGACGAGATCGCGCTCCTCAACATCGGCTCGCGCCCGTCCCGCCGCTTCGGCGCCCGCAGCCTCGCCGACCTGCGGGCGATCCCGTGGGTCTTCGCCTGGAGCCAGAACCGCCACGGCATCACCGGCTGGTACGGGGTCGGCAGCGGGGTGAAGAGCCTCCTCGACGTGCGGGGTGAATCCGGCCGGGCGCTGCTGCGGCGAATGTTCTCGGAGTCGCCGTTGTTCCGCCTGATCATGGACGAGGTCGAGAAGACGCTCCTCACCGTCGATCTTGGGCTCGCCCGCGACTTCGCCGGCCTGTGCCCGGACGAGGGCGCGCGCGAGGCGGTCTTCGCGATGATCGAGGCGGAGTACCGACTCACCTGCGCGATGGTCCTGGAGGTGAGCGGGGCCGCCAGCCTCGCCGAGCGCTTTCCACTCTATCGCGGACGGCTCGCCGAGCGGCTGCCGGTGCTCAACCAGGTCAGCCGCGAGCAGGTGAACCTCCTGCGCCGCTTCCGGGCCGAGACCGACGAGACGGCGCGCGAGGCGCTGAAATCCGCCCTGCTCCTGTCGATCAACTGCGTCGCCACCGGGTTCGGGGCGACGGGGTGAGGCGGGAATGGCGAGAAAAGAGAGCAGCGGGCCGGGGCATCCCGCTCGCGCATGATGGTCCGGCCCGCCGGTGACACCGTCCGAGCGGGAGCGGCAGGAACGGCGTGACGGCCGCGACCCTGGACGCGCCGCGCCGCCCTGTCCTCGCTCCAGGTTAACTCCGCGGCAGACTCCCGGACCACCGGAGCGGACCCCAGCCCACCGGTGGTGTAACAATGTTGCAATCTTCCCCGCGCCGGCCTAGGTGAGGCACGTCGTCGAGCGAGGGATTGTGGTGATGGGCAGGCTGGGAATCGGAACGCTGCTGCTGGCTCTGGGCCTCGCCTGGATCGTCCCGGCGCGGGCACAGGAGCCCGCCCGGCAAGAACCCGTCCAGCAAGAGACCGTCCGCGTGGTGGCGACCTTCTCGATCCTGGGCGATCTCGTGCGGCAGGTCGGGGGATCGCGGGTCGCCGTCACCACGCTCGTCGGGCCGAACGGCGACGCGCACAGCTTCGTGCCGGCCCCGGCGGACGCCCAGGCCGTGGCGGCGGCGCGGCTCGTGGTGGTGAACGGCCTCGGCTTCGAGGGCTGGATCGACCGGCTGATCAAGGCCTCCGGCACCAAGGCCAAGGTCGTCGTCGCCGCGAAGGGCATCGTCCCGATCGAGGAGGACGACGACGGCCACGGCCCGGATCATGGGCATTCGCACGCCGCCGATCCGCATGCCTGGCAGAACGTCGCCAATACCCGGACTTACGTCGCCAATATCCGCGACGGGCTGGCGAGCGCCGATCCCGAGGGCAGGGCGGCCTACCAGGCCAATGCGACGGCCTACCTCGCGCAGCTCGACGCCCTCGATGCCGAGGTGCGCAAGGCGGTCGCCGGTATTCCGGAGGCGCGCCGGCGCATCGTCACCACCCACGACGCCTTCGGGTACTTCGCCAGGGCCTATGGGCTACGCTTCGTCGCCCCCCAGGGCGTGTCGAGCCAGAGCGAGGCCACCGCCCGCGACGTCGCGGCGATCGTGCGGCAGGTCCGCCGCGACAGGATCCCGGCGGTGTTCCTCGAGAACATCTCCGATCCGCGGCTGATGCAGCAGATCGCCCGGGAGGGCGGCGCCAAGGCGGGCGGCCGGGTCTTCTCCGACGCCCTGTCCGAGCCCGGCGGCCCCGCGCCGACCTATCTCGAGATGATGCGCCACAACGTTCGGGAGTTCGTGGCGGCCCTGGGCGGGTGAGGATGCGCCCTACTTCAGGTCGAGCGTCAGGCTCCGGAACCGCTTGCCGTCCCGCGACTCCTCGCACGGCCTGCCGTCGGAGCCGAGGGCCTCGCCGTCGTCGCTCAGCACCTGGACCCGGTCGCCGGCCGGGCTGACCAGCAAGGCCTCCGGCTGAAAATCGGGAATCGGCGCGAAGGCCGCCGCGGCACCCTCGACCCGCGCGGGCCTGTCCGCCGGATCGCCCGACCAGCGGTAGAGGTCGAACGGCTCGCCGCCGCCGCCGGCTCCGCCCGCCAGGATGAAGTAGGTCCTGGCCTGGGGCGCGTAGGCGATGTCCCGGATGCCGCGGCCCTTGAGATCCAGCGCGACCGGGGTGCCGAGGCGCGGGGCGGCGCCGGCCACCGCTTCGGCCGGGTTCTCCAGCGCCACCAGCAGGGCGTTGGCGTCGGTGTCGAGGGGGTTGCGCAGGCCGAGCCAGAGCGACTTGCCGTCCGGCCGCGGCGCCATCCCCTCGATGTTGAAGCCCTTGCGCTTGGGGTCGAGGTCGTCCCGGGCCGATACGTCGAGCCCGATCCGCTCCGCGAACAGGGGCGACAGGGCGGCGAAGGCCTGCGGCAGCCCCTTCACCGCGCGGCCCTTCGGGGCGAGGCCGGGGCCGTCCGTGTCCGCCACCGTCACGGCGGCGAGGCGGCCGCGGCCGGGGCTCTGCTTGCCGCCGCGCCGGCGGCTGTGGGAACCGAGCACGTAGAGGTCGGAGCCGAGCCAGGTCGCGGATTCGAGGTCGGCCTTGCGGTCCTCTGGCCCGAGGCCGAGTTGCGGACCCAGATCGCTGCCCGCCAGCGGCAGCGCGTCGCCGCTCGCCCCGGCCCGGTAGAGCATCACCACCGTCGATTCGTCGTCGACCACCAGGAACCGGTCACCGAAGCTCCCGCGCGGATACGGCACCGCGCCCGAGGCCTCGCACATCCCGCGATGCTCCAGCAGTGGCCCCACCTTCACCGGCTCGGCCGAGGCGGCGGAGACCGCGAGGGACGAGACCAGGAGCGCGAGGAGCGGCAGGGGGCGGGGCATCACGGGTCTCTGGGTATTTGGTCGAAATGCGGAAGCCGGTCGGATGGGCGCCTCGACCAACGACCCTCCGCATCATCCCGGCCTCCGCTACGCGGCCCCGGGATGACGCGGAGGGTGACAAAACTGTTGTGGAAGCCGAACAGAGGCTCGCGGAGGACGATCCGGCCCCACGAGCCGCCTCACCCCCCGGTCATCGGCGGGAAGAACGCCACCTCGCTCGCGCCGGCGAGCGCGGTCCCGGGCTTGGCATGGACCCGGTCGACGGCGGCGCGGACCACGCCGTCCGTCTCGAAGGCGTAGGCGTATTCCTCGCCGCGGCCCCTCAGCCACGCGACGAGGTCGGCGACCGTCGTCACCTCCGGCGGCAGGTCGAGGGTTTCCTCGGGGCGGCCGATCCGCTCGCGGACCCAGGCGAAATAGACGAGCTTCATCGGGGGCTCATCTCTCGTCGTCGATGACGTGGCGGATGCCGGAGCGCATGTAGTCGTAGCCCGTGTAGAGCGTCAGCGCCGCGGCGAGCCAGAGCAGGACGAGCCCGAGCGTGCCGTTGCCCGGCAGCACCCGCTCGCCGGCGGGGCCGGCGATCAGCACGCCGAGGGCCACGAGCTGCACCGCGGTCTTCCACTTGGCGACCCGGCTCACCGGCACGCCGACCTTCAGCTCGGCGAGGTACTCGCGCAACCCTGAGACCAGGATCTCGCGGCACAGGATCACGATCGCGGCCCAGAGCGACCAGCCGCGGATCGTCCCGTCGGCGCAGAGCATCAGCAGGCTCGCGGCGACGAGCAGCTTGTCGGCGATCGGGTCGAGCATCCGCCCGAGCGCCGAGCTCTGCGAGTAGGTGCGGGCGACGTAGCCGTCGAGGTAGTCGGTGATCGCGGCGGCGACGAAGACGGCGACGGCGATCCAGCGCGCGGTGTCGTCCTGCGGCCAGAACAGCAGCGCCACCACCACCGGCACCGCGACCAGACGGCCGTAGGTCAGGAGGTTCGCGAGGTTCAGGGCCGTCGAGCGGCGCCGGGGTACGACCACGTTCATCACCGTCGGTGAAACCACGCGGGGGGAGGGGGCGTCAACAGAACTCGACCCGGACTCGACGTCACGCATCGGCGATTCGTCACGCATCGGTATGGAAGAAGTCGTAGACCGCCCGGGCGGTGGCGGCATTGACGCCCGGCGCCTTGGCGAGATCCTCCAGGGCCGCCCGCTCGATCGCCTTCACCGTCCCGAAATGGTGCAGGAGCGCGCGCTTGCGGGTCGGGCCCACCCCCGGGATCTCGTCGAGGGGGTTCTTCACCATCTCGCGCTTCCGCTTGGCCCGGTGCGCCCCGATGGCGAAGCGGTGGGCCTCGTCGCGCAGGCGCTGGACGAAGTAGAGCGTCGGATCCCGCGGCGGCAGCCGGAACGGCGCCTGGCCGGGCACGAAGAAGGTCTCGCGGCCCGCGTCGCGGTCGCGCCCCTTGGCGATGCCGACGAGCGGCACGTCGGTCACCCCGACCTCGTCGAGGGCCTTTCGGGCCGCTTCGAGCTGACCGCGGCCGCCGTCGATCAGCACCAGGTCGGGCCAGGCCGGAAACACGTCCGGGTCCGCCGGATCGGGCGCCGGCTCCGGCTCTGCCGGCCCACCCTCGGCAGCGGCCATCGCCGCCTCCGCCTTGGTGCGCGGATGCTCCTTGACCAGGCGCGCGAAGCGGCGCTGCAGCACCTCGCGCATCATGCCGTAATCGTCGCCGGGCTTCACCTCCTCGGACTTGATGGTGAAGGTGCGGTAATGGGTCTTCATGAAGCCGGTGGGGCCCGCGACGATCATCGCGCCGACGGCGTTCGTCCCCATGATGTGCGAGTTGTCGTAGACCTCGATCCGCCGCGGCGCCGCGGCGAGGTTGAACGACGTGCCGAGGGCGGCGAGCAGCTTGCCCTGCGAGGCGGTGTCGGCGAGGCGCCTGCCCAACGCCTCGCGGGCGTTGCGGGCGGCGTAGTCGACGAGGTTCTTGCGCTCGGCGCGCTTCGGGGCGTGGATCTCGACCCGGTTCTCGGCCCTGGTCGAGAGCGCGGCGGCGAGCAGCTCCGCATCCTCGATCTCGTGCGAGGTCAGCACGAGGCGGGGCGCCGGCTTGTCGTCGTAGAACTGGGCCAGGAACGAGGCCAGCACCTCGGCCGGGCTCATGCTGCGGTCGGCCTTCGGAAAGTAGGCCCGGTTGCCCCAGTTCTGCCAGTTGCGGAAGAAGAACACCTCGATGCAGAACTGGCCGGCCTGCTCGTCGAGGGCGAAGACGTCGGCCTCCTCGATCCCTTGCGTGTTCACGCCCTGCACGCCCTGGATGGCGGCGAGCGCGGCGATGCGGTCGCGGTAGCGCGCCGCCTTCTCGAACTCCCAGGCGTCGGAGGCGGCCTGCATCTCGGCGGCCATGCGCTCCTTCACGGCGTTGGACTTGCCCGAGAGAAACCCCCGCGCTTCCGCGGCGAGGCCGGCATAGTCCTCGACCGAGATCTCGTTGGTGCAGGGGCCCGAGCAGCGCTTGATCTGGTAGAGCAGGCACGGCCGCGTGCGGTTCTCGAAGTAGCTGTCGGAGCAGGAGCGCAGCAGGAAGGCGCGCTGGAGCGCGTTGACCGTGCGGTTCACCGCCCAGACGCTGGCGAAGGGGCCGTAATAATGGCCGGCGCGACGCCGCGCCCCGCGATGCTTGACGAGCTGCGGCGCGTTGGAATCGGCGGTGAGCAGGATGTAGGGCAGGGACTTGTCGTCCCGCATCAGCACGTTGAAGCGGGGCTTCAGCTGCTTGATGAGGTTCGCTTCGAGCAGCAGCGCCTCGGTCTCGGTCGCCGTGGTGACGAACTCCATCGAGGCCGTCTCGGCGATCATCCGGGCGATGCGGTTGGTGTGCGCCTGGCCCCGCGCGTAGGACCCGACGCGGTTCTTCAGGTTCTTGGCCTTGCCGACGTAGAGCACGTCGCCCTTGGCGTCGAACATCCGGTAGACGCCCGGCGAAGTCGGCAGGGTGGTCCAGAACCGACGGATCACCGCGGTGCCGGCCTGGATCGCGCCGGCGCCGGCATCGAGGTCGAAGTCGATCTCGGGGGCGGTGTCGAGGGCGTCCACCGCCTCGTCGTCGTCCTCGATCGTGTCGAGGGCGTCGGGCGGCACGTCGTTCCCAGGCTGTCGGCTCATGAGGGCGATGTAGGCGGCCTTCCCGCCGCTGGAAAGACCGGCCCTAGGCGCTAAAAGGCCTCCCTCACGCCCGCGCCGAAGGACCACCCCCGTGACACCCCGCCCCGCATGACGCTCCGCGCCTGCCGGACGCCCCGGATCCCGCGTCTCCGGCCCGACCTGCCGGCCGTACGGATCGTCGAGGACGTCCTCTACCTGCCGCACAGCGAGGCACGGGGCCAGCCCTCGGCCCTGTTCGACGCCGCCCGCCGCTTCATCCCCGAGAGCGTCGACATCCGCGGGAGCGGCACCACCCCGTCCTGGCAGCGCACCGACTGGCCCGAGGCGTGGCCGGACGGCCTGCCGGCGGCCATCCCGTACGCGCCGGAGGAGACCTACCTGTTCCTCGGCGGTGCCCACCTGCATTACGGGCACTTCCTGGTCACCACCCTGCCGCGGTTCTGGCCGCTGCTGCGGGCTCAAGCCCCGGCGCCGATCCTGTGCTACGCCCCGGCCCACGAGGGCCTGTGGCAGCCCTACCGCTTCGCCGTCGACATCCTGGCGCGGCTCGGCCTCGCGGTCCGCGACGTCCACGCCTTCGAGGCGCCGATGCGCCTGCGCCGCGCGATCGTGCCGGCTCCCGCCTTCCAGGAGGAGGGTTTTGCCCACACGGTCTTCCGCGACCTGTGCCGGGAGATCGGAGCGGGCTGCTACGCTCTGGACGAGGTCGATGCGGACGACCGCCCGGCCTACCTCGCGAAGACGCGGCTCTCGGGCGGCGTGCGCCGCTTCGCCAACGAGGAGGCGGTGACGGAGATCCTGGCCCGGGAGGGCGTCGAGATCCTGCACCCGGAGGCGATGAGTTTTTCCGAGCAGGTCCGGCTCTTCGCCCGCCGGCGGGTGGTCGCGGGCTCGCTCGGCTCGGCCCTGCACACGGCTCTGTTCGCGCCGCCTCGCCGGCGGGTGGTGGCGCTGAGCCCCGGCCCGGTGATCAACCCGACCTTCCTGCTCGTCGACGCGCTCTGCGGCAACGCGGTGACCTATCTCCACCAGCCCGGCACGGCGGAGGCGGAGCCGGGCGCCTTCGGCAGCCAGCAGGCCCTCGCCGACCCGCGCGCCGCCGCGGACGGGCTGCTGCGGGGAATCGCCAGGATGGCGGCCATGCCGGATCCGGGGCGGGGCGTGCTGTCGGCGGCGTGGTCGCGGCTCGGGCGGATGGCCGGGCGGGGGCCGGTGTAGCTCCCGTATCGCTCTCGCCACGATGCCGACACCCTCCGGGTCGTCCCGGGGCCGCGAAATCCGAACCCGGGATCCATGACCACCGACGGTGCGGGATGAGGCGGAACGCGATCCGCCTCTCTCTTCCGACCTCGGCGGTTATGGATCCCGGGTTCTCGCCTTCGAGCCCCGGGATGACGTCGAGGGTACGAAATTCGCCGGCTGGCCCTTGAAGCGCCGGCGCCCCGCCGCTGCCCGCCCCACCCGTCAGTCGAACAGCGCGTCGATGTCGGTCTGGTCGACGTGGCCCGGATCCTCGTCGAGCTTAGGCCCGTTGAGCAGGCTGCTCTCGTCGTCGATGCTGACCCCGGCGCGCTCGCCGATCAGGTCCTTGAAGGCCTCCAGGCCGCCCCAGGCCTCGATCATCCGGTCGATGTGGTCCTCGACGAACTTCAGCACGCTGACGATCTTGCTGATGCGCTGGCCGGTCAGGTCCTGGAAGTTGCAGGCCTCGTAGAGCACCACGGTGCGCTCGAGGATCGCGTCGACGTCGGAGTGATCCTTCAGGCCACCGGTCGAGCGCAGCACCGAGGCGTGGGTCTCGATGTCCTCGACCGCCGCCAGGATGGTGGTGGTGGCCCGCTCGGTGGCGTCGACCACGGCGTCCAGCTCGCCGGCGGCCCGGCGCACGCCCTTGCCGTCGAAGTCCTGCCGGTGCAGCACCGCGATCTCGTGCTTGGTCCGGCCGATCGCGGCCTTCATCACGTCGAGCTCGTTGCGCATGCCGTAGATCTCGGCCATCTCCCGCCGGCAGGCGTCGATCACGTCGCCGGTGGTGGTCTCGGTCAGGCGCTTGAGCTCGTTGACCGTCGCCAGGATCTCGGAGATCCGCTCGTCGTTGGGCGAGACCGGCGGGGGCGCCGCCTCGACGGGAACGGAAGCAACCCCGAGACTGTCCTCGATGCGGAAGCGCTTGTTCTTCATGGGTCCGAGAGAGCCTGCAGCCGCGGCCGCATCGCACGGCCCACACGGGCCAATGTCCCCAACATTGATTGCGATTTGCTGAATGCCTGCCGGAGGCTGCGCCCGCGGTGACGAACGATTCACCGTGAGGCCGAATTAATGATTCGTCGCAAGGATTTAGCGAAACGCTCACCACGTTCCTTCACCGCCCGGTCCCGGGGTCCCTGCTCTCCTGGCGCCATCGCCGGGATGCGGCAGGGGTTGCGGGGACGGGTGCGATGGTGGTGCGCGGGATGGTGCTGGCCGGGGCGATCGCGGCCGGTCTCGGGGCGGGTCTCGGACCTCTGCCGGTCCTGGCGCAGGGAGCGCCCGGATCCTATGGCGGCGGCTTCATCGAGTACCTGATGACCGGGCAGGACCCGACCTACGCCGCCCGCCCGCTGCGCCCGGCGCCGGTCGCCCCGGACGGCACGATCCTTGCGGGCCGCGGCTACCGGCAGGCCGGCACCGCTGCCGGTCCTTACGGGGCGCCGCCGGCCTATGCCCGCACCGCGGGCTACGCCGCCGCCGGCACGTCGGGCGCCCAGATCGGCTACGAGCCGGTGGTGCCCCGGCGATACCCGCATTCCGGCGACCCGCTACCGGCACAGACCTACGCGCCGCAGGCCTATGCGCCGCCCGCAGCTCCCCAGGCCTACGCGCCCGACCCGTTCGAGGCGCCCCGCGGCCGACCGAGCCCGGCGGTGATGCCGGAGGCCCGGGAGGAGGGGATCGGCCGGGCGATGGATCCGCGCTTCCAGCGCCAGGAGGTCGCCTATGACGGAGGCCAGAGGCCCGGCACCATCGTGATCGATACGCCGTCGCGCTTCCTCTACCTGGTCCAGCCCGGCGGCCGAGCCCTGCGCTACGGCATCGGCGTCGGCCGGCCGGGCTTCACCTGGTCGGGCATGAAGACGGTCAGCGCCAAGCGCGAGTGGCCGGACTGGACCCCGCCGGCCGAGATGCTGCGCCGCCGCCCCGACCTGCCGCGCCACATGGCCGGCGGCCCCGCCAACCCGCTCGGCGCCCGCGCCCTCTATCTCGGCTCGTCGCTCTACCGCATCCACGGCACCAACGAGCCGCACACGATCGGCCAGTCGGTCTCCTCGGGCTGCATCCGGATGATGAACGAGGACGTGACCGACCTCTACGAGCGCGTGCCGGTCGGCGCCCGCGTGCAGGTGATCTGACGACCAAGTGTGATCTGACGACCAAGCGATCTGACGACCAAGCGATCTGACGACACGGGATCCGACATGACGAGGGCCCCGCCGCGTCGCCGCGGCGGGGCCCCCTCAGAACCGGTGCGACGGCTGATCAGACCCAGTCGTCGCTGCCGCCGTCGCCCATGTCGCCGTCGAAGGAGGCGTCCTGGAAGCCGGCATCGTCGCCGCCGAGGGGGGCACCGAAATCCTCGCTGCCGCCCTGGTTGCCGAAGTAGTTGTTCTCGACGACCGTGCCGCCCGCAGCGCCGGCGCCCCCTAAGCCCGCCATGCTGCCGAGCGACGAGTGGCCGCCCGCGAAGGCGTTGCTGAGCGCGCTGCCGAGCAGCATGCCGCCGGCCGCACCGGCCGCCATCGGCAGCGCCGTGGCAAGGAAGCCGCCGCCGCTGCGCTGCGGCGCCTGCTGACCGCCCCAGGGACCGCCCTGTTGCGGGCCGCCGTAGCCGGGTTGCTGCGGCGGATAGCCCTGCGGGCCGCCGTAGCCGGGCGGGGGCTGCTGGCCGTAGCCGCCCTGGTTGCCCCAGGCGCCGGCGCGCTGCGGCGGTTGCTGCGGCTCGGGCCGCGACCCGCCGCCGAAGATGCTGGAGAAGAAGCCGCCGCCGGAGCCCTGGCCAGCACCCTGGCCGCCGCGCTGGGCCTCGGCCCGGGCCTGCTCGAGCTGCTGGTTGAGGCTCTTGATCGCCTCCTCCTGCACGTAGACGAGCTGCGCCATGGCGTAGGGGGCGTAGGGCTGGGCGCGGATCTTGTCGGCGATGAAGCGCTCCGCGTCGGCATCGCGGGGCTGCTGCGCGGCCTGCTCCAGTCGCTGGAATATGCCGTTGATGACGTCGCGTTCTTCGCTGTTCATGGAGCCGTACTCCTTCGGTTGCCGGCGGACCGGCGCCCACGAGATGGGAGGGGGGCCGGCGTTTGTCACGGGGAGGCAACGCCCGAGCGGGGCATTTTCGCTCCCACAGAACATTACGTTTTCGACAGGTCGTCTCATCCCGGGATGACGCCCGGCCGGCGCGACGGGCGCCGTTCTGCGCCCGCGCGCCGGCTTTCTGGTCTCCGCATCCCCTGTTAAGGGGGGCGCGAAGACGCGGCACGTGCGGATGCCCGCGGGAGGAAGTCGGATGGATCGCAAGACGGTCGGTGGCGTGTCGGTGGCCTCGGTGCTGCACGATTTCGTGGTCGAGGAAGCCCTGCCGGGGACCGGGATCAGCCCGGAGACCTTCTGGAACGGCCTGTCGGCCATCGTGCGCGACTTAGGGCCCCGCAACCGCGCCCTGCTCGAGACCCGCGACGCGATCCAGGAGAAGATCGACGCCTGGCACCGCGAGCGGGTCGGCAAGCCGGTGGACGAGGCGGCCTACAAGGCGTTCCTCACCGAGATCGGCTACCTTCTGCCCGATCCCGGCCCGGTCCAGGTGCGCACCGACGACGTCGACGACGAGATCGCCACCATCGCCGGACCGCAGCTGGTCGTCCCGACCTCGAACGCCCGCTACGCGCTCAACGCCGCCAATGCCCGCTGGGGCTCGCTCTACGACGCGCTCTACGGCACCGACGCGGTGTCGGAGGAGGGCGGCGCGACCCGAGGCGGCGGCTACAACCGCACCCGCGGCGCCCGGGTGGTGGCGCGCGCCCGCGCCTTCCTCGACCGCACCCTGCCGCTCGCCGGCGGCCGCCACGCCGACGTGGTGACCTACGCGGTGGAGGGCGGGCAGCTCGTCGGCAACATGAACACCGGCGACACCATCCCGCTCGCCCGGCCCGAGGCCTTTGCCGGCTACCGCGGCAAGGCCACCTCGCCGACGGCCCTGCTGCTGCGCCACCACGGCCTGCACGTCGAGGTCGTGCTGGACCGCACCCACCGGATCGGCCGCTTCGACGCCTCGGGCGTCGCCGACATCGTGATCGAGTCGGCGGTCTCGACCATCATGGATCTCGAGGATTCGGTCGCGGCGGTCGATGCCGACGACAAGGTCGTGGTCTACCGCAACTGGCTCGGCCTGATGAACGGCAGCCTCTCGGCCCCGGTCGAGAAGGACGGCCGCCGCTTCGAGCGCAAGCTCAACCCCGACCGCACCTACACCGCCCCCGACGGCCAGGGCGAGGTCAGCGTGCCCGGCCGCTCGCTGATGCTGGTGCGCAATGTCGGCCACCACATGTTCACGGATGCGGTGCTCGACGAGAGCGGCGCCGAGGTGCCGGAGGGCATCCTTGATGCCGCCGTCACGGCGCTGATCGCGATCCACGACCTCAAGAGCACGTCCGGCATCCGCAACAGCCGCCGCGGCTCGGTCTACATCGTCAAGCCGAAGATGCACGGGCCGGACGAGGTCGCCTTCGCGGTCGAGCTGTTCGGGCGCGTCGAGGCGATGCTGGGTCTCAAGCCCAACACCCTCAAGATGGGCATCATGGACGAGGAGCGCCGCACCACGGTGAACCTCGCCGCCTGCATCAAGGCGGCGGAGGAGCGGGTGGTGTTCATCAATACCGGCTTCCTCGACCGCACCGGCGACGAGATCCACACCTCGATGGAGGCGGGCCCCGTCATCCGCAAGAACGACATGAAGGGCACGCCCTGGATCAAGGGCTACGAGGAGAACAACGTCGATGTCGGCCTCGCCTGCGGCCTGCTCGGCCGGGCGCAGATCGGCAAGGGCATGTGGGCGGCGCCCGACGCCATGGCCGACATGCTGATGCAGAAGGGCGCCCACCCGAAGGCCGGCGCCTCGACCGCCTGGGTGCCCTCGCCGACCGCCGCGACGCTGCACGCGCTGCACTACCACGAGACCGACGTGAAGGCCCGCCAGCAGGAGCTGGCGCGCCGGCCGCGCTCGGCCCTCGACGAGATCCTGCAGGTGCCGCTCGCCCGCTCGAACTTCGCCCCCGACGACGTGCAGCAGGAGATCGACAACAACGTCCAGAGCATCCTGGGCTACGTCGTGCGCTGGATCGACCAGGGCGTCGGCTGCTCGAAGGTGCCGGACATCCACGACGTGGCGCTGATGGAGGACCGCGCCACCCTGCGGATCTCGTCCCAGCACATCGCCAACTGGCTGCACCATCGCGTGGTGTCGGAGGCGCAGGTGATGGAGACGATGAAGCGGATGGCCCAGGTGGTCGACCGCCAAAATGCCGGCGACCCGCTCTACCGGCCGATGGCGCCGGGCTTCGACGGGCCGGCCTTCCAGGCAGCCTGCGACCTGGTGTTCAAGGGCCGCGTCCAGCCGAACGGCTACACCGAGTACGTGCTGCACGCCCGCCGCCGCGAGGCCAAGGCGGCCGGCGCGCCGGCCTGATCGGACGGGGGAGGGGCGTCCGGACAGCCGGGCGCCCCCGCTTCGTTCGAGAGAGCGGGCAAATGAGGTAGAGGGCTTGTCAGGCTTGCTCGACGGTCCTGGTACCCGCCAGGTCATTCCGGGGCCGCGAAGCGGAGCCCGGAATCCAGAGCCGCGGATCGTTCGGGACAAGGCGCAGATCGTTCCGCTTCCTTCCGAAACACCTGTGTTTCTGGATTCCGTGCTCCGCTGCACGGCACCGGAATGACGCAGAGCGTGATCAGTCTGTAGTGGCTGATCGAACAGGCTTCGACATCTAAAAATTCGCCCGCGCCTCGATGCTCGAATAGTACCCCGAGCCCTGGACCCGGTCCTGCACGTAGCCCGCCGCCAGCGACATCTGCACCGGCCCGAACTTCACGCCCGAGAGATGGGCGCCGATCCGGTACTGGCGGAAGAAGTCGTCGCCGAGGAACAGCGCCTCGGGGCCGATATAGACGCCGTCGGCGACCATGTAGCCGACGCGCAGGCGCGAATAATAGGCGTTGAACTTGGTCGAATACGAGCCGTAGGCCGACACCATGGTGCGGTCGGTCGGGTTGGCGTAGAAATTCGCGGCGACGCGCAGGCCGATTCCGGTGCCGACCACCGGGTTGCCGGGATCGGGGATCGAGAGCTGGTTGCTGCGCACGTTGAAGCCGATGAAGCCGGCGAGCGCCGCGTCGCGCCACACCCACTCGTAGCCGGCCATCGCCGATCCTTCCTGCTGGTAGCCCGTCACCCGCGAGGCGACGGCCTGGCCCGGATAGGAATAGGTGCCGGCGATGGCCTCGACCCGCACCCGCGGACCGCTCTGGGTCGGCGAGCCGGCGAGCGGCGCCGTCACGGTGATCGAGCCGAAGGCCGAGCTGTTCGAGGTGACGCTGGTCGAGCCGTCGACGGCGACCGCCCAGCTGTCGTCGACCGCTTGGGCTGGCGCGCCGGTGTACCAGTCGGCGTCGGTGCTCGGCGCCCTCAGGTCCGCCGCCCGCGCCGTACCCGCCGCTGCGAGCACGGCCAGGCTCACGCCGCCGACGAGGCCGAGTGTTCGTGACTGAATCGAGGCAATCAACGCCGCCTCCTGAACTGGTTACCAAAACTTTGTGCACTGATTTATGCAACGAGACGGTTAAAATTTATTGTCCTGCAACGGAGATTAAGTCGGCAATTTTTGCCTAGACGGTATCCGACGGTGGCGCGATCGCATACCGCTCTAGGTCTTTGAATTTGTCGCATGACTTCGGTGAACCGGACCCCGCTTCGTTGGGCGAGGCGCCGGTCAGGCGGCGCGGGCGGCCAGCACGGCGGCAAGATCCTCGCGCCGGAACGGCTTGTCGAGCTGGAGGAAGCGGCGGGCCGCCTGGGGCAGCTGGCCGTGCGGGCTCGCCAGGATGACGCGGATGCCCGGATGCCGCTCGACCACCGTGGCGGCGAGCTGGAGGCCGGTCATCACCGGCATCGCCTGGTCGGCGATCATCGCGTCGAAGGCGGCGTCGTGGGCCAGAAGCCCGAGGGCGTGCTCGCCGGAAGCGGCCTGGACCACTTGATGGCCGAGCTCGGCCAGGGCCTCGACGAGGCTGGCGCGCACGAGGCTGTCGCTCTCCACGAGCAGGATGCGCAACGCGGCCTGCGGCGCCGGACCGGCAATGGCCGCCTGGCGCGGGTCGGCGCGGCCGGCCGCGGTCTTCCGCGCCTCGGCCGGGTGCGTCTCGGCGGGCAACCACGCCTCGGCCAGGAAGGCCTCCTCGCCGCACCCGTCGCTGAGGACGCGCCAGCCCCCGCCGCCGGCGCGCAGGAGCCGCCCGACGGTCTCGAGCGCCTGGACCTGCGGCCGCGTGGCGGCGCCCGGGGGGCGGCGCCCGCTCGCGAACAGCACGCGCAGAGCCGGGCCCTCCGGCATGCCGGGCACCGGGGCCAGATCGGCCGCGTGCTCGGCCGCCCCGACCGCGAAGCCGTGCAGGCCGAGGTCGCGGATGTGGAAGGCGAGGTTGAGGAGCACCAGTTCGACCAGCCGCTCGCCGCAGGCCGCCTTGGGCAGGTCGTCGGGGATGCGGGTGACGAGCGGCGCGTCGCGCAGGACGTTGGCCTGCAGGAAGGGCAGGAACGCCGCCACGGTCGCGGCGAGGTCGCAGGAGGCGAGCTCCGCCGGGGGGCCGTCGCCGGCGAGGTCGCCGCCGCGCACCAGGCCGAGCAGGCGCCGGGTGAGCGCCGCCCCGCGCTGGGCGCCGGCGAGCGCCGCGTCGGTCAGGGCCGCCTGACGCGGATCGAGGCCGGTCTGGCGCCGCAGCACGCCGAGATTGACCAGCACCACCGTGAGCACGTCGTTGAAGTCGTGGACGATGCCGTCGGTGACCCGGCGCAGGACGACGTTGCGCCGCCGCTCGTTGGCGCCCGCCGGGGTGTCGGCGGGCTCGCCCTCGCGGATCGTCCGGCTGAGGGCGTGGACCCGGATCCGGCCGGCGGCGTCGCGGCCGCGCAGGAGCCGCACCAGCAGGCGGCGGCCGGATTCGGGTCCCGGCCCGCTCGTGCGCAGAACCACGTCGTGGGGGCCGTCCGCCCCGAGCGCGGCCTTCAGGGTGAGGTCGAGGAGGGGGCGGTCGGCGGGTTCGAACCGGGCGGCGAGGTCGGCCATCGTCGCGACGCGGTCGGCGCCCGCCAGGACGCCGGCGCCGTCGGGATCCGACCACACGACCTGCCGGGTCTCGGGGTCGATCTCCCAGCAGGTCCAGCCCGACATCGCCTCGAAGGTGTGCAGGCGGCCGCGCACCCGGTCGAGGCCGGTCCCGGCCCCGGCGAGCCGGGCGTCGAGGCTCTGGGCCCGGTCGCGGACGGTGCCGGCGATCGCCGCGATCTCCCGCACCCGCGACACCGGGGCCTCGCCGCCGGTCTCGTCGGCGGTGCCGGCCTCCTCGGCCAGTCGGCGCAGGCGCGCCGAGACCCGCCCGCCGAGGGCGTAGCCGAGGCCGCCGGCGGCGAGCACCAGGGCGAGGCCGAGGGCGATCAGGCGCGGGTCGGGCCCGGTGGGCCGGAGCGGGATCGCGGGCGCGGAGGCGGTGACGAGCCAGCCGGGGCTGGCGATGTCGCGGCTGCCGCGGGTGGGCGCGGCCTCGTGCGGCCGGGGATCGTCCGCAGCCGGCAGCGAGCCGACGAGCGCCCGCCCGTCCGCCCCCGCCACCGCGAAGCGGAGTGCCTCGCCCGCGCCGAGGGCCCGGCGGACCCGCTCGCCGATGCCCTCGAAATAGGCCGGGCTCGCGCGCAGCACGAGGCGGTCCGACCGGCCGGGCTGGCCGAGCGCCAGGGTCAGCGCGAAGGGCGCCTCCTCGGGGCCGGCCGCCACCGCGACCTGTGCGTTGCGGGCGACGACGCGATCGATCCGCGTCCCGCCGGGCCCGCCGGCGGCGCGCAAGGAGCCGTCGGGGCCGAGCAGAGCGGCGTCCCGGTAGCGCGGGTTGAGGGCGAGCCAGTCCTGCAACCGGCCCGCGCGCCAGGAATCGGCCAGGGCGGCATCGTCGAGGCGCAGGAGCAGGGCGGCGTTGCGGGCGTCGTTGATCGAGGCGCTCAGCTCCTCGTCAAGAGCGTCGGCATAGGCCCGGGCCGCCTGGACGAGGTTCCGGGCGAGCGCCGGCCGCTCCGGCGTCGGCGCGGCGCCGGAGAGGGCGCCGCCGAACCAGGCCAGCCCGAAGGCGGCCGCCGCCACCGTGGCGAGCTGGGCCGCGTTCAGCACCTTGAGCGAGATCCGGACCGAGTCCAGCATGAACGGGTTCCACGGCGCGCCCGCGGCCACCGGCCGGACGGACGGGACCCACGCGCCGTATCCTGGGCGGATCTGTGCTTAAGACGGAGTTAACGCCGCTCCGTCCGCTGTGTGGACAGCGGTCCCGTCGCAGGTTTCGTCGACCGGCTCCCCGGGCCGGGCGGCAACAGTTCAGCCGCTTGCGCTCGCGGAGGCGACGAGATGCCCGCCCGTCGTCTTCTGGACGGCGTGCAGCACGCCGAACAGATTGCTGGCGGTCGGATTGCCGGCCGGGCTCAGCATCCGCATCAGGCTCTTGGAGGAGGTGCCGGTTTCCTCGGCCAGGCGCTCGAAGCCGATCGTCGCGTTGATAGTGCAGCGCAGGACCGCCTTGCCGGTATCGAGATCTCCGGCGAGCAACTGGTCGACGGCTTCGGTGAGCAAGGCATCGCGGAAGGCAGGATCGCGCTCGGCGCGCGCCTTGATCGTGTCCTCGAAGCTGCGGGTCAGGGCCATCACACCTCCGTCCTCCGTCGTTTGTACTCTGTCCAGTGCGGTTGCTCGGTATCTTAACCGTGATCAATCAGGCCTCGGCCAGCCGCCCCGTCTCCGGCTCCACCCCGTCCGCCGCCCCCATCATGAACCACGCCAGCGCCGCGGTCTTGATCGAGTACGGCGAGTCGCTGATGACGAGGAGCAGGCAGAGATAGATCGCCATGGCGCAGCGCAGGCGCCAGCCGTCGGGGTTGCGGGCCGGCATCAGGACGAACAGGCCCCAGGCCACCAGCGCGCCCGCCACCCCGAGCTGGGTGAGGGTGTAGGCGTAGCCGGAATCCGACAGGAACATCTTGTCGGGCATGATCCCCCACACGCCCTCGGGCGGCAGGGAGGTGATGAGGAGCGCGGCCCAGAGCAGGCGGCCCGCCATGTCGTTCTGCCAGCTCGTCTGCACGCTCTCGAAGCCGTAGACCGCGAGGGCGAGCAGGATCGTGAAGGGCAGGGCGAACCACAGCAGGCGCGGCAGGCGGTATCCCACCAGCATCGCGCCGGCGATCGCCACGCAGACATAGGCGCCGAAGCGCGCATCGGCCAGGATGATGGTGACGGCGGCGCAGAGGAACAGCCAGGTCCGCCCGCGCATGGTGCGGCGGTAGAGCGCCCAAGCGAACAGGACGGCGCCGAAATTGCCGGCCGAGACCGGCTCGAGGAAGACCGACGAGACCCGGTGCGGCCCGAGGAAGGGCAGGATGGCGCGCGAATCCGGCCGGATGCCGCTGGTGAACAATGAGCCGGTCAGCTCGCTGATCTCCGCCGCCGACATGCTGCCGCGGGCGACGTAGTAGCGCACGATGTTGAAGTATTGCTGGTAGACGTCGAACAGGCCGTACTCGAACACCCCCATCACCACCACGATGACGCCGCTCGCCAGCACCGCCCGGTCGGCGTCGCGTAAGGAGGGGCTGCGGGTGCCGAGGCAGTAGAACACGACCGGGATCAGAAAGTCGCGGATGCCCTTGACGTCGGCGTTGCCGCGCAGGGTGACGAGCAGGAGCCCGTAGGTCACGAGCCCGGCGAGGACGAGCCACGGGCCCGGCCGCTCGTCGAGGGCGAAACCGAGGGTGACCGCGATGATCGCCACCTCGGCGCCCATGACGGTGCCGCCGGTGACCGGGACGCCGGCGGTGTTGAGGAAGCAGAGGGCGGCGTTGAAGACCAGCGCGCCGACCAGCACCACGGAGGCGACCCGGCCCTGGAAGGGCGCGCGCCAATCGGCGGCGGGCGAGGCCGCCGGATGCAGGCCGGCCGTCATGCCGCTCGTCATGCCGCCCGCACCTGCCCGGTCACTTGCCCGGTCATTTGCCCGGTCACCTGCCCAGCCACCTGCCGTGCCGGCGCCCGCCTGCGCGGGGCCAGGGCCCGCCACGGCTCGACCGTGACGAGGCCGAGCAGGCCCGTCGCCCGGAAGCGGCCGGCGCCGTCCAGGGTCTCGAGCAGGCGCTCCAAGCGGCCGCGGGTCATCCGGCCGGGGGCGACGACGAGCAGGATCGCGTCGGAGGTCTCGGGAATCGAGAGCCAGCCGTCGCCGCGGGCGAGGTCCCGCTCCGCCACGATGATCTCGGGCCGGGCCAGGCGCTCCACCCCGCGGCCGGGGTCGATGACGGCGAGCCGGCCGCGCAGGGGCGCGTCGGTGTGCGGGCCGTCGCCGAAGCCGAGGCGGGCATGGGCCTGCTCGGGCACCATCAGGGCCGGCTCGCCGAGGCGGATCAGCAGGTCGGTGAGGATCTCCGCCGCGTGCAGGCGCTCAGGCCCGAGCCCGTCCGCGGCCACGGTGACGATCACCGGCTGGCCGCGGCCGGCGAAGCGGTTGCGCAGCTCGCGCGCCGCGGTGACGAGCGCCTCCTCGGCGCTGGCGCCGCCGCGGCCCCGCCGCTGCAGGCGCGCCCAAACCGGCGCCGCCGCGCCGAAACCCGAGACCGTCGTGATGTTGCCGCGCCAGAGGTCGTAGAGGAAGGCGAGGATCAGCCCGAGCACGGCGCCGAACAGGCCTGCGGCCACCACCACGACCGGCGCCGGGGTGTCGGAGGGCTTCAGCGGCGGGGTGGCGCGCGACACGATCTGCGAGTTGCTCGGGTTGATCGATTGCTGCTGCTCGAGGTCCTTCGTCCGGTCGAGGACGAGGTTGTAGGTGCGTCGGATCGCCTCCGCCTCGCTCTCGAGCTGGCGCAGGCGGATGCCCTCCTGGTTGCTGCTGGTCTGGTTCTGGATCAGCCGCTCGGCGCGGGCCCGCAACTGGCGCAGGGATTCCTCGGCCCGGCGCAGGTCCTCCTCGATGGTGCGGCGGATCCGGTCGGCCTCCAGGGCGATCAGCCGCGCGGTCGCGGCGCGCTGGGCGGCCAGCGCGATCATCTGCGGGTGGTTCGGCCCGAGGCTGCGCGACAGGGTCGCGGTCTCCTGGAGGGTCTGGGCGTATTGGGTGCGCAGCGAGACCATGACCGGCGACGTGTCGGTCTCCGGCACCGCCTGGACCTGACCGTCGGACGCCCGCAACTGGCGCACCTGCTCGCGCCGGGACGAGAGCCGGGCGACGTTGGTCTCCGCGACGGTGATCTGGGCGTAGAGCTCCTTGAGCTGCTGCGACACCAGGAGGCCGGCCTCCCCGGAGCCGATCAGGCCCTTCTCGGCCCGGTAGCGCTCCACCGCCACGTCGGCCCGGTTGAGCTGGGCGCGCAGGTCGGCGGCCTGGGTCAGCAGCGTCTCGTTGGCCCGGCGCACCACCGAGACCCGGTCCCGGGCGCCGACCTCGAAGAACTGCGCCGCGACGGTGTTGGCGATCTCGGCCGCGCGCCGCGCATCCGGGTAGGCGACGGTGAGCTGGAAGTTGAACGAGGTCTCGACCCGGCGCACCACGATGCGCTTCCGCAAAGCTTCGAGCGCCACCACGGCCGGATCGGCGCCGGGCGGGGCGCCGCGGATCAGCACCGGGTCCTCCGCCAGCCCAAGCTGCGCGATCACCGGGTCGAGGAGCTTGCCCGAGAGCAGGACCAGCCCCTGGCTCTCGAGATTCGCGAAATCGAGCTGGGCCGGCGCGTCCGGGCGAGACAGGCCGCGCCCGACGATCTGGAGCGCCTGCGGGTCGATCAACAGCTCGACCGTGGCACGGTAGGTCGGCACCTGCCGGAGCGCGTAGAGCCCGCCCAAGGACGCCATCACGCCGGCGCTCGCGACGATCCACATCGCGCGACGGCGGGCCGATCCCCACAGATCCACCAGCGTGCCGCCGGTCCTGCGAGGGGTGAGCGCGGCGGACTCTGCCGTCGACATCTGATGTCCCTGCCTCATGCGACTTGCCTGTCCGGCACTGCGGAAATCAACTCCGCTCATCCGTCACGCGGGCCGATCGCGGGCTCCCTCGAAAAGTCGTCTCCCGACGGGGCCCGCTCGTCGACCATCCCTGAACCGGCAGGGCACAGTGAGGAACTTAGTCGCGGTTCGGTTACCGATCCGCCAGCCGATTCCGCCGCCGGGCCATCCCAAACTGAGACAGGGATCTCTCCTAGCGCGGGGCCAGGGCGGCCACCGCCGCAGGGGCGGCGGGCGCGGCGAGGCCGGCATCGACGCGCTTGAACCAGGCGAGCGACGGGCGCTCGACGACGCGGTGGGTGAGGGCGGCCAGCGGCACCGTCAGCGCCACCAGGGCGGCCGCGGCCGCGAGGTTGGCGGGGCCGGAGCCGAGATCGACGAGGTGCTCGTGCCCGAGGACCGCCGTGAGGGCGAGGCCGGTGCGCGCCTCGACCGCGTGGACCGCCGTCACGAAGACCTGGATCACCGGCAGGTGCAGGAGGTAGAGCGAGAACGACCACTGGCCGAGGCGCTGGGGGGCCCGCGCGCGGGTGAGGTCCGATACGGCGCCGCCCTGGTGCGAGAACAGCGCGATCGCCGCGGCGAAGACGAGGCTCGCGCCGTAGCCGAGGGGGCCGGGGCTCGAGAGCAGCACCAGGGCCGGCAGGGCGAGGAGGGCCAGGAGCTCGGCCGGGGTCGCGAGGCGGCGCGGCAGGCGCAGCGCGTCGCGCAGGGTGTAGGCGAGGCAGCCGAGAAAAAGGTCGAACAGGCAGCGCACGATGCCGAAATTCTGGATCACGAACAGCGTGCGCGGGCTCACCCACCACAGGGCGAGCGCGCTCGCACCTGCGAACCCAGCGAAGACGAGGCGGCGCCAAGGGCCCGCCGCCATCACGGTCGCGGCCAGGACGAGCGAGGCCCAGAACTCGACCGCGATGCTCCAGGACGGGAAGTTCCAGCTATACTCGCCGAAGGTGCGGAAGTTCTGCAGGAACAGGAGGTGGGTGACGATCTCCACCGGTCGGTGCTCGGGCCCGAAGGGCGGCGTCGCGCCCGGCGTGCCGGCATGGTGCGAGAGGGAGAGGAAACGCACTCCTTCGATCAGGACCAGGAGCCCGAGCGTCGCGGCGTGCAGCGGCCAGAGCCGGCCGACCCGCATCAGCCCGAAGCGAAGAACCTGCCGGCCCGTCGCCAGGCGGTCGCCGTAGGCGTGCAGCAGCACGAAGCCCGACAGCACGAAGAAGACGTCGACGCAGAGTTGCAGGTTCGGGAACCAGGCCTGCTGCTGCCACGGATGCGCGAGCGGCATGTGGAAGAACGCGACCGTGAGCGCGCAGACGCCCCGCCCCGCATCCAGCGCCTCGAACCGGTCAGACCCCTCGCGCCCGCGCATCACCTGCCATCCGTGCCGTTCTCGAACGAACCTGTCCGGTCCGGGGATGCCGGGCCGAGGCTCGCGCCTCGACGCGCAGGATCGATGCCGGATCCGCCTGTTGCGAGTGCTAACAAGATGGTCACCATAGTACTCGGCGCTTCGCCGGCATCGCGGATAGCGTTTGATTTCCGATTTGTATCTCTCTAACGCTGGACCAGCGCAGAGTGAGGTCGAGCAATGGCGTCTGCTCAGGACATCCGGACGATTCTGGCCCAGCATGGCGGGCTCGCCCGTACCATCGACCGCCTTTCGGACGATGATTGCTTGTTCGACAACGGCCTCGACTCGTTCGGCGCGGTCCAGGTGATGATGGACCTGGAAGAACACTTCGGGGTCGAGTTCCCGGAGCATCTGCTCAGCCGCGAGTCCTTCTCGACTGTGGGCAGTATTCAGGCTCTGGTGGCGGAACAGATGTTGCGTCGGGCGGCGTGAGCGGGTTTCCGCGGCTGAAATCCGGGAGATGCGGAATCTCGATCAGGAAAGGGGCGCCTTGTCGAGGCGCAGTCCGTCACGCGAATTTGCCCTTGCTCGCTGTTCTTCACGACCCGGTACGGGTGGCTTGCTGGCCGAACCACGCCTGACAATCTCCGCCCTTTCCCGGATCTCCTTCCACTCCGCTTCAGTCGTCCGGGACAGGGAGGGGCGGCGATAGGTGAGCACGAGGGGCCGGAGCCCCCGGCGCTCCCACCCGCCGGAGGCCCCCGCTCAGTTGAACTTGCCGCTCGCCGCCGCGCCGTCCGGCCCGGTGATCTGCACCACGCCCTTCGGGGTCGCGCCGAGCGCCACCTCGGCCTCGCCGGTGAGCCGCGCCGCGGCGGGCGTCAGGACCACGCGGGCGGGCTTGCCGCCCACGACCAGGATCGCCGTGCCCTTGAAGCCGGCCGGGGACACCGCCTTCTCCTTGGCATCGTAGATCGTGACCTCGACCGTCCGGTCCTTCGTCACCAGTTCGATGTGGTAGGGCCCGGCATCGGCGATCCGCCCGCCATTGTGCCCGGTCCCGTCATGGGCGCAGGCGTGGCGTGCGCAGAGCGGCAGGGCGAGGGCCAGGGCGCCGGCGGCGAGGATCTTTCGAATCGGCATCGTGTCTCTCTCGGTGAGGGAAATCAGTAGAGGTCGGCCGGCGTGGCGCCCGTGGGCGCCGTCCTCGTCGCGGTCTCCCGCGCCGCCATCAGGCGCTCCAGGGGCTTGCGGCCGAAGCGCAAGAGCAGCACCGGGGTCAGCAGCGCGTCGAGGAGGGTGGCGCTGACGAGCCCGCCGAAGATCGTCACCGCGACCGGGTGCAGGATCTCCTTGCCGGGGCTCGCCGCGTCGGTGAGGAGCGGCACCAGGGCGACGCCGGCGGAGAGCGCGGTCATCAGCACCGGGGTCAGCCGTTCCAGGCTCGCGCGCACCACGAGGTCGGGCCCGAACGGCACACCCTCGTGCAGCGCCAGGTTCAGGGTGTGGCTGACCTTGAGGATGCCGTTGCGGGCCGCGATGCCGGTGAGCGTGATGAAGCCGATCATCGAGGCGACCGAGAGCGGCTGACCGGCGAGCCACAGGGCCGCCACCGAGCCGACCAGCGCCAGCGGCACGCTGCCGAGGATGATCAGCGCCAGCGCGCCCGAGCGGTAGCGGCTGGTGAGCAGCGCGAAGATCAGCCCGAGGGAGACCAGTGACAGCGCCCCGATGGTCCGGGTCGCCTCTTCCTGCGCCTGGAACGTGCCCTCCAGGCTGGCGAAGACGCCCGGCGGCAGGGTCTCGGCCGCGACCGCCGCGCGGATCGCCGCGACGATTCCCGTCATGTCGGACCCGGCGGTGGTGTTCGCCATCACGACGAGGCGCCGGCGGCCGTTCTCGCGCAGGATCTGGTTCGGGCCGTCGGTCTCGCGGATGTCGGCGACCTGGCGCGCCGGCACCCAGCCCGACGGCGTCTCGATCAGGAGGTCCCCGAGCCCCGCGGTGGTGCGCTGCGCCTCGGGGAGGCGCAGGACCACCTCGAAGCGACGGTAGCCGTCGACCACCGTCGAGACGAGGCGGCCGTTGGAGAGCCGGCTGATCTGCTCGACGATCGCCGCCGGCTGCACCCCGTAGAGCGCCGCCCGTCCGTAATCGACCCGGATCTCGAGCTGCGGGATCCGCACCTGCTTCTCGACCTGGAGGTCGGCGAGGCCGGGAATCGCCCGCATCCGCTCCTGCAGGCTCGCCGCCACGCGGCGCAACGAATCCAGGTCCTCGCCGAAGATCTTTAGAGCGATCTCGGCCCGGACGCCGGACAGCATGTGGTCGAGCCGGTGCGAGATCGGCTGGCCGACATTGACCGAGACCGGCAGCACCGCGAGCCGGTTGCGGATCTCGGCCACGAGCTCTGCCTTCGGCCGGCCGCCGCCTTTGAGCGCCACCTCCAGATCGGAGGAATGCACGCCCTCCGCGTGCTCGTCGAGCTCCGCCCGGCCGGTGCGCCGGCCGACCGCCGCGACCTCCGGGATCTCCATCAGGAGGCGCTCCGCGATCGCGCCGACCCGGCTGCTCTCGGGCAGCGAGATGCCGGGGGTGAAGGCCATGGTGACGGTGAAGGAGCCCTCGTTGAACGGCGGCAGGAAGGCCCGCGGCAGCTGCGAGGCGGCCAGGCCCGCGCCGACCACCAGCGCCGCCACCGCGCCGACGAGGATCCGCTGGCGGCGGAACACGATCCTCAAGGCGGCGGCGTTGGCGCGCTTGAGCGCGCGGATGAAGCGGCTCTCGTGCTCCTCCAGGCTCTTCATTCCGGGCAGGAGCCAGGAGGCGAGGACCGGCGTCAGCGTGATCGAGACGACGAGGCTCGCCAGGATCGACACGATGTAGGCCTGGCCGAGCGGCGCGAAGAGCCGCCCCTCGATGCCGGACAACGCGAAGAGCGGCACGAAGACCAAGACGATGATCGCGGTCGCGTAGACGATGCCGGAGCGCACCTCGTTCGAGGCCGCGACCACGACGTCGAACACCGAGCGCGGATTGCCGGCGGCCCGGTTCTCGCGAAGCCGCCGAAAGATGTTCTCGACGTCGACCACCGCGTCGTCGACGAGCTCGCCGATCGCGATGGCGAGGCCCCCGAGGGTCATGGTGTTGATCGACAGCCCGAGGAGATGGAACACCAGCGCCGTCGTCAGGATCGAGACGGGGATGGCGGTCAGCGAGATCAGGGTGGTGCGGACGTTCAGCAGGAAGCAGAACAGCACGATCGCCACCACGGCGATCGCCTCGACCAGGACCCGCTCGACATTGGCGATCGAGGTCTCGATGAAGTCGGCCTGACGAAACAGGATCTTGTCGGCGGAGATGCCGGCGGGCAGCGAGGGCGCGATGTCCTTCAGTGCCGCCTCGATGGTGCGCGTCAACGCCACGGTGTCGACGTCGGGCTGCTTCTCGACCGAGACGATCACCGCCGGCCTGCCCTGGTAGCCGCCCTCGCCGCGCTTGGCCTTGGCCGCGAAGGAGACCTCGGCGACCTGGCGCAGGCGCACCGGGGCGTTCCCGGTGGCTCCCACCACAAGGTCGCGCAGATCCTCCAGGCTCATCGTGCGGGCGATGTTCCGGATCAGGTATTCGCGCGAGTACTGGTCGGTGAAGCCGCCGCCGGCATTGGTGCCGAATTGCTGGAGCGCCGCGTCGAGCTGGGCGTTGCTGACGCCGAGCGCCCGCATCGCCGCCGGGTTCGGGGCGACGCGGAACTGGCGCACCTCGCCGCCGATCGGGATCACCTGCGCCACGCCCGGCACGGTGAGCAGGCGCGGGCGGAGCACGAAATCGGCGGTCTCGCGCAGCTCCATCGGCGACAGGGTCTCGCCCGTCACCGCGATCAGGAGCACCTGGCCCATGATCGAGGAGACCGGGCCCATCTGCGAGGTCACCCCGCGGGGGAGCTGATCCTGGACCAGGGCCAGCCGCTCGGCGACCTGCTGGCGGTTGCGGTAGATGTCGGTGCCCCAGGCGAACTCGACGTAGATCACCGACAGGCCGACGCCCGAGACCGAGCGTAGCCGGGTCACCCCGGGCAGGCCGTTAAGCCGGGTCTCGATCGGGTAGGTCACCATCTGCTCGACCTCCGGGGGCGCGTAGCCCTCGGCCTCGGTCATGATGGTGACGGTGGGACGGTTGAGGTCGGGGAAGACGTCGACCGGCAGCCGCGTGAGGCTGAACGCGCCGTAGAGCACCAGCACGGCGGCCGCCGCCAGGACCAGCAGGCGGTTGCGCAGGGATTGCGTGACCAGGAAGGAGAACATCTCGGGTCTCTCCTTACCGGACCTGGTCCAGGAGCTCGGCGCCCTGGACCACCACGCGGGTGCCGGGGGCCACCCCGGCCTCGACCAGCACCCGCGCGCCGTCGAGGGGCGCGACCCGCACGGGCCGCGCCTCGTAGCGCTCGGCGGCGGTGTGGGCGTAGACCACGTCCTGGCCGTTGGCGGTGCGTACCACGCTCGCCCGCGGCAGGGCGAGACCGCTCTGCTCGGCGTCGGTGGCGGCGAGCACGGTGACGAACTGGCCGACCCGCAGGCCCTCCGACCCGCCCCGGATCGCGAACTGGACCGGGATCGCCTGGTTGCGGTCGGCGAGCCCCGCGCCCTGGTAGGCGAGGGGCAGGCTGCGCCCGTCGGCGAGCCGCGCGGTGGCGTCGGCGGCCGGCGTCAGGGCGTCGAAGCTCAGCGCCTCGACCCAGAGTTTTCCCGGATCGACGATCTGAAACACCATCTGGCCGGAATTGGCCATCTGGCCGGCGACCGCGGCGGCTTCCGCGATCACTCCGCCGACAGGGGCCGTCAGCACCTCGGGCTCCTGGCGGATGCGGTCGAGGGCGCCGCGGCGGTCCTTGAGGCCTTTCAGCTCGTCCTGCGCCTCGTCGAGCTGGACCTGCGAGACCGCGCCGCCGGGGGCGAGCTTGAGGTAGCGGTCGACCCGGCGCTGGACGATGGCGATCTGCTGGTCCAGTTCGCCCTGGCGCTGGCGCATGTCGGAGAGGTCGACCCGCTGCACCGGCGGGGTGACGAGGGCCAGGACCTCGCCCGGGCGGACCTTGGTGCCGAGGCGCGGGAAGCTGCCCGAGGGCGGCGGCGCCAGGCGCCCGCCGACCGAGGATTGCACCACGCCGCTGGCATTCGGGTCCGGGATGATCCGGCCGGGCAGGGAGACCGTGCGCCGGAACGCGCCCTCCGCCGCCATCTGCGTGCGCAGGGAGAGCAGGCGCTGGGTGGGCTTGGGCACGAACACCGCCCCGTCGGGGAGGCGCTGCGCGAGGTCGGTCGGGGGCGGGACGAAGGCGGCCCGGGCCTCCGGATGCTCCCCCGAAGTTTCTTGTTTCTCATGCGCGAAGGCGGTGGCGCCCAGCACCAGGGTCGCGGCCAGCACCAGCACGGCGAGGACAGGCGCGCGGCGCCCGGCCCGCATCAGCCCCATGGCGGCGAGGCCGAGCACGAAGCCACCCGCGGCGGCGAGGCCGGCACCGGGATCGCGGGCGGCGAGCCGGTCGGTCAGGCGCTCGGTGAGCGTGTGCAGCCAGCCTTCGCCCTCGTGCTCGTGCCGGGCTTCAGCCGTCTCGGCGGATTTCGGCAGCGCGACGGTCAGCGGCAGCACGTCCACGTCGGACCCCGCCGTCACCGTGACGACGAGGTCGAGGTGGTCCTCTTTCGGATCTCGCTTCGCGAGCCAGGGTGCGGGGAGGCGGTAGCTGCCGTCAGGGGCGGCCTCGGCCGTCGCGGGGCCGGCCGGCGTCTCGACCTCCAGCGTGGCGTCGGCGACCGGTTCGCCGGTGGCGAAGCGGTCGAGGTAGAGCACCAGGGCGTCGCCCCGGGGAATCGCCACCAGCTCGAAGGCGGCGGAGGCCGCCTCGCCGCGGGGCGCGATGGTCTTCGAGACCGGCGCGGCCGGCGCACCGTGGTCGTGGCCCTCGTGGGCCTGTGTCTGGGCAGACAGGAACGGCAGCGCCGCGAGGGCGAGCACCACGGCCGGCACGCGCAACGCGGACGGCAACCGGAACGGAAACATCGGAGGAGGAACCTTCGCGAGCGGACGTCGAGGAGCGCCACGGACGGCCTGCCCGTCAGGGCGGCGCGCCGGCGCGGGACGCGGGCGTCAGGCGAAGGGTCGTGGCGGTCTCGCGGGGGAATCCGGCGCGATGCCGGCGGGCAGCGCGTCCTCGGCCGTCGCGAGGCGGCGGGCCGGCCGGGGGCTGGGGAACGCCGCCGGGCTCTCGGGCAGCAGGCCGGGCACGCAGCAGGAAGCGCCCATCAGGCAGCACAGCCCGTTGCAGGGCCGGGCGGCGGGCGCCTCGTCGGGGTTGGCGGCGGTCAGACGCTGACCTTGGGAGGCGACGCGCGCCTCGGTGAGCGTCAGCGCCGTCGCGGCGGGCGCGTCCAGGGACGGGCCGTGATGGGCATGACCCTGATGCGCGTGACCCTGGTGGGCATGTCCCTGATGAGCTTGCGCCGACGACACCCCGACCAGCGGCGCGCCGAGGCACGCGGCGATCATCACGATCACCACGGCGAGCAGGCGCACGAGGGGGCGGGGCGGGGTCATGGCGCCAGGATAGCAGATTCCAGGTCGGAAGGAAGCGCGGGCGGGGGCCTCAGCCGGGACCGGGCGTCTTGTCCGGGTAGCGGCAGAGGTCGGCGATCGGGCAGCGCCAGCATTCGGGCTTGCGCGCCTTGCAGACGTAGCGCCCGTGCAGGATCAGCCAGTGATGGGCGTTGAGGCGGTAGGGCTCCGGCACGATCGCCTCCAGCCCGGCCTGGACCTTGTCGGTGGTGGAGCCGGGGGCCAGTGGCACCCGGTTCGAGACCCGGAAGATGTGGGTGTCGACCGCGATGGTCGGCTCGCCGAACGCGACGTTGAGCACCACGCTCGCGGTCTTCTTGCCGACGCCGGGCAGGACCTCCAGGTGCTCGCGGGCGCGGGGCACTTCGCCGCCATGCTCCTCGATCAGGATGCGCGAGAGCGCGATGACGTTCTTGGCCTTGGTGTTGAACAGACCGATGGTGCGGATGTGATGCCGCACCGTCTCCTCGCCGAGCGCCAGCATCGCCGCCGGATTGTCGGCGAGGGCGAAGAGCGGCGCGGTGGCGAGGTTGACGCTCTTGTCGGTGGCCTGGGCCGAGAGCACCACCGCGACGAGCAGCGTGTAGGGGTTGATGTACTCGAGGTCGGAGCGCGGCTCCGGGTTGGCGGCGCTCAGCCGCGCGAAGATCTCGGCGAGCGTCGCGGCGTCGACCGGCTCCGGCGTGGTCGCACCAGAGGTCCCGGCACGCGCGGTCATGGGCTTGACCAGCCCTGCTTTCGCAAGTCCCGCCTTCACAGGTGCGGTGATTTTGTCGGGGACGGGCGGCTTCCGGCGAGTCATGCGCGCCTTATATTGTGCGCATGGCAAGCGGCAAGGCACCGGACGACGCAGGCGCGCGGCACCCCTACGGGCGCGACCCGGACGCGATCGAGCGCCCGGTCTTCTCGGCGACCATCCGGCCGCATTGCTCGCTGTCGCGCCTCGGCTTCCGGGTCGTCATGGTGGCCTGCGGGGGCGTCGCGCTGGTGACGGGCATCGCCTTCCTCCAGATGGGGATGTGGCCGGTCACCGGCTTCTTCGGCCTCGACATCGCGGCCCTGTGGCTGGCGCTGACGCTGAACGCCCGCCGCGGCCGCTCCTTCGAGGAGGTGGTGATCAGCCAGATCGAGGTGCTGGTCGCCCGCGTTAGCCATCGCGGCGAGCGGGCGGAGTGGCGCTTCAACCCGCTCTGGACCCGGCTGCACAAGGTCGAGGACGAGGAATACGGGCTTCTGTCGCTCTCTTTCGTCTCGCGCGGCCAGCGCGTGCTCGTCGCCCGCGACGCCTCGCCGACGGAGCGGCAGGTGGTGGCCGACGGGCTGACGCGGGCCCTGGCGGAAGTCAAGAAGGGGTATTGACGGAGTCGTCTCAAGCGTCGGCGTGGTGAGATCCAGAACTAAAAAACGAGGCGGAGGCAAAACCCTCCCCCCTCTGCGGGGGAGGGTGGCGAGCGGAGCGAGCCGGGAGAGGGGCAGCGCGACGCCTAAGGACATGGCGCCCTTCAGAATGGTCGTGACCTCTCCGGAAGCGGCGTCCCCTCTCCCGCCCTGCTTTGCAGGGCACCCTCCCCCGCAGAGGGGGGAGGGTTGGGTCGCGCCTATCCGGCAGGGATACGATCCGCCCGGGTCTATGCGATCAGCGGTCATGACTGGTCTGCGAAACCTCCCCCGCTTCGCTCCAGTCGTCCGGGAAGGGGGAGGGGGTGGTCGCGGCGACGCTCCGTCGGGAGCCGCCGGCCCGCTTCCTTGCCGGCTTCCGCAACCACTCCGCCAGCTTCGTGTGCCGCGGCCTCGCCCCACCCCGCACCGCGATCGCGACCGCCCGCGTCTGCGCCACCAGCACCACCAGCCGCTTGCCCCGGGTCACGCCCGTATAGAGCAGGTTGCGGGCGAGCATCGTGTAGTGCTGGAGCGCCACCGGGATCACCACGGCCGGATATTCCGACCCTTGCGACTTGTGGATCGTGATCGCGTAGGCCGGGCTCAAGGCGTCGAGTTCCTCGAACGGCCACGTCACCTCGCGACCCTCGAACCCCGCCGTGAGCAGGCCTTCCTCGGGATCGACCCGCAGCACCACCCCGAGATCGCCGTTGAAGACTTCGCGGTCGTAATCGTTCTGGCCCACCATCACCCGGTCGCCGGGGGCGAAGACCCAGCCGAACCGCTCGACCGAGACGGCCGGGTTCGGGTTCAGCACCCGCTGGAGCGCCTGGTTGAGGTGGCGGCTCCCCAGGGCCCCGCGGGTCATCGGGCAGAGCACCTGCACGTCCCGGACCGGATCGAGGCCGAAGCGGCGCGGGATGCGGCGGGTGACGATCTCGACCAGCTTGTCCGCCCCGATCTCGGGATCGTCGATCCGCACCACGAAGAAGTCGCCGTCGGGGGTGTCGGCGCCCTCCGGCATCTGCCCGGCATTGATCCGGTGGGCGCCCGTGACGATCCGGCTCTCGGCCGCCTGGCGAAACACCTCCGTGAGGCGGGCCACCGCGACGCGGCCGGAGGCGATCACGTCGGCCAGCACCCGGCCCGGACCGACGGAGGGCAACTGGTCGACATCGCCGACGAGCCAGAGGGCGGCGTGGCGCGGCAGGGCCCGGGTGAGGGCGTTCATCAGCGGCACGTCGATCATCGAGGCCTCGTCCAGCACCAGGAGGTCGCAAGCCAGCGGGCTGTGCTCGTTCCTCTGGAAGCCGCCGTGGCGCGGGTCGATCTCGAGCAGGCGGTGGATGGTCCTCGCCTCGCGCCCGGTCTGCTCGCTCATCCGCTTGGCGGCCCGGCCGGTGGGGGCGGCGAGCAGCACCCCGGCCCCCGCCTCGTCGAGCATCCGCAGGAGCGCGTCGAGGGTGCTGGTCTTGCCGACGCCGGGACCGCCGGTCATCACCGCGACCTTGGCGTTCATCAGCGTCGCGGCGGCTACCCGCTGCGAGGGCGAGAGCGGCCGGCCGGTCGCGGCCTCGACCCGCGCCAGCGCCGCCGGCGCGTCGATCTCGTCCCAGGGCAGGGGCGCATCGTCGAGGGCGACCAGCCGCTCGGCGATCGCCTGTTCCGCCGCGTGCAGGCCGCGCAGGAACAGGTGGGGCACGTCGGCGATCGTGTCCATCACCACCGACTCGCCGCCGATCTCCTCGACGAGGGCGGTGCGCAGCAGGCTCGCATCGACCGCGAGCAGATCGGCCGCGCGGGTGATCAGGTCCGGCACCGGCAGGGCGCAATGGCCGTCGTCCATCGCCGCCTGGAGCGCGTAGGCGAGGCCCGCGCGCAGGCGCTCGGGCGCGGTCGGCGGCAGGCCGAGCTTGGCGGCGATGGAATCCGCGGTGCGGAAGCCGATGCCGCGCACGTCGCGGGCCAGGCGATAGGGATCCTCGGTCATCACCTGGACCGAGTCGGTGCCGTAGGTCTTGTAGATGCGGACCGCCCGGGCGGTGCCGACGCCGTGGGCGTGCAGGAAGACCATGATCTCCCGCACCACCTTGTGCTCGGCCCAGGCCGCCGTGATCCGGGCGGCACGGGTCGGGCCGATCCCCGACACCTCGGTCAGGCGCTCAGGGTTCGCCTCGATCACCGCGAAGGTGTCGGCCCCGAAGGCCGCGACGATGCGCTTGGCCATCTCCGGGCCGATGCCGCGCATCTGGCCCGACGCGAGATAGCGGCCGATGCCCTCGACGCCCGTGGGCGGCGTCGCCGCCAGGGTGTCGGCGCGGAATTGCAGCCCGTGCTCGCGGTCGCTGACCCAGGCGCCGGTCGCGGTCACCCACTCGCCCGCCGCCACCGCCGGGGCGTGGCCGATCACCGCCACGAGGTCGCGCCGGCCCCGCGCCTTGACCTTCAGGACGCAGAACCCGCTCTCGGCGTTGTGGAAGGTGACGCGCTCGATCGACCCGGCGAGGGCGTCGGGGGAGCGGGAGCGCGGGGGAGCGGCGAAAGCGGCCATCGGCACGCCTTCAGATCGGATGGGGCCGAGGGACCCGCAAGGCCCGGACCCGCAAGGGCCGGACCCGCAAGGGCCGGCCCGCTACCCCTCCCGCGCGAAGATCAGGTTCAGCCGGGTCTTGGCGATGCGGCGATAGCCGTGGCGGGTCAGGAGGGCGGCGAGGTCGGTCTGCCACAGGTCGGTGCCGTCCTCGACGACGAGGAGGCGCGGAAGCAGGGACGGGGGCGCCTGGCGCAGGAACGGCTCGAGGATCAGATCCTCGGCGCCCTCGACGTCGAGCTTGATCGCGTCGATCCGCGTCAGGCCCTCGCCGCGCACGAGATCGAGGAGCGAGACCGCCGGCACCCGGATCGCCGCGCCCTCGCTGGTGCCCACCACCTTCAGGCTCGATTCGCCGCGGTTGCGGGGATCGACGAACAGGGTCATCTCGCCGGCCTTGTCGGCCACGGCGCAGGCCACCGCCTTGATGCTCCCGAACGGGTTCTGGGCGATGTTGAAGGTGAGCTTGTCGAAGATGTCCGGCTGCGGCTCCACCGCCAGGATCCGCGCCCCGGGGCCGGCGGCGGCCGCCACGAACAGCGCGTAGGCGCCGACATTCGCCCCGATATCGAGGAAGACCCAGTCCGGCCCGGTCCGCTCGGCCAGCTTCTCGGCCAGGATCCTTCTCTCCAGCGGATCGAAGAATTGCGGCGTGAAGAGCACCTTCTTCTCGCAGTTGTTGTTGTAGGGATGCAGCCGCATGCGGGCGCCGTAGCGCTCGACGTCGAGGGGCCGGCCGCGCAGCAGGCGGATGGCGCAGCGGCGCAGGAGCAGGGCGAGGCGCCGGGCGCGCCAGCTCTCGTCGGGCAGGCGCTCGGTGCGCGAGACGATCCAGCGCACGAGCCCGGCGGGCGCGTAGGTGCCGAAGGGATGGGTGGTCTGTGTCATCGGGCCGGTTCGACGCCGCGGCACGCCGCGGCCGCCCCGCGCGGCGGCGGGGCGGGTGGGGGAGTATCAAAGCGCGCCTCATGCCACCCGCGGGCGCGGGCGGCAATGCGCGATGCCACCCCGCAGGCGAGGCGGCCATGCGCGGCGTCAGGCGAGGGGGCCGGGAATCGCCGCTTCCGCCTCGTTCGTCAGCCGCGCCTCGTGCCGGCGCACGAACAGCCACAGGGCGATGCCGCCGAACACCACGAAGGCGAGGAGCCCGAGGCCGATCGGCCCGACGACGTGCTCGATCGAGCGGCCGCACAGATAGGCGCCGAAGCCCATCAGCGAGGCCCAGGCGATGCCGCCGGCGGCGTTGAACAGGAAGAAGCGGCGGGCGTCGAACTGGTTCACCCCGGCGAGCAGGGCCGCGTAGGCGCGCAGCATCGCGGTGAAGCGGCCGAAGAACACGATCTTGCCGCCGTGACGCCGGAACAGGTACTGGCCGAGCTTGAGCCGGCGGTGATCGAGGGCGATCTTCGACCCGTGCTTGAGCAGCAGCGGCATGCCCCAGCGCCGGCCGACCCAGTAGCCGACATTGTCGCCGATGATCGCCGCCAGGGCCGCCGCCAGCACCACGAGACCGATGCGCAGCTGCCCGGTCGAGCCGGCATAGACGGCCGCCGAGATCAGCGCGGTCTCGCCCGGCATCGGCACGCCGGCGCTCTCGAGGGTGATGACGAAGAAGATCGCCCAGTAGCCGTACTGGGAGATCAGGTCGGCGATCGGCAGGTCGTGGAGGAAGTGCATTCTGGTACCGTGGACGATCGATGCAGGGCGGCGCCGTGTCGCGCCCCATCCCCTCAGATAGGCGTGGGGATCGTGGCTCTTCCAGGGCGTCGCTCGGGCGGCGTTCAGCAATCGTGAGGCAACATCGCGGTCGTACTGGCGACGCATTGCCGTGCGGAAAGGCGGGGCAGGGCTTCGTCGGCGGGGCTTCGGGGGCGACGTGCCGCAGGCGTCGACCGCGCTGCCGGTACGACATGAGGGGCATCGCGGGGGCGCTGCGTCAGGTTTCCAGTTCGGGTTGTCCAGGTCGATGAACGAATTGTCTCCCATCCGCACCGACGACGCGGTCGAGGCGCCGCGCCGCCGGCGCGGCCGCGGGCTGGTCTGGTTCCTGGTGCTGCTGGCGCTCGCCGGCGGCGGGTACTGGGCCTACCGGACCTACGTCCCGGACGGGTTCAAGAAGCCGCAGGCGCAGCAGGCCGCCACCGGACGGCGCGGCGGCGGTCGCCGCGGCGGGGGCGGGGAGGGGCCGCAGGCGGTCGGCGTCGCCACGGTGCAGAAGGGCGAGATGCCGGTGGTGCTCTCAGGCCTCGGCACCGTGACCCCGCTCGCGACCGTGACGATCCGCTCGCAGGTGAGCGGCTACCTGACCCAGATCGGATTCCGCGAGGGCCAGACCGTCAAGGCCGGCGACTTCCTGGCCCAGATCGACGTGCGCCCCTACGAGGCACTGCTCGCCCAGTACCAGGGCCAGCTCCTGCGCGATCAGGCGCTCCTGCAGAATGCGCGCCTCGACCTCGTCCGCTACCAGACCCTGAACCGGCAGGATTCGATCTCGAAGCAGAACGTCGACACGCAGGCCGCGACGGTCAAGCAGTACGAGGGCGTCGTCGCCTCCGACCAGGCGCAGATCGACCAGCAGAAGCTCAACATCAACTACGGCCGCATCACCGCGCCGGTCGAGGGCCGGGTGGGTCTGCGCCAGATCGACCAGGGCAACTACGTCACCGCCGCCTCGACCGGCATCGTCGTCGTGACCCAGCTCCACCCGATCTCGGTTTTGTTCACCCTGCCCGAGACCGTGTTGCAGCGGGTGATGGATCGCCTGCGCGCCGGCGCCACCCTGCCGGTGCGGGTCTTCGACCGCTCCGACACCACCGAGATCGCGCGGGGCACCCTCGACACCGTCGACAACCAGATCGACGTCACCACCGGCACGGTGAAGCTGCGGGCGTTGTTCCCGAACAGGGACGACCGGCTGTTTCCCAACCAGTTCGTCAATGCCCGCCTCGACGTGGACACGGTGCGCGACGCGGCGCTCGTGCCGGCGGCGGCCGTCCTGCGCGGCACGCCCGGCACTTACGTCTATCTCCTCACGGCTGAGGACAAGGTCGCAGTGCGCCCGATCGAGATCGGCGAGAGCGACGGGGTTCGGACCGTGGTGACGAAGGGGCTCGCGGTCGGCGACCGGGTGGTGGTCGACGGGACCGACCGGTTGAAGGATGGAGCGCAGGTGCGGGTGACCGGCGGGCGGCCGGAGAAGGCGGCTGGGCCGGAGGCGGAGGCCAGGCCGGCGACGGAGGGTGAGGGCGCTACGGCCCCTGCACGTTCGGAAGGGCCGCGCCAGGAGGGTCAACGTCCGGACGGCCAGCGTCCCGAGGGCGAGCGCCCGCATCGCCGCCGGCAGCAGAGCCAGAATCCGTGACCATGACGAGGCACGCCGCCCATAACCCTCCCCCCTCTGCGGGGCAGGGTGCCCCGCGGAGCGGGGCGGGAGAGGGGAACCCCCTTTCCGGAGAGGTCGCGCGCGCCATGCAGGGCGCCATGCTCAGCACCGTCGCGCCGCCCCTCTCCCGGCCTGCTCCGCAGGGCACCCTCCCCCGCAGAGGGGGGAGGGGCGCGCGCGCGCGCCTCGTGGGAGACGGCGCATGAACCCCTCCCGCCTGTTCATCCTGCGCCCGGTCGCCACCACGCTGCTGATGCTGGCGATCCTGCTGACAGGCATGATCTCCTACTTCAACCTGCCGCTCTCGGCCCTGCCCTCGGTCGATTACCCGACGATCCAGGTGCAGACCTTCTATCCCGGCGCCAGCCCCGAGGTGATGACCTCGGCGGTGACGGCGCCGCTGGAGCGGCAGTTCGGCCAGCTCGCCAACCTCAACCAGATGACGTCGCAATCGTCGGCCGGCGCCTCCGTCATCACGCTCCAGTTCAGCCTCGATCTCGGCATCGACATCGCGACGCAGGAGGTGCAGGCCGCGATCAACGCCGCCGGCAACCTGCTGCCGAGCGACCTGCCGGCCCCGCCCGTCTACGCCAAGGTCAATCCCGCCGACGCGCCGATCCTGACGCTCGCGCTCACCTCCAAGACCCTGGCCCTGACGCAGGTCCGCGACCTCGCCGAGACGCGGCTCGCCCAGAAGATCAGCCAGGTCTCCGGCGTCGGCCTCGTCTCGATGGCGGGCGGGCAGCGGCCCGCGGTGCGGGTGCGCTTCAACGCCTCGGCCCTCGCCGCCTACGGCCTCAACATCGACGACCTGCGCACCACCATCAACAACCTCAACGTCAACACCCCGAAGGGCTCGATCGACGGGCCGACCCAGTCCTTCACCATCAACGCCAACGACCAGATCCGCGATCCCGCCGCCTATCGCGACGCGGTGATCGCCTACCGCAACGGCGCGCCGGTGCGGCTCTCGGCGGTGGCCGAGGTGGTGGAGGGGGCCGAGAACACCCAGCTCGGCGCCTGGATGGACACCACCCCGGCGGTGATCCTCAACATCCAGCGCCAGCCCGGCGCCAACGTCATCGCGGTGGTCGACCGGATCAAGGCGCTCCTGCCCCAGCTCCAGGCGACCCTGCCGGCGGCGATCCAGGTGACGCCGCTCACCGACCGCACGGTGACGATCCGCGCCTCGGTCGAGGACGTGCAATTCGAGCTGCTGCTCGCCATCGCCCTCGTGGTGCTGGTGATCTTCCTCTTCCTGCGCTCGCTGCCCGCCACCCTGATCCCGAGCCTGTCGGTGCCGCTGTCGCTCGTCGGCGCGCTCGCGGTCATGGACCTGTGGGGCTTCTCCCTCGACAACCTGTCCTTGATGGCGCTCACCATCGCGACCGGCTTCGTCGTCGACGACGCGATCGTGGTGATCGAGAACATCGCCCGCCACGTCGAGGAGGGCGACAGCCCGATGGAGGCGGCGCTCAAGGGCTCGCGCGAGATCGGCTTCACCATCATCTCGCTTACCGTGTCGCTGCTCGCGGTGCTGATCCCGCTCCTGTTCATGGGCGAGGTGGTCGGCCGGCTCTTCCACGAATTCGCCATCACGCTGGCGGCCACCATCGTGATCTCCGGCGTCGTCTCCCTGACGCTCGTGCCGATGCTGTGCGCGCGGCTGCTGCGTCACCAGCCGGCCCAGGCGCGCGCCGCCGGACGGATCGCCAGCGCCGGCCGCCGGCTGATGGAGGGCGGCATCGCGTTCTACGGCCGCACCCTGCGCGGCGTGCTCGCCTGGCAGGGCCTCACGCTGCTGGTGGCCCTCGGCACGCTCGCCGTCACGGTCTACCTCTACGTCGTGATCCCGAAGGGCTTCTTCCCGGTCCAGGACACGGGACTGATCCAGGGCATCACCCAGGCCGACCAGACCGTGTCGTATCGTGCCATGGCCGAGCGCCAGCAGCGCCTGGCCGAGGAAGTGCTCAAGGATCCGGACGTGGTCAGCCTGTCGTCGTTCATCGGCGTCGACGGCCAGAACGTGACGCTCAATTCCGGCCGCTTCCTCATCAACCTGCGCCCGCGCGAGGAGCGGGCGGAGAATGCGAGCGCGATCATCCGGCAAATCTCCGCCCGGGTCGCCGACGTGCCGGGCATCGCGCTGTTCATGCAGCCGGTCCAGGACCTCACCATCGACACCGCGGTGAGCGCGACGCAGTACCAGTTCATCCTGGAGAACCCGGATCTCGGCGCCTTCGACACCTGGGTTCCGCGCCTCGTCGAGCGCTTGAAGCAGATCCCGGACCTCGCCGACGTGGCGAGCGACCGGCAGGCGAGCGGGCTGGCGGCCTACGTCACCATCGATCGCGCCACGGCGGGCCGCTACGGCATCACCCCGGCTTCCGTCGACAACGCGCTCTACGACGCCTTCGGCCAGCGCATCATCTCGACGATCTTCACCCAGTCGAACCAGTACCGGGTGATCCTGGAGGCCGATCCCGACCTGCACCGGACGCTGGACTCTCTTCAGAGAATCTACCTGCCGTCCTCGACCGCCACCAACGGCCAGGTGCCGCTCACCGCCATCGCCCAGGTGAGCGAGCGGCGGGCGCCGCTTCTCATCAGCCATCTCGGCCAGTTCCCGGCGACCACGATCTCGTTCAACCTCGCGCCCGGCGCCTCGCTCGGGCCGGCGGTGGCGGCGATCAAGGCGGCGGTAGCGGAACTCGGCATGCCCGACAGTTTCCGGCTGATCTTCCAGGGCTCGGCGCTCGCCTTCCAGGCCTCGCTCGACAACACCCTGTTCCTGGTGCTCGCCGCCATCGTGACCGTCTACATCGTGCTCGGCGTGCTCTACGAGAGCTTCGTCCACCCGATCACGATCCTCTCGACCCTGCCGTCGGCCGGCATCGGGGCGCTGGCCGGCCTGATGCTGTTCGGGCACGACCTCGACATCATCGGCATCATCGGCATCGTGCTGCTGATCGGCATCGTGAAGAAAAACGCCATCATGATGATCGATTTCGCGCTCCAGGCCGAGCGCGAGGAGGGCATGACCCCGCGGGACGCGATCTACGAGGCCTGCATCCTGCGCTTCCGGCCGATCATGATGACGACCTTCGCGGCCCTGTTCGCGGCGATCCCTCTGATCCTCGGGACGGGCACCGGCTCGGAGCTGCGCCAGCCGCTCGGCATCTCGATCGCCGGCGGTCTGATCGTGAGCCAGGTGCTGACGCTCTACACCACGCCGGTGATCTACCTCGCCTTCGACCGGCTCGGGCGGCGGCTCTCCGGGCGGCGACGGAGCGGGCTGGCGCCCGGGGAGGCGGTGCCGTGAGGGGCGCGACACCCATAACCCTCCCCCCTCTGCGGGGGAGGGTGTCCCGCGAATGCGGGGCGGGAGAGGGGCGGCGCGACGCTGGTCCAGACGGCGCCCTTCAGAACGGCTCCGACTTATCCGGAGCCGTGGTTCCCCTCTCCCGGCTCACTCCGTTCGCCACCCTCCCCCGCAGAGGGGGGAGGGTTGAGGGCGGGGCCACCCCGTGAACCTCTCCGCCCCCTTCATCCTGCGCCCGGTCGCGACCACGCTCCTCACCCTGGGTGTGCTCCTCGCCGGCCTGTTCGCCTTCGTGCGGCTGCCGGTGGCGCCGCTGCCGCAGATCGACTTCCCGACCATCCTGGTCCAGGCGCAGATGCCCGGCGCCAGCCCCGACACCATGGCGACCACCGTGGCCGCGCCCCTGGAGCGGCGGCTGGGCCAGATCGCCGATGTCGACCAGATGACCTCGACGAGCTCGGTCGGCTCGACCCGGATCGTGCTGCAATTCGGGCTCGACCGGGACATCAACGGCGCCGCCCGCGACGTGCAGGCGGCGATCAACGCCGCACGCGCCGACCTGCCGACGGCGCTCCGCCAGAACCCGACCTACCGCAAGTTTAACCCGGCCGACGCGCCGATCGTGATCATCGGCCTCACCTCGAAGACGCTCAGCCCCGGCACGCTCTACGATTCCGCCGCGACCGTGCTCGCCCAGAAGCTGTCGCAGCTGGAGGGCATCGGCAACGTCGAGATCGGCGGCTCGTCGCTGCCGGCGGTGCGGGTCGAGCTCGATCCGCACGCCCTGTTCAACTACGGCATCGGGCTCGAGGGCATCCGCGCGGCGCTCGCCAGCGCCAACGCCAATTCACCGAAAGGCGCGATCGAGGCCGGCGAGCGGCGCTACCAGCTCTACGCCAACGACCAGGGCCGCAAGGCCGCCGATTACCAGGACATCGTCGTCGCCTACCGCAACGGGGCCGGCGTGCGTCTGCGCGACGTCGGCCAGGTGATCGACGGCGTCGAGGACCGGCGCAACCTCGGCCTCGTCAACGGCCAGCGCGGCGTGCTGCTCATCGTCTACAAGCAGCCCGGCGGCAACGTCGTCGAGACGATCGACCGCCTGAAAGAGGCGCTGCCGCAGCTCAAGGCGGCGCTCCCCGGCGACACCGAGCTGATCGTCACCGGCGACCGCTCGCTCACCATCCGGGCGTCGCTGGCGGAGGCCGAGCGCACGCTGATCATCTCGGTTGGCCTCGTGATCCTGGTGGTGTTCGGCTTCCTGCGCTCCGCCCGCGCCACCCTGATCCCGGCGGTGGCGGTGCCGATCTCGCTGGTGGGCACCTTCGCGGCGATGTGGCTGTGCGACTACAGCCTCGACAACATCTCGCTGATGGCGCTCATCATCGCGGCCGGATTCGTCGTCGACGACGCGATCGTGGTCTTGGAGAACATCCAGCGCCACATCGAGGACGGGCGCTCGCGGGTCGAGGCGGCCTTGCTCGGCGCCCGCGAGGTGGGGTTCACGGTCCTGTCGATGAGCCTGTCGCTCATCGCGGTGTTCCTGCCGATCCTGCTCGCGGGGGGCATCATCGGGCGGTTCTTCCAGGAATTCGCCGTCGTCCTGTCGCTGGCGATCCTGATCTCCCTCGTCGTCTCGCTCACCACCACGCCGATGATGTGCGCCCGGTTCCTCAAGGCCGAGGTCCACGGCGCGAGGCCCGGCCTGCTGGCGCGGATCCTCGAAGGCGCGTTCACGGGGCTCCTGTCGGGCTACCGCGTCACCCTCGACTGGGCGCTGCGCCACGGCGTGACCGTGATGCTGGTGCTGCTCGCGGCGGTGGTGCTCAACGTCTACCTCTACGTCATCGTGCCGAAGGGGTTCTTCCCGCAGCAGGATACCGGCCAGATGATCGGCGGCATCCAGGCCGACCAGCGCATCTCGTTCCAGGCGATGAGCGCCAAGCTGCGCCGCGCCGCCGCGATCGTCCAGGCCGACCCGGCGGTCGAGAGCGTGGTCGGCTTCACCGGCGGGCGCGGCACCAACTCGGCCAACGTGTTCGTGGGGCTCAAGCCCTTGGGAGCGCGCGACCCGATCAGCGACGTGATGGGCCGCCTGCGGCCGAAACTCTCGGGGATCCCGGGCGCCCGGCTCTACCTGTTCCCGCGCCAGGACTTCATGGTCGGCGGGCGCCAGAGCTTCTCGCAATACCAGTACACCCTCCAGGGCGACACCAGCGAGGACCTCTACACCTGGACCCCGAAGCTGCTGGAGGCCCTGCAGAAGGACCCGACCTTCACCGACGTCACCTCCGACCAGCAGCAGGGCGGCCTCGAGACGCGCCTCGTCATCGACCGGCCCACCGCCTTCCGCTACGGCCTGACCCCGGACCAGATCGACAACACCCTCTACGACGCCTTCGGCCAGCGCCAGGTCTCGACGATCTACAATCCGCTCAACCAGTACTACGTCGTGATGGAGATCGCGCCGCGCTACCTCGACAACCCGGAGACCTTGAAGCTCATCTACGTCTCGACCTCGGGCGCCCGGGCCCGCGGCTCGGCCACCTCCAACGCGGTCGCCGGCACCGTGGCGAGCGCCGCCACCGCGACGACCGATGCGACCACGGCCGCAGCCCAGGTCGCGACCGATTCGGCCCGCAACGCCGCGACGAACTCCATCGCCTCGGCCGGGCGCTCCAGCGCCTCGTCGAGCGCTGCGGTCAGCAGCGCCAAGGAGACGATGGTCCCGCTCTCGGCCTTCGCCAGCTTCGAGGCCGGCTCGACCCCGGTCCAGGTCAGCCACCAGGGCCTGTTCGTCGCCACCACGCTCTCGTTCAACCTCGCGCCGGGCAAGAGCCTGAGCGACGCCACCGCGGCGATCGACGGCCACATGCGCGACCTGCGGATGCCGGCGACGATCCACGGCGAGTTCGCCGGCGCGGCAAAGAGCTTCCAATCCTCGTCCTCGCGCCAACCGCTGCTGATCCTGGCGGCCCTGCTCGCCGTCTACGCCGTGCTCGGCATCCTGTACGAGAGCTGGGTCCATCCGCTGACCATCCTGTCGACCCTGCCGTCTGCCGGCATCGGGGCGATCCTGGCCCTGATGCTGGCCGGCGAGGAGTTCGGGGTGATCGCCCTCATCGCGGTGATCCTGCTCATCGGCATCGTGAAGAAGAACGCGATCATGATGATCGACTTCGCCCTCGACGCCGAGCGCACCCGCTCCTTGAGCCCGCGGGAGTCGATCCGCGAGGCCTGCCTCTTGCGCTTCCGGCCGATCATGATGACAACCCTGGCCGCGCTGCTCGGCGCGCTGCCGCTGATTCTCGACGGCGGCGAGGGCTCCGAGCTGCGCCGTCCCCTCGGCATCGCCATCGTCGGCGGCCTCATCGTGAGCCAGGTCCTGACCCTCTACACCACCCCCGTCGTCTACCTGTACCTCGACCGGTTCCGGCTCTGGGTCGGCCGCCGCCGGGGCTCCGCCACGCGGGCGCTGCCGGCCGAATGACTGTCTTCGACGATCGAATGATGCTGGACGGCGACGCGCATCCGAACCCTCCCCCCTCTGCGGGGGAGGGTGCCCCGCGGAGCGGGGCGGGAGAGGGGAACCCCGTTTCCGGAGAGGTCGCGCCATTCACGACGGGCGCCGGCTGGATCAGCGTCGCGCTGCCCCTCTCCCGGCCCGCTTCACGGGCCACCCTCCCCCGCAGAGGGGGAGGGTTTGGGGTGGCGCCCTGCATCTGGCGGTGGCGACTCTGCTCCCCCTTCTCCTCGCCGGCTGCCTCGTCGGCCCCGACTATGCCCGTCCCACCGTCGAGACGCCCCCCGCCTTCAAGGAGGGCGGTGCCCGGCCGATGCCGCCGCGCAACTGGCGGCCGGTGCGGCCCCTCGACGAGGCGGAGCGCGGCGACTGGTGGCGCGTCTTCCGCGATCCCAGCCTCGATCGGCTGATCCGCCTGATCGACGTCGACAACCAGAATCTGCGCGCCCAGGTCGCCGCCTACCGGCAGGCCCGGGCCCTGGTGCAGGAGGCCCGCGCCCAGCTGTTTCCGACAGTGCTCGGCGCACCCTCGATCAGTCGCGCCAGCACCGGCGGGGTCGAGCGCACCACCGTGACGCTGCAAGGCTCGGCGACCTGGGAGCTCGACCTGTTCGGGCGCATCCGCCGTACGATTGAGAGCGACGTCGCCGCCGCCCAGGCCAGCGCCGCCGACCTCGCCTCCGTGCGCCTCGCGCTCCAGACACAGCTCGCCACCGCCTATTACCAGCTGCGCTACCAGGAATCGCTCCAGAGCCTCTTGGAACGCACCGCCCGGGCCTATCAGCGCTCGCTCGACATCACCCAGAACCAGTACAATGCCGGCGTCGCCGCCCGCTCCGACGTCATCACCGCCCAGACCCAGCTCCAGACCACCCAGGCCAACGCCATCGCGGTCGGGCTGCAGCGGGCGAACCTGGAGCACGCGATCGCGACGCTGATCGGCCGCCCGCCCTCCGAGGTGTCGCTCGCCCGCGGCAGCCTGCCGGCGCGCCCGCCCGCCGTGCCGGTCAGCCTGCCCTCCGACCTGCTGGAGCGCCGGCCCGACATCGCGCTCGCCGAGCGGACCGTGCAGTCGCAGAGCGCCCAGATCGGCGTCGCCGTGGCGGCGTTCTTCCCGACCGTGACCCTGTCGGCGAGCGGCGGCATCGCGGGCGATCCGGCGCGCAACTTCTTCGCCGCCGCCAACTCGTTCTGGTCGGTGGCGGCCTCCGGCAGCCAGGTGCTGTTCGACGGCGGCGCCCGTACGGCGGCCCTCCAGGCGGTCGAGGCCGCCTACGATGCGGCGGTCGCCAATTACCGCCAGACGGTGCTCACCGCCTTCCAGCAGGTCGAGAACGGTCTCGCCGGCCAGCGCATCCTCGCCCGCCAGCAGGCAGCGCAGGAACTGGCCGTGCAATCCTCGCGCCGGGCGGTCGAGATCGCGCTGAACGAGTACCGGGCCGGCACCCAGAACTACACCACCGTCGTCACCGCCCAGGCGCTGGAGCTCAACAACGAGGTCACGGAGCTGCAGGTCCGCCTCAGCCGCTTCACCAACGCGGTGTCGCTGATCGGCGCGATCGGCGGCGGCTGGGACACGCGCAGCCTGCCGAGCGGCGAGGAGCTGAAAGCTTTCCGGCCGCTGCCGATCGACAGCGGCCAGGCCCCGCGGGTGGATGAGTAGCGCGGTTGTTTGCGCGCGCCGGGGAATGACCTAAACCGGTCCACCGGCGCGCCGCCGCCCTATCTCCGAGCCGATGACCGACCTGCTCCTCTCCGTCCAGGACCTTTCCGTCGCCTTCCGCCAGGGCGGGCGCGAGACCCGCGCCGTCGATCGCGTCTCCTTCGCCATCGCGCCGGGCGAAACCGTGGCCCTCGTCGGCGAATCGGGCTCCGGCAAGTCGGTGACGGCATTGTCGATCCTGCGCCTCGTCGACGGCGCGGTGCCGGAGGGGCGGATCCTGTTCAAGGGCCGTGACCTGCTGACGCTCGCCGAGCCGGAGATGCGCGCCGTGCGCGGCGCCGACATCACCATGGTGTTCCAGGAGCCGATGACCTCGCTCAACCCGCTGCACCGCATCGCCGAGCAGGTCGGCGAGGTGCTGCGGTTGCACAAGGGGATGAGCGGCGAGGCGGCCCGCGCCCGCACCCTGGAACTCCTGAACCTCGTCGGCATCCGCGATGCGGAACGGCGGCTCGGCGCCTATCCGCACGAGCTGTCGGGCGGGCAGCGCCAGCGGGTGATGATCGCGATGGCGCTCGCCTGCGAGCCCGACCTGCTGGTGGCCGACGAGCCGACGACGGCCCTCGACGTCACCGTGCAGGCCCAGATCCTCTCGCTGCTCGCCGATTTGAAATCGCGCCTCGGCATGGCGATGCTGTTCATCACCCACGATCTCGGCATCGTGCGCCGCGTCGCCGACCGGGTCTGCGTGATGCTCCAGGGCCGCATCGTCGAGACCGGCCCGGTCGCCGAGGTCTTTTCGAATCCGCAGCACGACTACACCCGGCGCCTGCTCGCCGCCGAGCCGCGAGGCCGCGGCAACCCGGTCCCGGACGGCGCCCCGATCCTGGTCGAGGCCGGGCCGATCCGGGTCCACTTCCCGATCAAGACCGGGCTGCTCCGGCGCATCACCGGCCACGTCAAGGCGGTGGACGGGGTCTCGGTGAGCGTCCGCGAGGGCGAGACGGTCGGGGTCGTCGGCGAATCGGGTTCGGGAAAGACCACTCTGGGTCTCGCGATCCTGCGGCTGACCGCCTCGGAAGGGCCGGTGGTCTATCTCGGCCGGCGCATCGACGGCCTGTCATCCCGCGCCATGCGGCCCCTGCGGCGCGAGATGCAGGTCGTGTTCCAGGATCCCTACGGCTCGCTCTCGCCCCGGATGTCGGTGGCCGAGATCGTCGCCGAGGGGCTGGAGGTGCAGGGGACCGGCCGCAGCGACGCCGAGCGCCGCGGAATCGTCGCCCGGGCGCTCGACGATGTCGGGCTCGATCCGGCGGCCATGGACCGCTATCCCCACGAATTCTCCGGCGGCCAGCGCCAGCGCATCGCCATCGCCCGGGCCATGGCGCTCGATCCGCGCTTCGTCGTCCTCGATGAGCCGACCTCGGCCCTCGACATGTCGGTCCAGGCCCAGATCGTCGAATTGCTGCGCGAACTCCAGCGCCGGCGCGGCCTCGGCTACCTGTTCATCAGCCACGACCTGAAGGTGGTGCGGGCGCTCGCCAACCGCGTGATGGTGATGCAGGGCGGCCAGGTGGTGGAGGAGGGCGCGGCCGAAGACATCTTCGCCAGCCCCCGCACCGAGTACACCCGCGCCCTGTTCTCCGCCGCCTTCGACCTCGCCGCGGCCCCGGTGGGGGCGGTGCGCGAATGAGCCGGGCGCTCCTCATCGTCCTCGATTCGGTCGGGATCGGCGGCGCGCCGGACGCGGCCGCGTTCGGCGATGCCGGCGCCGACACGCTCGGCCACATCGCCGAGGCCTGCATCGAGGGGCACGGCGACCGGGCGGGATTGCGCGCCGGCCCCTTGCACCTGCCGCACCTCGCCGGGCTGGGCCTCGGGCTCGCGGCGGAAGGAGCGAGCGGCCGGATGCCGCCCGGCCTCAGCCCCTCCGGACCGGTCGCGGGCGCGTGGGGCCACGCGGTCGAGCGTGCGCAGGGCAAGGACACGGTCTCGGGCCACTGGGAGATCGCCGGGGTGCCGGTGGACTTTTCCTGGGGCCATTTCCCGGCGACGCGGCCGGCTTTCCCGGCCGAGCTGACCAAGGCCCTGATCGAAGAGGCCGGGCTGCCGGGCATCCTCGGCGATTGCCACGCCTCCGGCACCGCGATCATCGAGGAGCTTGGCGCGGAGCACGTCCGGACGGGCAGGCCGATCTGCTACACCTCGGTCGACAGCGTGTTCCAGATCGCCGCCCACGAGGAGGCATTCGGGCTCGACCGGCTCTACGCCCTCTGCGCGGTCGCGCGCCGGCTCTGCGACCCCTACCGGATCGGCCGGGTGATCGCCCGGCCGTTCATCGGTGATGCCGCGTCGGGCTTCGCCCGCACCGCGAACCGGCGCGACTACGCCGTGCCGCCGCCCGCCGACACGCTCCTCGATCGCCTCGCCGCCGCCGGGCGGCCGGTGGTGAGCGTCGGCAAGATCGGCGACATCTTCGCCCACCGGGCGACCGGCCGCGAGATCAAGCCCGGCGGCAACGATGCCTGCCTCACCGCCGCCCTCGACGCCCTGACCGACCTGCCCGGGGGCGGCCTGGTCTTCGCCAACCTCGTCGAGTTCGACACCGAGTACGGTCATCGCCGCGACGTACCGGGCTACGCCGCGGCGCTCGAGCGCTTCGACGCGCGGGTGCCGGAGATCCGGGCGGTCCTGCGGCCCGGGGACCTCTGCCTCGTCACCGCCGATCACGGCAACGACCCGACCTGGAGCGGCACCGACCACACCCGCGAGCAGGTGCCGGTGATCGTCTTCGGGCCGGGCATCGCCCCCGGTCCCCGCGGGCAACTGGGCTTCCCGGAGATCGGCCGGATGGTGGCGCGTCACCTCGGCGTGGCGGAAGCGGAGCGGCTCGCTTAAGTGTCTCTCACGACATTCCCGAACGCCGTCGTCGCTCGCTGCGGCGACGACAGCGCAGCGGGAGTTTCGTGAGGTGCACTCAACCCTCGCGGGCCCGCCGTTCGGGCGCACCGGAGAACCGCCCCTTGTCCGATGCCCTCTCGTCCCTGACGGCGCCCGGCTACGTGCCGCCGGTGCCGCCCCTCGCCGAGCGGGTCGGCTGGCTCCGGCTCCTCGGCGCCTTCCGGCGCAACACCCTGGAGGCGTTTCCCCGCGCCTGCCTCGACGCGCCGGCGGTGACGATCCCGCTGCCCGGGGGTGGGCGGATGGTGCTGCTCTCGACCCCGGCCGGCGCCCGGCAGGTCCTCCTCACCGCCACCGAGGACTTCGCGCGCCTGCCCGCCGGCCGGCGGGTGATCGGGCCGATCGCCGGGCGCGGCCTGGTCCTCGCCGACGGCGAGGCCTGGCGCCACCAGCGCAAGGTGCTGGCCCCGGCCTTCACGCCCCGTACTCTGCCGATGATGCTGCGCTTCGTCGCCCGCAGCGCGGAGGAGTCCTGCCGCCGGCTGGAGGCCGGCCTCGGCGCACCCGCGGATCTGCGCAGCGAGATGCAGCGCGTCGCCCTCGACATCGCCACCACCTCGATGTTCTCGCTGGAGACCGGGGCGCTCGGCGCCGAGATCCGCTCCCTCGTCTCCGGCTACCTCGACCGGCTGGGCAAGCCGACCGTGGCCGATTTCCTGCTGCCGCCGGGCTGGCCGACCCCGTCGAGCCCGCGCCGGGCGCTGTTCCGCCGCCGCTGGCTCCGGCTGGTGCGGGCGGTGCTGGAGGCGCGGCGCGAGCAGGGAGCTCAAGGATTCGGGGCGCAGGGCGCGCCGCGCGACCTGTTCGACCTCCTGATCGAGGCCCATGGCGACGCGCCGGGCGGGCTCCTCGCCGACGAGGTCGGCACCCTGATCGTCGCCGGCCACGAGACCACCGCCTCGACCCTGTTCTGGGCCTGCACCCTGCTCGCCCGCGAGCCGGGGATGCAGGACGCGCTGGCCGAAGAGGCCGCCGGGCTCGACCTGTCCGAGACGGGCGCCGCCGGGGCGCTGCCCGCGCTACGGCTGGCGAAGGCGGTGGCGCAGGAGACCCTGCGGCTCTATCCCCCGGTCTACGTCATCGCACGCCGCGCCGCGCGGACGAGCGTGGTCGAGGGCACCGAGATCCCGGCCGGCAGCATCGTGATGATCCCGACCTGGGTGCTCCACCGCAATCCGCGCTGGTGGGACCGGCCGGAGACCTTCGACCCGGGACGCTTCCTCGACCGCCCGGAGCCCGACCGCTTCGTCTACCTGCCGTTCGGCGCCGGCCCCCGGATCTGCATCGGCGCGCAGCTCGCCTTGTCCGAGGCGACCCTGGTGCTGGCCCGCCTCGCCCGCGCGTTCCACCTGCGGCTCGCCGACGACCGGCCGGTCCTGCCGGTGGCGACAACGACGGTGCGGCCGGACCACGTGCCGCGCTTTCATCTGGCGCGCCGCGCCGGTTGAGCCTGCCGCCCGCGCGAAAATGCTCTATGGGGCTGTGCAGGCGGCCGGTCGTCGGCCCGGCGATCGAGAGACAGTGACACGGTGCGACCCTGGCGCAGCGGCCCGTCCGACCGGCGCGGCTACCATCACGGCAACCTCAAGGAGGCCCTGATCGAGGCCGCGCGCCGCTTCATCGCGGAGCGCGGGATCGGCGGCTTCACCCTGGTCGATGCGGCGCGCCTCGTCGGCGTCTCGCCGGCGGCGCTCTACCGCCACTTCCGCGGCCGCGAGGCGCTGCTGGAGGAGGTCGCCGAGCGCGGCTTCACCGAACTCGCCGCCCGCCTCGCCCGGGCGCTCCGCGGCCCCGGCACGCCGCTGGAGCGCTTCACCCGCATGGGCGAGGCCTACCTGACCTTCGCCGAGGAGGAGCCCGGCTACTACGCGGCGATCTTCGAGGCCCGGCCCCTCGGCCCCGACGGTTGCCCGCCCGCACAGGCCCCACGCGACCGCGATGCCTTCGGCCTTCTGGTCGAGGCCCTGAAAACTACGTTCCCGGACGGATTCGCGGCCGGGGTCGATCCGCGCTTCATCGCCCTGGAGGTCTGGGCGCTCTCCCACGGCATCGCGACCCTGTCCGCCGCCGGCCGGCTGCCGACGGGCCCGGGACTGCCGACGAAGTACGATCTGCTGCGCGCCGGCGTGCTCGCGATGGTGCACGGGGCGACGGCCCGGGCGGGGTAGGGGCGGCGGCCGGTCGTTCCCGAGGCATCGGCGCAGGCCGGTACGAAACGGCAGACTTGATTCCACAGACAGGAGTCAGACCCTCCAGGTCATTCCAAGCTCCGCTGCGCGGCCCCGGAATGACCCTGTGGGTATTGTGTCTGTGGTGTCACGTCGAACAGGCGCTCAATGCCCCGACGCCAGCGCCGCCCCCGGCTTGTCGTGGGTCCCGAGCGTCTCGACCAGCGTCGCCGAGGCCGCGTTGAGCCCGGCGATCTCCACCGGCACGCCGTGGTGGCGGAACTTCAGCACCACCCGGTCGAGGGCGTTGACGGCGGTGAGGTCCCAGAAATGGGCCTGCGTCACGTCGATCACGACGCCCAACAGATCCTCCTCGCGGAAGTCGAAGCCGGCGTGGAAGGCCTCCGCCGTGGCGAAGAAGATCTGACCGGTGACCCGGTATGTGCGGGTTCCGCCCTCGCGGGTCGAGGCGACGGCGAAGAAGCGGGTGACCTTGTGGGCGAAGAACAGCCCGCTCAGGACGACGCCGAACAGCACGCCCTTGGCGAGGTCGTGGGTCGCGACCACCACCGCCACGGTGCCGAGCATCACGATGCTCGACGTGGTCGGGTGGGTGACGAGGGTGCGGATCGAGCGCCACTGGAAGGTGTTGATCGACACCATGATCATCACCGCGACGAGGGCCGCCATCGGGATCTGCGCCACGTAGGGGCCGAGCACCACGATCAGGAACAGCAGGAAGGCGCCGGCCCACAGGGTCGAGAGCCGCCCGCGTCCGCCCGACGAGACGTTGATCACCGACTGGCCGATCATCGCGCAGCCGGCCATGCCGCCGAACAGGCCGGCGGTGACGTTGGCGAGGCCCTGGCCGGCGCATTCGCGGTTCTTGTTCGAGGTGGTGTCGGTGCGCTCGTCGACGATCGCGGCGGTCATCAGGCTCTCGAGCAGGCCGACCATGGCGAGCGTCAGAGAATACGGCAGGATGATCCGCAGGGTCTCGAGGGTGAGGGGCACGGAGGGGAGCGCAAAGGCCGGCAACTCGCTGGGCAGCGCCCCCATGTCGCCGACGGTGCGGATCCCGAGGCCGAGGCTCATCGAGACGGCGGTGAGCAGCACGATGGTGACGAGCGCCGACGGCACCGCCTTCGTCAGGTACGGCAGGCCGTAGATCAGCGCGAGGCCGGCGGCGGTCATCGCGTAGACGACCGGCCCGCGGCCGATCAGCTCCGGCATCTGCGCGAGGAAGATCAGGATCGCCAGCGCATTGACGAAGCCGGTGACGACCGAGCGCGAGACGAAGCGCATCAGGTTGCCGAGCTTGAACGCCCCGGCGGCGATCTGGATCAGGCCGGTCAGGATCGTCGCGGCGAAGAGGTGGCCGAGCCCGTGATCCTTCACCAGCGTCGTCATCACCAGCGCCATCGCGCCGGTGGCCGCCGAGATCATCGCCGGTCGCCCGCCGGCGATGGCGGTGACGACGGCGATGCAGAACGAGGCGTAGAGCCCGACCTTCGGATCGACCCCGGCGATGATCGAGAAGGCGATCGCTTCCGGGATGAGGGCGAGCGCCACGACGGTGCCGGCCAGGATTTCGCGCGTGACGTCGGGCGCCCATTCGCGCCGCAGGCGGACGAGATTCATGAGGAGAGCTTTCAGGGTGGCGCGACGAAGCGCGCGAGACCAGCCGGCCGCGGGCAGCGGACGGGCACGAGAGACCAGACGTGCGAAGAGGACGCGGGAGAGCGGGGCGCTACGGCGGCGTGGGCCGCGAGACCGGTATGGCTCGATCCTGCATCATGATTCGTGGCCTAGCACGGAGTTTCGCTGCGCCGCAACCGGGCGGGGGGATTAAAGTTTTGGCCACGGGCGTAGCACGACACAAGGGAACAACCACAACGGGAATGGCACGGGTTTCGCCCTCCCCCCTCTGCGGGGGAGGGTGCCCCGCGAATGCGGGGCGGGAGAGGGGAGCCACGTTTCCGGAATAGACTGAACCGTTCTGAAGGGCGCCACCTAGATCAGCGTCGCGGTCCCCTCTCCCGGCCTGCTCCGCAGGCCACCCTCCCCCGCAGAGAGGGGAGGGGGAAGCCCGCGCCCTTTCTTTCCCGGAAGCCCTGCACGGGCGGGTTGAGGGGAGAAGCCCCCGCCATGTATGAAAAAGGCCCGCCCCTCGACGGAGGGACGGGCCTTGTCGATGCAGAGCCTAGCTCGGCCCTCTCAGGCCGGGATCAGCGGATCCCGCCGGGCCGCGTTCTCCGGCACGCCGTCCTTGGCCTTCTGCTTCGGCGGCGGGCCGAGGAAGGCCGGCACGATGAAGAACGCCGCGACGAGGGTGAAGAACAGCGACAGGGCGAGCAGCTTGCCCATGCTGGCGGTGCCCGGGTGGCTCGACAGCACCAGCGAGCCGAAGGCGGTGCCGGTGGTGAGCGCCGAGAAGAAGATCGCCCGGGTCAGGCTCGAGGCCAGCATGTCGGCGACGCCGGCCCGCCAGGCGATCACGTAGTAGATGTGGAAGGCCACGCCCACCGCCAGCATCAGCGGCAGCGCGATGATGTTGGCGAAGTTCAGCGGCATGCCGATCAGGTAGAGCGCCTCCAGCGTCCACAGGGTGGCGAGCACCAGCGGTCCGAGGGCCATCGCGACGTCCCAGGGCCGGCGCAGCGCCACCGACAGGATGATGAAGATCGAGAGCAGCGCCAGCAGGCCCGCCTCGATGAAGGCGCCGAGGATGGTGTGGCTCGACCGGGTGGTGGCGACCGGCGCGCCGGTGGCGTGCGGCGCGACGCTCAGCACTTCTTTCGAGAAGCGCCGCAGCACCGCGTTGTCGTTCGAGTTGCCCTTCGGCTGGACCTCGATCCGGGCCTTGCCGTCGGCGGCGACCCAGTCGGAGCGGATCTGCGCCGGCAGATTCTCCAGGGTGATCTTGGCCGGCGCGAGCAGGCTGCGCAGGCGGGTGAGCAGCGCCTTGAGGTTCGGCACCACTGCGTTGGCGGCGGCCTCGCGCACCGACGGCTCGGCGCCGGCGAGGCGGTCGAGGGTGTCGGTGAAGCCCTGGATCGTGGCGAGCGGGCCGGCGGCATTCGCTGCCCCTTGCGCGCCCTGCGAGATGCCGCGCAGAGCCGTCACGGCGTTGCGGATCGCCGTCACCACCTCGCGGTCATTCGGCGCCGGCGCCACGCGGGGTGGATTGAGCACCGGCCCCATAACCTGCGCGGCGTCCTCGATGGTCGCGAGCTTCTGGTCCTGGTCGGCGGGCACGAAGGTGTCGATGTCGATCACCCCGGCGACGCTCGGCAGCGCCATCAGCTTCTTGACCATCGGGGCGATGGCGTCGCGGTTGGGCACCACCACGTCGATGGTGTTGGGGCTGGTCTTCGGATCCTTGGTCAGGTCGAGATAGGTCGCAACCGATTCCACCTTCGCGCTGCGCAGGTGCATCGGGTTCGAATCGAACGGCAGCCAGTAGAGCAGCGGCAGGCCCGCCACCGTGACGAGGCCGGTGAGCACCAGGACCAGCTTGCGGTTGGCGAGGATCCAGTGATCGACCGAGGCCATGCTGGCGGTGCCGACCTCCTGCTTCTCACCCGGCGGCCGCAGGACGGCGATGAGCGCCGGCAGCATGGTGAGGGAGGCGAGATAGGCGACGATCATGCCGACGCCGGCGATCAGGCCGAGCTCGGACACGCCGCGGAAATCGGTCGGCAGGAACGAGAAGAAGCCGGCGAGCAGCGACACCGCCGCCAGCGTCAGCGACCAGCCGACGCCGCGGGCCGCCGAGCGGATCGCCTGGACGAGGTCCGATTCGGCGAAGCGGTCGGCGCGGTAGCGCACGGCGAACTGGATGCCGAAATCGATGCCGAGGCCGACGAACAACGCCGCGAAGGCGACCGAGATCGGGTTCAGCTCCCCGACCATCAGGAGGCCGAGGGCGGCGGTGACGATCAGGCCCGCGAAGGTGGTGATGAGCACCGCGATGACGAGGCTGCCCGAGCGCAGGGCCAGCCACAGGAACAGCACGATGGCGCCGCCGGTGACCGAGTAGTTCAGGCCCGCATCGTCGGCGAGGGTCGCGAACTCGTCGTCCGCCACCGCGACCTGTCCGGTGAGCCGCACCCGCACGCCGTTGGCCTCGGTCAGGCCGAGGTTGCGGGCGGTCTCGCGGATTAGCTGGGTCGCCTTCTCGCCGGGCTGGAGGGCGTCGTAGTCGAGCACCGGCTGGGCGATGACGAAGCGGCGCAGGTCGCTCGGCTCCGCCTTGCCGCCGGCGAGCAGCAGCTGCCACGAGAGCTGCGCCGGCTCGCCCTTGAGAACCTTGTCGAAGACATCCTTCATCTGGCCCATCGGGCCGACGAGGTCGTCGGGCTTGGCCTGGCCGGCCTTCACCCCCTGGGCCCCCATCACCATCGCCTGCATGATGCCGCGCAAGGATGGGTCGGCGGCGAGCGGCCCGAGCAGGCCCTGCTGCTGGATCAGCTTCTCGGTGGTCTGCTCCAGGTCCTTCTGGGGCATCAAGAGCAGGCCGTTCTTGTCGAAGAAGGGGCCGCCGTCGGGCCGGTAGACCACCGGCAGCAGGTCCTTGCGCGAGGACAGGGCCTGGGTCAGGCGGTTCGCCGCCTCCTCGGCCTGTTCCGGCGTCTGCCCGTCGATGACGGCGACGAGCAGGTTGCTGCGCTGCGGAAACGTCTTCTCGAACTGGATCTCGTCCTGGCGCCAGGGCACGTCGGGCGTGATCAGGCGCTCGACGTCGGTGTTGATCCGGAAGAGGTGCGCCGCCGTGACGGCGCTCGCGACGGTGAGCAGCAGCGCCGCCACGAGGACGAGCCAGCGCCGGTGTACGGAAAACGCCACGAGCCGTTCGATCACGATGCGAAGCCTGCCTCTAGCTCGCGGGCCACGCGGCGGCCCGGTGAAATCCTGATGATCGGCCCGACGGCCCCACCGGGACCGCGGTGTCCCGTGCAAGGCCCGCACCGGCCGGGACCAAGATAGCGCGCGGGGCGGCGGCGCCCATGGTCGCGGGGTGCATCGGCGTCACGGCCACGCTCGAAGGAGCCCGTCCGTGGCGCGCTAGGTAATGACCCGCAGGCCCGATTGCAACGCATTGGTCCGAAACGGATCCCCGAGCCGGGGCGCGTCCGTCGCCCACAGGAGCCGCGTGGGCTCGGCTTTACGCCGTCGCGGCGGGCGCCCTACACCTCGGGGCGGAAAGGGCTTTCGGCCAGGGCCGAGCCCGGACCGGGATCGCGGCGAGAGGGATGGAGGAAAGGTGGCGGGAAGGGGTGAGAACGGGCTCGACCTCGTGCTGGCCCAGCCGAGGGGCTTCTGCGCCGGGGTGGTGCGGGCGGTCGACATCGTCGAGCGAGCGCTCGCCCAGGGTGATCGCGCCGTCGGCGATCCCGCGGTCTATGTCCGCCACGAGATCGTCCATAACGGCCGCGTCGTCGCCGACCTGAAGGCCAAGGGCGCCCGCTTCGTCGAGAGCCTCGACGAGGTGCCGGATGGCGCCACCACGATCTTCTCGGCCCACGGCGTGTCGCGGGCGGTGGAGGCGGAGGCCGCCCGCCGGGGGCTGCCCGTCATCGACGCGACCTGCCCGCTCGTCGCCAAGGTCCACAAGCAAGGGCAGCTCTACGCCGCGCAGGGGCGCACCGTGATCCTGATCGGACATGCCGGCCACGCCGAGGTCGAGGGCACGCTCGGGCGGATCGACGGCGCGGTCCACCTCGTCGGCAGCGCCGCGGAGGCGGAGAGCCTCGATTTGCCCGCCGACACGAAGCTCGCCTACGTCACCCAGACGACGCTCAGCGTCGACGACACGCGGGCGATCATCGCGGTGCTGGCCCGGCGCTTCCCCGACCTCGTCGGACCCGAGACGAAGGACATCTGCTACGCGACCCAGAACCGCCAGGCCGCCGTGCGGGCGCTCGCCGAAATCGCCGACGTGATCCTGGTGGTCGGCGCGCGCAACTCCTCGAACTGCAACCGCCTGCGCGAGATCGCCGCCGAGGCCGGCCGGCCGAGCCATCTCGTCGAGGGCGAGGAGGATGTGGATCGAATCGATTTCGGCGCCGCCCGGACCCTCGGCCTCACCGCCGGCGCCTCGACGCCGGAGGTGGTCATCGCCGAGGTGATTGCTGCGCTGCAGCGTCGCACCCCCCTGCGGATTTCTACTCTCCCGGGCGTTATCGAGAGCGTGAACTTCCCGCTCCCGTCGAGTTTGGGCCACACTTAGGCGCTTCCGCACCCAGCCTGGACCCTTTCGAACCTAGCTTGCTGGAAATTCGCCGCTTTTCGGGCTAATCAGCCCGCTTGGCACAGCACTCGACACGAACCACGACACAAGGAGCCTTGGTCTTGGGCATTCCTCTCCGGTACGTCGCGAAGATCGGCGGCTACATCCTCAAGCAGCACCTCACCGGCCGCAAGCGCTACCCGCTTGTCATGATGATGGAGCCGTTGTTCCGGTGCAATCTCGCCTGCGCAGGCTGCGGCAAGATCGACTATCCGGACGAGATTCTCAACAAGCGCCTGCCGGTCGACGAAGCACTCGAGTCGGTCCGCGAGTGCGGTGCACCCGTCGTGGTCATCGCCGGCGGCGAGCCGCTGCTGCACAAGGACCTGCCGCAGATCGTCGAGGGCATCATCGCCCAGAAGAAGTTTGCGATCGTCTGCACCAACGCGCTGCTGCTCGAGAAGAAGATCGCGCAGTACAAGCCGAGCCCGTATTTCACCTGGTCGATCCATCTCGATGGCGACAAGGAGATGCACGACCAGTCGGTGTGCCAGCGCGGCGTCTACGACAAGGCGGTGGCGGCGATCCAGAAGGCCAAGGAGATGGGCTTCCGGGTCACGATCAACTGCACCTTCTTCAACAACTCCTCGGCGGACAAGATCGCCGACTTCTTCGACAGCGTGACCCGGATGGGCATCGACGGCATCACCGTCTCCCCCGGCTACGCCTACGAGCGCGCCCCCGACCAGCAGCACTTCCTCAACCGCCGGGCGACCAAGGACCTGTTCCGCGGCGTGTTCCGCCTCGGCAAGGAGAAGGGCCGCGAGAAGTGGACCTTCCAGCAGTCGGGCCTGTTCCTCGACTTCCTGGCCGGCAACCAGACCTACCACTGCACGCCGTGGGGCAACCCGACCCGGACGGTCTTCGGCTGGCAGAAGCCGTGCTACCTGCTCGGCGAGGGCTACGCCAAGACCTTCAAGGAGCTGATGGAGACCACGGACTGGGACGCCTACGGCACCGGCAACTACGAGAAGTGCGCCGACTGCATGGTGCATTCGGGCTACGAGGCCTCCTCGGTGGTCGATTCGGTGAAGAAGCCGTGGAAGCCGGTGATCTACGCCCTGCGCGGGATCAAGACCGAGGGCGAGATGGCTCCCGAGATCTCCCTCGAGAACCAGCGCCCGGCCGAGTTCGTGTTCTCACGCAACGTCGCGCAGAAGCTCTCCGAGATCCGGGACGCCAAGGCCGACGCCAAGAAGCGCGCGACAGCGGCCTAACGCGGCGAAGGCCGCCGACGAGTCGCGGGCGAGGCGAACCAGCCCGCCCACGCTCGCCGAGCGGCGCGCCAGAGCCGCCAGGACGGCGAGGATATCGGGCTCGCCGTCAGGCTTGAGGGCCTTGGCGATCGCCGCCGGCAGGGCGCGGTCGGCGGGGTCGCACACCACCCGCACGGCGCAGAACGGCAGGCCGTGCGCCTCGGCGAAGGCCGCCGCGACCTGCGATTCCATGTCGACCGCCGCGGCGCCGGTCTCGGCGCGAAGAAGCGCCTTGGCGTGCGGCGACAGCACCGCCGCCTCCACGCCCGCCACATCCGCCCGGATCACCCGCACCGGCGCGTCCGCCAGCCGCCGGGCCAAAGCCGCGACGACCTGGGGATGCGCGGCGATCCGCTGCCCGCCGGCCACCACCCCGGTCGCCACCACGACGTCGCCCGGCACGAGGTTGGGATCGAGCCCGCCGGCGATGCCGATGCTCATCACCGCCCGGCAGCCCGGGCCGTCGCGCCCCTTCAACAGGTCCCGCAATCGCTCCGGATTGCCCCCGGCCCCCACCGTCGCCACGCCGGGACCGGCGGCGAGCCGCGCCTCGCGGGCAAGCCCGGTCACGGCCAGCACGGGATGCGGCCCGTTCGGACCCTTGGTGTCCTCGACGACGATCATGCGGGGCTCTTGAGGAGATTCGGCAGGGGAGGGAGGGTGCGAGGCATCCCTCATACCAGAGCGGGTGCGGCGGTCCTGTGGCGCCGGTGTCACGGATCGGGCCCGGGTCAGGCCGTCTCATAGAACAGGACCCGCCCTTCGGGTCGCAACTGCTGCAAGCAGTCGAAGTCGACGACGTTCGCGGTGAGCAGGGCGCAGCCGAGCCGGCGCGCCTGAAAGAACAACGTGCAATCATGCAGCGCCTTCATGCGCTTGTCCTTGGCGTAGCCCTGGAGGCGGCACAGGATTCCGGCATAGACCGCGGCGTCGGTCATCACGTCCCTGGCGGGCAGGTGCAGGCGGTGCGGGGGGATCCCGTCGAGGATTTTGCGGATGGCCGCGACGTTCGCCTTCTTGCGCGACCCCGCACCACGTCACGATTCCGGATCGGCCCTGGTCGAGAACCGGTCGCGGGCGGTGAAGCGGTCGGCCGGCAGGCCGGAGGGCAGGGTGCCGCGGTAGATCTCGCGCGAGAGGAACGAGCGCTCGATCTCGATCTGCTCCTCGTCGAGGTCGACGTACCAGCAGCGGCGCCGGGGCGACCAGCGGTAGTTGCGGTCCTTGAGCCGGTCCTTGAGGGCGATCGGCGCGTCGGAGGCCCAGAGCCGCACCGTCGGCCGGCGTGCCGCCTCGAGGAGAGCGGCGAGCGCCAGGCGTCCCGAGGCGCGCAAGGGGCGTGCGAGGATCGCCAGCAGCGCCTCGCAATCGTCGATCGCCCGGTGGCCATTGTGGAAATGGCCGTGATCGGCGAGCAGGTGGCCGAGCCGCATGCCCTCGTGCCCTTCGTTCCGCCACGGGATCTGGTGGCAGGAGCAGGCCCAGTTGCGCGAGACGAAGATCGGCCAGCGCCGCTCGCACATCTGCCGGTCGAAGCGGGCATTGTGGGCGATGACAACGCGGGCCTCGGCGGCCAGCGCCGCCACCGCCGCATCGTCGATGTGCTGGCCGGCGACGTCGGCGTCGGTGATGCCGGTGAGGCGCACCACCGCCTCGGGGATCGGGCCGGAGGGCTGGTGGAGCTGGTTGAACCGCTCCAGCACCCGGTAGATCCGGCCGCTGGCGCCGTACTCGAACTTGATGATGCCGAGCTCGATCACCTCGTCCGCCGCGACGTCGATGCCGGTGGTCTCGGTGTCGAGGATCAAACCGACGAAGGTCGGCTCGTCCGGCGTCTCGTCCGGTGGTGCGAAGGGGCCGAGACGGCGCAGCACCCGGTACTCGCCGGTGCGCTCCAGGATGGCGGCGATGTCGTCGAGCGCGTCGGTCAAGCGGCGTCTCACCCTGGCCTGAACGGCCGCGCGGCGGCGGCGCGTGTCGTTGCTTGCAAGCCGGATTAAACCCGCGCCCACCGCCGGGCCAAGAGCCCCGCCGCCACGCTCCACCGTATTCGCATCCGGCAAACGAACCGTCGCCGCCGCCGCGACCGGACGCCCGATCACGAAAAAAATGCCCCGCGGCCATGCGGCGGCGGGGCAGTCGAGGAGATCCGAGAGATGAGCGCCGGCAAGGGAGGGGGGAGGGCCGGCGGGTGCGACCGGCCGCCTCCTGCCGCCCGATCGAGGGTCCAACCTCCCGCCGCTGGCCCGGTTTCGGGGGGCGGCGCGGGAAACGCGT
>NZ_CP029552.1:4032500-4090000 GCF_003173775.1 Methylobacterium sp. 17Sr1-1 | reverse complement strand
CCGCCCTCCCTCGAACAGGATCCGCTCGGCGAGGAGGCCGGTGCGCACGATCAGGTTTGTCCGCGCCCGCACCGCCGGCGTCAGGTAGGCCACGGAGACCGGCACCCGCTCGCCGGCATCCGAGATCGCGGTCGTGCCGACATAGACCCCGTCGCGCCAGGGCCCGTTCTGGTCTGCCCCGGCCGGATGCCCTTGCGCCTGGAACGCCCGCATCGTGGCGACGACGAAGGGCGAGAGCTGCTCCCGGCTGGCGCGGCGGATCGGCAGGGGACCATCCTTGCCGTGCAGCGGCCCGTCGCAATCGCGGTCGGCCTCGAGCTTGCGGAAATAGGGCAGGCAGGCCTCCCACGACCAGCCCTCGGCGCCGAGCGCGCCCCACTCGTCGTAGTCGCCGGGCGCGCCGCGATTCGCCATCATAGCGTTGATCGCCGAGCCGCCGCCGAGGCGCCGCGCCTGCTCGTAGCGTCGCGGCGCCGGCGCGTCCGATCTGTTGCCGGCGGGCGCGCCCATCCGGGCGGTCAGCGCCGGCCAGATGTTGCGCGGGTCGAGATAGGCCCGGCCCGGGTAGCGGCTGCGGATCTCCGGCGGCATCGCGGCCTCGGTCAGGTCGGCGCCCGCCTCCACCAGGGTGACGTGGAACGACGGCTCCTCGGAGAGCCGCGCGGCGAGCACGCAGCCGGCCGAGCCGCCGCCGAGGATCAGGATCGCGGTCATCCGCCGGCGCGCGGAGATCATGCGCTGGTGCGCGACTTGCGGGCGGCGAGGCTCGCCAGCACCACCACGATCAGCGAGGCGGCGGTGAGGAGCGAGGAGATCGCCGCGATGGTCGGGTCGATCTCGTCGCGCAACGCCGTGAACATCCGCTTCGTCAGGGTCTGGTTCTGGCCGCCGGCGATGAAGATCGCCACCACTGTCTCGTCGAGGGCGGAGATGAAGGCGAACAGCGCGCCCGAGACCACGCTCGGCCGGATCTGCGGCAGGGTGACGGCGAAGAAGGCGCGCAGGCGGTTCATGCCGAGGCTGCGCGCCACCATCTCCTGCGCCGGGTCGAAGCCGCGCAGGCCCGCCAGCACCGAGGTGACGACGTAGGGCGTCCCCAGCATGACGTTGGCGAGGATCAGCCCCGGCATCGTGGCGAGGAGCCCGGCCCTGGCGAAGACGAAGAACACGCCGATCGCCGTGATTACGATCGGCACGATCAGCGGCAGGAGCAGGATCACGGTCAGGCTGCGGGCGACACGCGAGCCGCTGAGGGTCAGCGCGTAGGCGGCGGCCGTGCCGATCACCGTCGCCCCGAGGGCGGTGGCGAGGGCCACGCCGAGGCTGACCCGCGCCGCCTGCATCCAGGCCGGGTTGCCGAAGAACGCCTCGTACCAGCGCAGCGAATAGCCCGGCGGCGGGAAGGTGAGGAACCGCGCGTTCGAGAACGACATCGGTACCACGATCAGGATCGGCAGGACGAGAAAGAGCAGCACCAGGGCCACGAGGGTGCCGAGCGCGAGGCGGGCGGGGAGCGAGGCGGTCATCTCAGCGCGCTCCCATGATCCGCTCGACCGGGACCACCCGGGAGGCGAGCCAGAACAGGGCCGCCACGCAGACGAGCAGCACCACGCCGATGGCGCTCGCCGCGCCCCACTGGTTGTAGATCTCGACGTTGCGGCTCACCAGCATCGACACCATGAAGGTGCGTCCGCCGCCCAGCAGCTCCGGCGTGATGTAGAAGCCGAGCGCCAGGACGAAGACCAGGACCGTGCCGGCGACGACGCCCGGCATCGAGAGAGGCAGGAACACCCGCAGGAACACGTGGGCCGGTCCGCCGCCGAGGCTGGCGCCCGCGAGCATCAGGTCCCGGGGGATACGCTGCATCGTGGCGTAGAGCGGCAGCACCATGAACGGCACGAGGATGTGCAGGGTGGCGAGCACCGTGCCGAACTCGTTGTTGATGAGGGCGATCGGCTGATCGGTGAGCCCGAGCCCCTGGAGGGCGGAATTGACGAGGCCCCGGCGCTGCAGCAGCACCATCCAGGCATAGGCCCGCACGAGCACGCTGGTCCAGAACGGCAGGATCACCAGGCCCAGCACCACGACGCTCCAGCGCCGCGGCAGGGTCGCGGCGGCGTAGGCGACCGGATAGCCCAGCAGCAGCGCCAGGACCGTGACGACGAGCGCGATGCGGAAGGTGAGCAGGAAGCTGCGCCAGTAGATGTCCTCGGTGAGGAAGCGCCGGTAATGCTCCAGGCTGAACGCGCCGTCGGCGGTGACCGACTGCACCGCGAGCCAGGCGAGCGGCACCAGGAGCAGCACCGTGACCACCGCGAGGGCGGGGAGAAGAAGCCCGAGGACGAGGAGGGCTTCGCGCCGCTCGTGCCGCCGCAGGGCGGGGCTGGGGTGAGTCATGGCGGGATGTCCGGTGCGATGAGACGGCGGCACGGCGACGAGGGATACGTGAGGGGCGCCGACCTCGACCCTCTCCCCAACGGACCTCGGGCAAGCCCGAGGTCCGCACTCTCTTGCCCAAGTCGGACTTGCTCGACTTGGGTCGGGAGAGGGGCCCACAGGGTGGGCCGGGAGAGGGGCAGCGCGACGCCGATCCAGATCGCGCTCTTCCTAACGGTCGCGACCTCCCCCGCAGCGAGGGGAGGGTTCAGGGGAGGGCGACGCGCCTTACTTCTTCTGCACGAAGTCGGCCCAGCGCTTGAGCGCGGCATCGCCGGCCTCGGAGGTCCACCACTCGGCCGAGAGCACCGCCTGCTTCTTCGCGTTGTCGGGCGAGCTCGGCAGCTTGGCGGCGAGAGAAGCCGGGATGATGCCGGTGTCGAAGGCCGCCGGGTTGCCGGGGCCGTAGGGGATGTTGAGCGGCAGGTTGGCCTGGAGCTTCGGGTCGATCGCCTGGTTGACGAACTTCACCGCGGTGGCAAGGTTCGGGGCGTTCTTCAGGATGCAGAGCGAGGTGTTCTGCAGAATGCCCTGGTTGTAGGTGTAGTCGGCATCCGCCCCGGCCTCGATCACGGCCGAGACGCGGCCGTTCCAGATCATCTCCATGTCGACCTCGCCGCCCTGGATCAGCAGGGCAGACTGGCCGCCGGAGGTCCACCACACGCTGATATGCGGCTTGATCGCCTCGAGCTTGCGGAAGGCGCGGTCGACGTCGAGGGGGTAGAGCTTGTCGGGCGCGACGCCGTCGGCCATCAAAGCCGCCTCGAGGGTCGCGAAGGGGTGGTTGCGCAGGGCTCGCGCGCCCGGGAACTTCTTCACGTCCCAGAAATCGGCCCAGGATTGCGGCGGGTTCTTGCCGTACTTGCTCTTGTTGTAGGCCAGAACGCTCGAATAGAACTCGTAGGGGACCGAGTACTCGGTCTTGTAGGCGGCCGGGATGGCGGCGGCGTTCGGGATCTTCGCGAAGTCGAGCTTCTCGATCAGCCCGGTCTTGCCGCCGCGCACGCAATCCTGGGTCGGGGTGTCGACGACGTCCCAGGTCGGCTTGCCAGTGGCGCCTTGCGTGCGGATCACCGGCCAGGCATCGGGAGCGCTGTCCTGGTTGATCGTGATGCCGAGCGCCTTGGCGGCCGGATCGAGGATCGCCACCGTCTGGGCCTGCTGGTAGGCGCCGCCCTGCGACACGAAGGTGATCTGCTCGGCGGCCAGAGCCGGCGCGGCCGTCCCGACGAGGCAGGCCAGGACGGTGGTTCGAATCAGCGACGCCATCTCGACTTCTCCTCTGTGTGACGGCCTTGCTCAGCGGCCGATCGTGTCCAGGAACTGGTACCAGCCGGCGACGAGCCGGACCGCCGGCTCGCGCAATGCGTAGAACGGAACGGGTTGGAAGCCGTCGGCGGAGAGCAGCGCGACGTCCGGGCTCTCGCCGAGGGCGAACGCGGCGGCCAAGCCTCCCAGATGGCTCGACATCGCGACCCCGGCGCCGTTGTAGCCCATGGCGAAGCTCACCCGGTCGTCGAGCCGGCCGACATGCGGGAACGCGTCGAGCGTCATGCCGACGAGGCCCGACCAGCGATGGGCGACAGGCGTATCCGCGAGCGCCGGGAAGGTGCGCACCATCGCCCGGTGCAAGGTGGCGAAGGCTCCTTCCGAATCCTCCCGCCCGAAGGCGCCGCGGCCGCCGAACACCATCCGGTCGTCGACCATCCGGAACCAGCGCATCATCCGCCGGGTCTCGACGTAGATCCGCCGGCTCGGCAGGATCGCGGCGCGCAGGTTGTCGGACAACGGCGCGGTGGCGAGGATCGCGCTGCGGAACGGGATCAGGCGGGTGCGCAACGGCGCGGCCGCCCCGGTGAGGTCGGTGTAGCCGTTCGTCGCCACGATCACCTGGCGCGCCCGGACCGAGCCGCCCGGCGTCTCGACCCGGACGCCGCCCGCCTCGCGGTGCAGGCGGAGCGCCGGGCTCGCCTCGTGGATCGCGAGGCCCTTGGCGTCGACCGCCCGGGCGAGGCCATTCGCGTAGTTGAGCGGGTGCAGGCCGCCGGCCTTGGCCGAGAGCACACCGCCGACGAAATCCCGCGAGCCGGTCTCGCCCTCCACCGCCTCGCGAGAGAGTTCGGTGACGGAGCCGTCACCCATCTCCCGGCGCATCCACTCCATGTCGGCGACCGTCGCCGCCAGGGTGTGGGGCGTGTGGGCGCATTTGAGCTGACCGACCCGGGCGTAGTTCGCCTGCGTGATGCCGTGCTCGGCGATCAGCCGCTCCAGGGTCTCGACGGAGGCATACGCGATGGCATGCATGCGCTTGGCCACCGCGATCCCGTGCCGGGCCGCGATGGCCTGGAACGAGGGGCGGAACTTCGCCGAGACGACGCCGCCGTTGCGTCCGCTCGCGCCCCAGCCGATCGTGCTCGCTTCCAGCACCACCGCCCGCTCGCCGCGTTCGGCCAGCGCCAGGGCCGCCGTGAGGCCGGTATAGCCGCCGCCGACGATCGCGACGTCCGCCTGGACGTCGCTCTCGAGCGGCCCGAAGCGTCCGGCCGGCGCCGCGCCGGCGGCCCAGAGCGAGGCGACCGGAGGCTTCGGGAAGGCGGTCATGGTCAGGCTGCCTGCCGGGCGCCGGCGGCGAAGGCCGCGTCGACGGCGTCGGCGAGTTTTTCGAGCGTCGGGAAATGGTAGTCCGGCGTGGTCAGGCGGGCCGGCTCGGGCGTGCCGCCGAAGCCGGCGAGCCCCTGGCGGCGCTCGATCCAGCACACCGAGTAGCCGAGATCCCGGGCGACGCCGATGTCGTGGTACTGGCTCTGGGCGACGTGGAGAATGTCGCTCTGCTTGTAGCCGAAGGCCGATTGGCGGCCGCGGTTGAAGGCGAAGAATTGCGGATCGGGCTTGGCGACGCCGGCCTCGTCGTAGGTGACGCTGTCGTGGAACGGGTTGCCGAGGGTGTGTGAGTAGAACGAGAAGGCCGAGCGGTCGGCGTTGGTCATCGCCACGAGGCGGAAGTGCCGGCGCAGGCGCTTCAGGGCCGCCACCGAATCCGAGAAGGCGGGCCAGCGCAGGACCGAGAGCTGGAACGCATCGGCGTCGGCATCCGAGTTCGGAAAGCCGAACTCTTTGGCCACGTGACGGTAGACGTCCGCGAACACCTCGCTCGACCGCTCGTAGTTCAGCTCCCGGCCCTTGAGGTAGGAGGCGAAGATCCGGGCGTCGCTCAATTCCTCGTGGCTGCGGCCGGAGACGGCGCGCATCTGGTCGAGGATGCCTTTCTCGAAGTCGATCAGGGTGCCGACGACATCGAAGGTGAGGACCTTGAACTGGTCGAGAGACGGGGCGGTCATCGTGGGACTCTCCGAAGGGTCGAGGAGGGGAAGGCTCACGCCGGTTCCGCCGGCACGATGATCGTGTCCTGCGGATGGATGAGGGCGGTGAGGGGCGCACCGACGGGCGGGACGGCGCTGCGCCCGGCATGGTGGGCCGGCTGGCGCAGGGAGATCTCGGGCCCGCCGTCGAGGGCGAGGAAGACCTTCAGGCTCTCGCCCTGGTAGACGATGTCGGTGACGCGGCCGGTGAGGCGGTTGTAGCCGTCGGGCACGGTCTCGCCGGCGACGAGGAGCTTCTCGGTCTGGAGCGCCAGGAGGAGCCCGGCCCCCTCCGGCAGCGGCCGGGCGCTGCGCAGGATCGCGGTCCCGAGGACGACGCCGTCCGGGCCCGAGCGGGTCACCGGCACCAGGGTCGATTCGCCGATGAAGCTCGCCACGAAGGCGCTCGCCGGCCGGTCGTGCAGGCGCTCGGGCGTGTCGACCTGGGCGAGGCGCCCGCCGCGCAGGATCGCGATGCGGTCGCTCATCGTCAGCGCCTCGCGCTGGTCGTGAGTGACGTAGATGATGGTGGCTTCGAGCTGCCGGTGCAGGCGGCGCAGCTCGATCTGCATCGACTCGCGCAGCTGTTTGTCCAGGGCCGAGAGCGGCTCGTCCATCAGGATCAGTCGCGGCCGGAACACGATGGCGCGGGCGAGCGCCACGCGCTGGCGCTGGCCGCCGGAGAGCTGCGAGATCGCCCGATCCTCGTAGCCGGTGAGCTCCACCATCGCGAGCGCCTCGGCGACGCGCCGGCCCCAGGTGGCTTTCGGCTCGCTCCGGGCCCGCAGCGGGAAGGCGATGTTCTCGGCCACGCTCAGATGGGGGAACAGGGCGTAGTTCTGGAACACCACCCCGATGCCGCGCTTGTGCGGCGGCACGAAGGTGACGTCGGTCTCGCCGAAATGCACGCTGCCGGAGGACGGCACCGTGAAGCCGCCGAGGATGCCGAGCAGGGTGGTTTTCCCTGAGCCGGAGGGGCCGAGCAGGGAGAGGAACTCGCCCGGCGCCACGTCGAGGGAGACGTCGTCGAGGGCGGTGAAGGCGCCGTAGCGCCGGGTCGCGTTGCGGATCGACACCCCGATGCTGCCGCCGGAGAGCGGATCGCGCGTCCGTCCCGTGTCCGATCCTGCTGCCATCGTGGCGCTGCCTTCGCGTCCGGTGTCGCCGACCGGGGAAAGCTCACAAAAGCGGCGGCTTCGATCAATGTCGAAAAAATCCGCAGGGGCATAACCAGGGGTTATGAGGCCTCGAAGCAGGTCCGGATCAGCCCGAGTTCCGGATAGATCTTGTCGACCCGCGCGACGTCGGCCCGCATCTCGGCGACGAGCCAATCGCGCACGGCGACGACGGAGCGGCGCAGGGGCCGCGAGCGCAGATGGATGAGCTGGCACACCCGCGCCGTTCGGGTGACGCGGTCGGCGGCCGGCACGAGGTCGCCGGTCGAGAGCCAGTGCGAGACGACGCTCATCCAGCCCAGCGCGACGCCCTGGCCGAGCAACGCGGCCTGGAGCACGACGGCGTAGTCGGAGAAGTTGAGGGAGGCCCGCGAGCCGTTCCAGTCCGGCCCGGGATCGACCCCGCCGATCCACATCGGCGAGGTGGCGGTGAGGTTGACGAAGGTGGTGCGGCTCTCCGGGTCCGCCTCCCGCCCGGCGCGGTAGGCCGGGCTGCAGACCGGCAGCATCACCTCGTTCATCAGGAACAGCGCCTCGTGGTCGAGGTCCGGCCCCTCGACGAAGCGCATGCCGAGATCGACGTCGTCGACCGGGCCGGCGAGCGCGCCGGGGATGAGCTGGAAGCGGAAATCGACCGACGGGAACGCCTCCTGCAGGGTGTTGATGCGCGGCATCAACCAGTGGGTGGTGAAGGCCGAGGAGAGGGAGAGCGTGACCGTGTCGATGCCGGTGCGGCGGATGTCGATCTCGCGCAGGGCCGCCTCGATGCCCCGGAACCCGTCCGCCACCCGCCGGTAGAGGATCGCCCCGTCCTCGGTCAGCGCGATGCCCTCGGCCGAGCGGTCGATGAGGCGCACGCCGAGATGGCGCTCGAGCTGCGCCATCGCCTTGCTGACGGCGGGCTGGGTCACGTTCAGCTCGGCCGCCGCCCGGGTGAAGCTGGTGTTGCGCGCCACCGCCTCGAACACGAACAGGGCGTGGTTGGAGGGCAGCATGCGGCGGAGCGGGTTCATGATCTCGAATCTCGTTGCGTCCCGGCGCGGGGCGGGGCGGTTCACCGGGGACGATCAAGACCGTTCTGTCGCATCGTCGCGGGTGGCACCATCCCCGGTTGAGCGCGCCCGATTTCGCCGCCGGCCCCCGTCGATCTCCGTCCGGTTGCCTGCTACCGTCCGGGGAAACGGACGCGCCGGGGAGGGCACGATGGCCGAGAGCGAGCAATTCGAGAAGGGGCTCGAGGTCCGCCGGGAGGTGCTCGGGGCGGACTACGTCGATAGCAGCCTCGCCAAGGCCGACGACTTCATGATGGCGTTCCAGCGCATCACGACCGAGTGGTGCTGGGGCTACGCCTGGACGCGCGACGGGCTCGACCGCAGGACGCGCTCGATGCTCAACCTCGCGATGCTGACCGCCCTGTCGAAGCCGGCGGAGCTCAAGCTGCACGTCAAGGGCGCGCTCGCCAACGGCGTCAGCGTCGAGGAGATCAAGGAGATCCTGCTCCACGCCACCGTCTATTGCGGCATCCCGTCCGGCCTCGAGGCGTTCAAGGCCGCGCACGAGGTCCTGAAGGCCGAGGGCGCCCTCTCCGACAAGGCGTGACGGTGGGGACAATCATGAGCCTCGACCCGTCCTCCGCCCGCATCGCCTTCCTGGGCCTCGGCAAGATGGGGCTGCCGATGGCGAGCCGCCTCGTCGCGGCGGGCTGGAACGTGGTCGGGTTCGACCCGTCCCCGGCCGCCGCGGCGGCCTTCGCGCAGGCGGGGGGCCGGACGGCGTCCTCCGCCGGGGAGGCGGCGGAGGGAGCTGGCGCCGTCGTGACGATGCTGCCGGACGGCAAGACGGTGCGCGCCGTCCTCGCCGGGCCGGAGGGGATCGCCGGACACCTCGCCCCGGGCGCGATCGTGATCGACATGAGCTCCTCGGCGCCGGTCGGCACCCGCGACCTCGCGAAAGAGCTGGCCGATCGGGGTATCGTCCTCGTCGACGCCCCCGTCTCGGGCGGTGTGAAGCGCGCCGTCGACGGCACGCTGGCCATCATGGTCGGCGGGGATCACGCCGACGCGGTGCGGCCGCTCCTGGGGAGCCTCGGCACCTCCGTGTTCGAGACCGGCCCGGTCGGCTCCGGCCACGCCATGAAGGCGTTGAACAACTACGTCTCCGCCGCGGGCCTGACCGCCGCCTGCGAAGCCCTGCGCATCGGTGCGAGCTTCGGCCTCGACCCTACGCTGATGACCGACATCCTCAACGTCTCGACGGGCCGCAACAACTCCACCGACGTCAAGCTGAAGCCCTACGTGATCCCGAAATCCTACACGTCCGGGTTCTCCATGGCGCTGATGGCCAAGGACCTGCGCACGGCGGACGATCTCGCGCGCCACGAGGGTGTGCCGGCGCCGCTGTCGCGGACGATCGCCGCACTCTGGCAGGACGCGCTGGCGGATCTCGGGGCGGAGGCCGACCACACCGCGATCGACGCGTTCCTGGCGGCACTGCCGGCCTCGGCGAAGGATTAGTACAACACACAGGAGGTCGGCGTGCCGGACTACGAGGTCTTCGCGCTGCGCTACGCGACGCACGAGCGCCCGGCGTCGCTGAACCTGCTCTACCCGCCGCCCGACGGAGATCCGCATGACGGGCCGATGCCCATCGACTACTTCGTCTGGGTGATCCGCAACGACGAGCGGGTGATCGTCGTCGATACCGGGTTCGACTGGCCGGCCTGCGCGGCCTACGGCCGGACGATGGTGCGCCATCCGCTCGACGGCTTGCGGGATCTCGGCGTCGATCCCGCGACGGTGCGGGACGTGGTCATCACGCATCTCCACTACGATCACGCCGGCAACCTGTCGGCGTTCCCGAACGCGACCTTCCACCTCCAGGACGCCGAGATGGCCTACGCGACGGGGCGCTGCATGTGCCACGCGCGGCTGCGTGGCGCCTTCTCGGTCGAGGACGTCTGCACCATGGTGCGGCGGGTCTACGAGGGGCGGGTCGCCTTCGTCGACGGCACGGGGGAGATCGCGGCCGGGGTCACGGTCCACGCGGTGCCGGGGCACACGCGGGGCCTGCAATGCGTGCGGGTCGAGACGGCACGCGGCCCCGTCGTCCTCGCCTCGGACGCCGCCCATTTCTACGCCAACCTCGCCCAGCAGAACCCGTTTCCGATCGTGGTCGACATCGCCGCGATGATGGAGAGCTGGCGGACGCTCGCGCGGCTCGCCGGCGATCCGGAGCGGATCGTGCCCGGCCACGACCCGCTGGTGATGGAGCGCTATCCGCGCCACCCCTCGGCGGAGACCGAGGCGGTGCTCCTCCATCTCCCGCCGCGCTCCACGACGATGGCCTGACGCCCGCTACCGGAACAGGATCAGCGCCTTGGCGAGCGTGATCCACACGCCCCACAGGATCGGCAGCCCGACCGCGGCCCAGGCGAGCGCCGCCGCCGGCGTCAGGCCGCCCCGGCCGATCCCGAACGAGCCGGACGGGCCCGCGGGCTCCAGCGCGCCGGAGGCGGCCTCGGTCCCGTCCATGAACCAGCGCCGCGCGAGCGGCCGCACCAGCAGGTTCGCCACGAACCCGGCGGCCAGGAAGCCAGCCAGGATCAGGAGCGTGCGGCCGTAGAGCGCCGCGCCCTGGAGGCCCGCATCGACCTGCGCCTGCCGGATCGCGGTCACGACGAGGGGGCCGACGACGCCCGCCGTCGACCAGGCGGTGAGCAGGCGGCCGTGGATCGCGCCGACGAACCGGGTGCCGAACAGGTCGGCGAGGTAGGCGGGGATCGTCGCGAAGCCGCCGCCATACATCGAGAGGATCACGCAGAGGATGAGCACGAACGACGCCTGCGAACCGAGGCCGGCGGCCCAGGGTGCGGCGGCGTAGAGCACGCCGCCGAGGGCGAAGAAGGTGGCGTAGGTGGCCTTCCGGCCGATGCGGTCGGAGAGCGTTGCCCAGAAGAACCGGCCCAGGATGTTGAACAGCGACAACAACCCGACGAAGCCGGCGGCGATCGCCGCGACCTGCGCCTTCCCCCCGGCATCGAGCTGGCCGAACCCGACCTCCGGCCGGCCGATCAGCGCGCCGCCGAAAATCTCCTGGAGCATCGGAGAGGCCAGCGCCAGCACGCCGATCCCGGCCGAGACGTTGAGGCACAGCATCGCCCAGAGCAGCCAGAACTGGAGCGTCCGGTGCGCGTCGGCGAGGTGGACGTGGCCGCTGGTGATCATCCGGTCGCAGCCGGCCGGCGAGCTCCAGCCCGGGGGCTGCCAGCCGTCCGGCGGCACGCGGTAGCCGAAGGCCCCGCACAGCATGACGACGAGATAGCCGGCGCCCATCGCCGCGAGGGTCTGCCAGACCCCGGGGGAATCCGGCCCCTTGAAGTGGGTGATGAGCAGGTCGGCGAGCGGCGAGCCGATCATCGCGCCGCCGCCGAAGCCCATGATCGCCATGCCGGTGGCCATGCCGCGCCGGTCCGGAAACCACTTCACCAGGGTCGAGACTGGCGAGATGTAGCCGAGGCCGAGGCCCACGCCGCCGATCAGCCCCATGCCGAGCCAGATCAGCCAGAGCTGGTGGAGATAGACCCCGAGCGCCCCGATCAGGAACCCGCCGCCCCAGGCCAGGGCCGCCGCGAGGCCGGCCTTGCGGGGTCCTGACCGCTCGAGCCAGCCGCCGAACAGGGCCGCGGAGAGGCCGAGCATGACGATGCCGATCGAGAATACCAGGACGAGGTCGCTGACGCGCCAGTCGCAGGTCGTGGTGACGAGGGCGGTCGCGAGGCTCATGTCGGGGCACGCGGCCGGGGCCGGCCGGCCGGCGCTGAGCGCCCGCGACAGCGGCAGCCAGAACACCGACAGCCCGTAGGACATCCCGATGCAGAGGTGGATGGCGAGCGCCGCCGGCGGGACGAGCCAGCGGTTGAAGCCGGCCCGTGCCACGATGCGCTCGCGGGCCAGGACGCCGGGCGCGGAGGCCCCGCGGGTGGAGGAGTCGACGACGCGCGCGTCCATGGTGGCCCTTCAGAGCATTGTCCGGCAAAGCGGAGACCGGTTTTTCGAAGAAAATTCAGCAAAATCGATGGTCTGGAGCAGGGCCCGATCGCAGCGCGACCGGACGCCGCTCCGGGATCCGGTCCTCGCCGACCGGTTCGCGGGCCACGTTCGAGGACGACGGCTCGATCCGTGGGAGTCGCGGACGCGGCAGATTCCGATCTGTGCGCGTCATGAATGTGAAGGACGGTACTTCCGCCGCACGCCGCGCAGGGAATGGCCGCGGCCCGTCAGCGCCTGACCCGCAGCCCGCTCGCGACGGCACCGGTCAGCGCCAGCGCGCTCGCGATCCACAGGACCGTCACGGTGCCGCCGGTGTGGAGGTAGCCGAAGATCACCGCCACCATGGCGGCGCCGAGGGACTGGCCGAGGAGGCGCGCGGTCGATTGCATGCCGCTCGCCCCGCCGCTGCGCTCCCGCGGCGCGCTGGTGATGATCACCTTGTTGTTGGGCGACTGGAACAGCCCGAAGCCGAGGCCGCACAGGGTCAGCCGCAGGGCGATGGCGAGCGGCGAGGCGTCCGGGGGCACGCTCGCCATCAGGGCGAGGCCCGCCGACAGGGCGACGAGGCCGATGCCGCCGAGAAGCCCCGGCGGGTAGCGGTCGGCCAGGCGCCCGGCGAAGGGGGCGATCACCGCGATGGCGATCGGCCAGGGCGTCATCAGCACCCCGGTCTGGGTGCTGGTGAGGTGGAGCACGTCCTGGAAGTAGAACGGCAGGGCGACGTAGGCCATCATCTGGGCCGAGAACGAGCAGAGCGAGCTCACCATCGACAGCGCGAAGACCGGGATGCGCAGGAGGTCGATCGGCAGGAGCGGGGCCGGCAGGCGGGCCTGCATCCACACGAAGGCGGTGCCGATCACCGCTGCCCCGGCGAGCAGGCCGAGCGCCGTGCCGCTCCGGCCCGGCTCGCCGAGCCCGTCGACGCCGGTGATCAGCAGGCAGAAGAACAGCGCGTTGAGGAGCGCGCTCAGGGCGTCGAACCGGGCGCCGCTGCGGGGCGTCATCGGCAGCATCCGGGTCGCGAGCACCAGCGCGGCGATCCCGAGGGGGACGTTGACGAGGAACAGCCACGGCCAGCTCGCCACCGACAGGATTGCGGCCGCGACGCTCGGGCCCGCCGCCGAGGCGATCGCCACGATGAGCGCCATGGTGCCGACGCCGCGCCCGATCATCCGGTGGGGATAGACGAAGCGCACGAGCGCGATGTTGACGCTCATGATCCCGGCCGCGCCGAGGCCCTGCACGATGCGGGCCGCGACCAGCACCGGCAGCGAGCCGGCGAGCGCGCAGGCCAGCGACGCGGCGGCGAACAGCGCCAGCCCCGTGCAGTAGACCCGCTTGTAGCCGAGGATGTCGCCCAGCGAGGCCAGCGGCAGCAGAGCCGCTGTGACGGCGAGCTGGTAGCCGTTGGTGACGAAGATCGCGGCGCCGGGGCTGACCTGGAGATCCCGGGCCATCACCGGCAGGGCGACGTTGACGATGGCGCCGTCGAGCACCGCCATCGACATGGCGATGCCGATCGCCAGCATCGCCCACAGCCTCGCCCGGGTCGGCAGGCCGTCGGCCACCTCCGCCGCCATCGGCTCCGCCACGCCCGTCATCCGTCCCGCGCTCCGTGTCGCCACTCCCAGTGACGCGTAGCCCAAAGCCGTGCCCGCCACACCTGCCCGCCGGCTCATCCCCGCCCTGCGCGGAGGGCGGAAACCGGCCGGTCGGCGCGAGCCCCAACGGCGTGTCGAATCCTCTATCCGGTCGGGGCGCCGGGCGCGGAGGCGGCGTCGGTCGCCGCCGGCCCGGGCTGCCGAGGAGCCGCGTCGCCGCAGCAGGAGACCGGCAGGCAGGCCTCCGGCTTGCCGCCGCAGCAGGCCTCGGTGAGGTACGCGGTCAGGTCCGCGAGGCCCGCGGGACGCGCGGAGTAGATCATCGAGGCGCCCTGGCGGCGCGACTCGACGAGGCCCGCCTCCTGCAACTGCCGGAGGTGGAAGGTCAGGGTCGAGGGCGCGCAGCCCGAAGCGGCGGCGAGACGACCGGCGGGAATGCCCTCGGGATAGGCGTGCAGCAGGGTTCGCAGCGTGCGCAGCCGCGTCTCCTGCGCCAGGGCGGCGAGGGCCGCGAGGGCGCCGGCTTCATCGAGCATCGGTCAAGCTTCTATTGCCATCGAAATTCGAACCGTTAAAAAGATGGCATCTCACGGGACCAGGGGCCCTCTCTCGACAATGAAGATCGATCCGACCGCGCTCCCGTCCGCGCCACTGACGCCCGCCGACACGCTCCCCTCCCATGTCATCCAAGATTACCTCAGAAAACCTCTGCAACAATACTTCAGCCCTGTCGCCCAGACCGAGCTGCCGTCGCGCCTCGCCGAGCTGCTGGCCCGGTTCGAGGCCGCCCTGGCGGCGCGCGGCGAAGCCATCAGCTTCGACTTCCGTAACGCCCTGATGACGGCGTTGCCGGCCCTGCGCACCTTCGGTCTCTCGTTGTCGCACGACGTGGTGCGGGCCGACGACCTGGTTCAGGAAACCTGCGCCCGGGCCTGGGCGAACCAGCATCGGTTCCAGGCCGGGACGAATTTCACCGCCTGGTTGTTCACGATCATGCGCAACCAGTTCTACACGGATCTGCGGAAGGGCCGCCGGGAAGTCGAGGATGGCGACGGGATCCTCGCCGGTCAACTGGCCGCGCCGGCCGACCAGGACCATGCCAGCACCCTGCGGGTGGTCCGGGAGCGGATGGAGGCCCTGCCCGAGGCCCAGCGCCAGGCGCTTTTGCTGATCGGTGCCGAGGGCTACACCTACGAGGAGGCCGCCCTGCGGCTCGGCTGCCAGGTCGGCACGGTGAAGAGCCGGGTGAGCCGGGCGCGCTCGTCGCTGCTGGCGGCGCTCGGCGAGGTGGTGGATCACTGATCCACCCGCCCCATCGGGCCGGCCGATCGCGCGGGACCTGGACAGTCCGGACGATCGTGCGGGAGAGCAGGGGAGGGAGGATGGTGGGGGAAGTAGGACTCGAACCTACGAAGGCATAGCCAGCGGATTTACAGTCCGCCCCCTTTGCCGCTCGGGACATTCCCCCACGCTGCCGTCGCCGGCAGGGGCCGCCGTGTCGGCGGCGCGTCCTTATGAGGGGGTGTCCTGCCCCTGTCAAGGTGACGACACCGGACCCCGACGGCCCGGTGCCGTCGACGTCCGGGCTCCGCGACGGCGGCCGGATTGCGCTGGCGGACGAGGCGCTTGGACGCCGTCCGGGTGACCCGCTCGCCCCACGGTACCGGTCGGTGTTCCTGGAGAAGGACGGGCGCTACGGACGCGGCCGCTTCGACGAGATGGGCGAAGAGGATCTAATCCCGCAGATCAAGCAGATGCTCAAAGACCGGCAGCGCATCAATTTCGACGCGGCCGAGGGGCCTCAACGACGTATCGGCCCTGGTCACGCTCCTGGGAGAGAGCGAGGCCGTGAAGGCGCTGTTCGCCCGCTGGTGGCCGCCGCTGAACACGCTGGTGGACGCCGCCACGGCGTGAGGGATCTCGTGATCCAGCCACCCGTCGCCGACCGATCGGCGTGCGCGACGAGGGCCGCACTCGGCCGATCGAGCGGGACCTGGACAGTCCGGACGATCGTGCGGGGAGCAGGGGAGGGAGGATGGTGGGGGAAGTAGGACTCGAACCTACGAAGGCATAGCCAGCGGATTTACAGTCCGCCCCCTTTGCCGCTCGGGACATTCCCCCACGCTGCCGTCACCGGCAGGGGCCGCCGTGTCGGCGACGGGGCCCTTATGGTGGGGCCGCCGGGGGGTGTCAAGCCGGGTACCGGACCAGATCCTTGGCCGGCTCAATCGGCCTCGGCCACGTCGCTCAGGCGCAGCTCGACCCGGTCGCTGCCGCGCCAGCGGTCGCGGGAGAGGGTGCCGGCGGCGTGGATGTCGCGGCCGATGCGGGAGAGGAGCAGGCGCCCGACCGGCGATTCCGCCGCCCGGAACGCGATGGCGCCGACCGCGACGCCGTCCCGGCCGCGCAGCTGCGCCTTCACGTGGCCGGTGCCGACGACCCGGGCATCGGCGATGCGGTGGCGGGCGAGGGCGAAGACGGGCTCCGGCGCGCCCTGGCCGAAGGGGCCCGCCCGCTCCACGGCGTCCGCCAGGTCCGGCTGCACGCCGCCGGCGGAGACGAGACCGTCGACGAGCAGAGCCTCGCCGAGGCGCGCCTCGGCCACCGAGGCGGCGAGGTCGCCGGCGAGTGCCTCGCGGAAGCGGTCGAGGTCGAGGGCGGCGAGCGTCACGCCCGCCGCCATGGCGTGGCCACCGCCCTTCGCCGCGAGGCCCGCCTCGACGCAGGCCCGCACCGCCCGCCCGAGATCGGCGCCGGGAATCGAGCGGCCCGATCCGGTGGCGGTGCCGTCCTCGCGCAGCGCGAAGGCGAAGGCCGGGCGGCCGAAGCGCTCCTTCAGCCGCGCCGCGATCAGCCCGACCACGCCCGGATGCCAGTCCGGGCTGCCGGCGACGAGGACCGGCTGGTCGGGATCGCGCTCCAGGCGCATTCCCATCTCGGCTTCGGCCTCGGCAACGGCGGCGGCCTCGATCGCCTGGCGCTCGCGGTTGAGCGCGTCGAGCTGCGCGGCGATGCCGGCGGCCTCGATCGGGTCCTCGGACAGGAGCAGGCGCGCGCCCAAAGTCGCATCGCCGATGCGGCCGCCGGCATTGATGCGGGGCCCGAGCAGGAAGCCGAGATGCCAGGCCTGCGGCGTCTCCGACAGGCCGGCCGCGTCGAGGAGGGCGGCGAGCCCACGCCGGCCGCGGCCGCGCATCACCGCCAGACCCTGGCGCACGAAAGCGCGGTTGAGGCCGCGCAGCGGCACCACGTCGGCCACCGTGGCGAGCGCCACGAGGTCGAGCCCGGCCATCAGGTCGGGGATGGCGAGCCCGTCCCGGCGCAGGCGCCGGTTGAGCGCCACCAGCGTGAGGAAGACCACGCCCGCGGCGCAGAGATGGCCGAGTCCCGACAGGTCGTCGAGGCGGTTCGGGTTGACGAGCGCGCGGACCGGCGGGAGCACCTCCGGCGCGCCGTGATGGTCGAGCACCACCACGTCCATGCCGAGGCGGCCGGCCTCGGCGAGCGGCTCGTGCCCGGCGGTGCCGCAATCGACCGTGACGAGCAGCGTCGCGCCCTCCTGCGCCAGCATGCGCACCGCCGCGACGTTCGGGCCGTAGCCCTCGGTGATCCGGTCGGGGATGTGGAGACGGTAGGGCACGCCGAGGTCGCGCAGCGCGCTCGCGAGCAGGGCGGCGCTCGCCGCGCCGTCGACGTCGTAATCGCCGAAGATCGCGACTTTCTCGCGGCGCGCGATCGCGGCGGCGAGCCGGTCGGCCGCCGCCTCCATGTCGACCAGGACCGCGGGGTCGGGCATGAGGTCGCGCAGGCGCGGCTCGAGGAAGCCCGGCACGGCGTGGAGGTCGACGCCGCGCCCGGCGAGCACGCGGGCCAGCACCTCGGGCAGGCCGTGCCCCTGGGCGATGGCGACCGCCAGCCCCTGCGCCTGCGCCGAGGCGCAGCGCTCGTGCCAGGGCCGCCCGAGGGCCGAGCGGTGGACGTCGAGGAGGGGTCGGGGCAGGTCGAGGAGTATGGACACGGGCGGGAGTGTAGCGGGATTCGCGGCCGCGCGCTGCCGCAGCCGGGCGACAGTCGCATGTTCCCGTCGAAGCGTGCCCGGAGCCGCCAAACCGGTTCCCGCAGAGGGGGAGGGGTTCTCTCGCGCGCGAGCTCCCGAAATGCGAAAAGCGGAGCACGAGGCCCCGCTTCCCGATCCGGGGCAGAAGGCCCCCGGAACGCCCAGCCCTTCCCGGGCCGGCCGTCAGAAGTTCTTGACGATCTCGTCGACCACCTTCTTGGCGTCGCCGAACAGCATCATGGTGTTGTCGCGGAAGAACACCTCGTTCTCGACGCCCGCATAGCCCGAGCCCATGCCGCGCTTGATGAACAGCACGGTCTTGGCCCGCTCCACGTCGAGGATCGGCATGCCGTAGATCGGCGATTGCGGATCGGTCTTGGCGGCCGGGTTGGTGACGTCGTTGGCGCCGATCACGAAGGCCACGTCGGCCTGCGGGAACTCGCCGTTGATGTCCTCCAATTCGTGCACCTCGTCGTAGGGCACGTTGGCCTCGGCGAGCAGCACGTTCATGTGGCCAGGCATGCGGCCCGCCACCGGGTGGATGGCGTACTTGACGTCGACGCCGGCCTTCTTGAGCTGGTCGGCCATCTCGCGGAGCGAGTGCTGGGCCTGCGCCACCGCCATGCCGTAACCCGGCACGATGATGACCTTCTCGGCGTTCTTCATGATGAAGGCCGCGTCGTCGGCCGAGCCCTGCTTGACCGGCCGGGTCTCGACCTGGCCGCCGCCAGCGCCGGCCCCCGCGGCGTCGCCGCCGAAGCCGCCGAGGATCACCGAGATGAACGAGCGGTTCATCGCGTGGCACATGATGTAGGACAGGATCGCGCCCGACGAGCCGACCAGCGCGCCGGTGATGATCAGCGCGAGGTTGCCCAGCGTGAAGCCGATGCCCGCGGCCGCCCAGCCCGAATACGAGTTGAGCATCGAGACCACGACCGGCATGTCCGCGCCGCCGATCGGGATGATCAGGAGGCCGCCGAGCACGAAGGACAGGATCACGATCAGCCAGAACAGCACCTTGCTGCCGCCGCCGATGAAGCCGATCAGCAGCGCGACCAGCACCACGGCCAGCACGATGTTGATGACGTGGCGCTGCGGCAGCATGATCGGCTTGCCCGACATGCGGCCGTCGAGCTTGAGGAACGCGATCACCGAGCCGGTGAAGGTGATGGCGCCGATGGCGACACCGAGCCCCATCTCGAACAGCGACTGCTTGTGGATGGCGCCGTTCTCGATGATGCCGAAGGCCTGCGGCGCGTAGAGCGCACCGGCCGCCACCGCGACGGCCGCGAGGCCGACGAGGGAGTGGAAGGCGGCCACGAGCTGCGGCATCGCGGTCATCGGCACGCGCTTGGCGATCACCGCGCCGGCGCCGCCGCCGATGCCGAGGCCGAGCAGCACCAGGAACCACGCCCCGACGCCGGACGGCGCGTGGCCGATCAGCGTCGTCAGGATGGCGATGCCCATGCCGATCATGCCGTACAGGTTGCCCTGCCGGGAGGTGGTCGGGTGGGACAGGCCCCGCAGCGCCAGGATGAACAGGACGCCGGAGACGAGGTAGAGGAGCGAGGAGACGTTCTCCGACATCGCCTCAGGCCTTCTTCTTGTACATGCTGAGCATGCGCTGGGTGACGAGGAAGCCGCCGAAGATGTTCACGCTGGCGAAGACCAGGCCGATGAACCCGAAGAAGCGGGCCCAGCCGGTGCCCTTCTCGATCAGCGGGACGCCGACGGCCAGGATGGCGCCGACGACGATCACCGAGGAGATCGCGTTGGTGACGGACATCAGCGGGGTGTGGAGGGCCGGGGTCACCGACCAGACCACGTAGTAGCCGACGAAGATCGCCAGCACGAAGATCGCGAGGCGGAACACGGTCGGATCGATGGCGCCGTGGGTCGCGGCGGCGACGCCGTGGCCGACGCTGTCGGCGATGATCGCCGCCTGGTCGGCGGCGCGGGCGGCGATGTCGGCGGCGTTGCGGGCGGCGGCCGCGGCGGCGCGTGCCTGCTCGGCCGCCTGGTCGGGGGGAAGGGTAGCCATGAGGTCTCCTCCGATTTCGGGGCGAGCGGCCTTAGGCCGCCTTGGGCTGGAAGTTCGGGTGGACGACGGCGCCGTCGCGGGTCAGGCAGGTCGCCTTGACGAGCTCGTCGTCCCACTTCACCGCCAGCGCCTTCGAGCCCTTGTCGACGAGCGTCTCGACGAAGGCGTAGAGGTTGCGAGCGTAGAGGCTCGACGAGGTGGCGGCCAGCCGCCCCGGTACGTTGGCGTAGCCGACGATCTTGACGCCGTTCTGCGTCTCGACGACCTCGTCCGCCTTGACGCCCTCGACGTTGCCGCCGCGCTCGACCGCGAGATCGACGAGGACCGAGCCCGGCCGCATCGCCGACACCATGTCGGCGGTGACGAGCCTCGGCGCCGGCCGCCCCGGGATCAGCGCGGTCGTGACCACGATGTCCTGCTTGGCGATGTGGCTCGCCACCAGCTCGGCCTGCTTCTTCTTGTACTCGGCCGACATCTCCTTGGCGTAGCCGCCGGCGGTCTCGGCCTGCTTGAACTCGTCGTCCTCGACGGCGACGAACTTGGCGCCGAGCGACTCGACCTGCTCCTTGGCGGCGGGCCGCACGTCGGTGGCGGTCACCACCGCGCCGAGGCGGCGGGCGGTCGCGATGGCTTGCAGCCCGGCGACGCCGGCGCCCATCACGAAGATGCGGGCCGCCGGCACGGTGCCGGCCGCGGTCATCATCATCGGCAGGGCGCGACCGTAGACAGCGGCGCCGTCGACCACCGCGCGGTAGCCCGCGAGGTTGGCCTGGCTCGAGAGCACGTCCATCACCTGGGCGCGGGTGATGCGGGGCATCAGCTCCATGGCGATCGCCGAGACGCCGGCATCGGCCATCGCCTTGACCTCGGCCTCGTGGCCATAAGGTTCCATGATCGCGATCACGATCGCGCCGCGCTTGAGCGCCGGCAGCTCGTCCTCGGCGGGGCGGCGCACCTTGAGGACGATATCCGCCCCGTCGGCGGCGGCCTTGGCATCGGCTGCGATCGAGGCCCCGGCGGCCTCGTACTCGGCATCCGGCACGCCGGCTTTGAGCCCCGCCCCGGACTGCACCGTCACCTCGGCCCCGAGAGCCTTGTACTTCTTTACCGTTTCCGGGACTGCCGCGACCCGCGGCTCCGCCGGATCGGTCTCGGATAGGACCGCGATCCGCATTCAGGCTTCCTTTGGTCGATACACGGCGCGGACGCGCCGTTCCCCCCTCCAGGGCGGCATGTACAAGGCCACGCCTGCCCCACAACTGTAAAGCCGTTCCCTCACGTGAGGGAACGGCTTCCGCTACGAATTTTTAACGATTAAGTCACGCGCAATTTATCAGGCGCGGGACGGGAAGGGGCGGTCGCGCCGCCCACGCCCTCAGTAGAACGCCAGCATCAGGGCGAGCAGCACGGCCACCACGGCGGGGGCGCGCCAGCCGATGGAGGGCGAGAGGGCACCGATGGCCCCGGCGACACCGCCCAGCACCACGCCGACGATGGCCGAGACCCAGGCCTCGCGCACGCCGCCGACGGCGAGCGACAGGACCCAGCAGATCACGACGCCGGTGGCGATCTCGACGAAGGTGACGAAGCCGCGATAGGTGGCCTCGTGGGAGGGGCCGTCCATCTCCGGGCTGTAGGCGGAGTCGGTGGCGTGTGTGATGTCGGCCATGATGCGGTAGACCCCGTCTTGTGCTCGTTGGCCGGGCTTTAGCGCATGCTCAAGGCTCCGGCAATCAGCCGCAGCAAGACCGGCGGGGGTCCCACGGGTCCCGCCGGTCTTGCTGCAAATCCTTGTGGATATTCGGCTCTTCGGTACCGGACCGGGACCTGTGGCCCCGTCCTGATCGAAGGTTCCGGTGCGATTCCGCACCTTTTTCCAACTCGAAAGTCGCGAAAGGGCCGCCCGATGGCCTCGCCCGTCAGGCCGGTTGCGGCAGGCCGGCCTTCTCCAGCGCCGCGTGCTGGCGGGCGGCGAGGTCGTCGAGGGAGAAGCGGTCGATCTGGGCCTCGAACAGGCGGTGGTAGTTCAGCTCCGAGCGCAGGTGCAGGAACACCGCGCCGAGGCCCACCGCCGCCCGGTCCATGAACACGAATTCCCGCGGGACCGTCACCGGACCGCGCTCCTTGAGGGCGCGGTGGACCTCGAAGGCCTGGCGGCGGCCGTACTCGCTCGGCTTGACGCCGTCCGCCACCGTGCGGACCCGGTCCTCGAGCAGTGGCCCGTAGATGAAGCGGGCCCAAATGTTGAGGATGTCGACGAGCTCGCGGGTGAGGTTGCGGAAGCCCCAGCTCTCGTAGGCGTGAACGATGCGCGCCTGATCGTCGTGCAGCAGCCCCTTGTAGAGGTCGACCACGCCGCCGACGAAGCGGGGATGGAAGATGCGGATGCAGCCGTAATCGAGCAGGTTGATGCCCTGCGGCTCGCCGTCCTCCGAGAAGACGGTGTAGTTGCCGAGATGGGGATCGCCGTGGATCACCGCGCTTCGGCTGAAGGGGTGCCACCAGGCCTGGAACATCGCGTGCGCCAGGCGGTTGCGCAGCTCCAGCGGGCCGTCGGTGAAGGTCAGGATCTTCTCGCCCTCGAGCCAGCCCTGGGTGAGCAGGCGCCTGGTCGAGAGTTCGGGGTACACGACCGGGACCCGCACCGTCTCGATGCCCTTGAGCACGTCGGCGTAGAGGGCGGCGTGCTTGGCCTCGCGCGTGTAGTCGAGCTCCTCGCGCACCCGGTCGCCGATCTCCTTGCCGATCTCGCGGGTGTCGATGACCGAGCTGATGCGCCGGTGCAGCGCGAAGGCGAGTTCGAGCTGCTTCAGGTCCGCCTCGACGGCGGATTGCATGTCCGGATACTGCAGCTTGCAGGCCAGGGCCACGCCGTCCAGGCTCTCGGCCCGGTGCACCTGCCCGAGGGACGCGGCCGCCGCCGGGCGGAGCGAGAATTGGCCGAAGCGGCTCTGCCACTGCGGACCGAGCTCGGCCGCCATGCGGCGCTTGACGAAGGCCGCGCCCATCGGCGGCGCCTCGGATTGCAGCTTCTGCAGCTCGGCGGCGTATTCGGGCGGCAGCAGGTCGGGCACGGTGGCGAGCAGCTGCGCCACCTTCATGATCGGCCCTTTCAGGCCGCCCAGGGCCTGGGCCAGGGCGGCGGCGCTCGAGACGTCCTCGCCCTTGCGGCCGAGGAGCCGCGCGCCGGCCATCCGGGCGGCGACGCCGCCCACGTTGGCGCCGACCTTCGCGTAGCGGGCGGCGCGGGCGGAGAAGCGATTGGCTTCGCTGTCGGAGGCGGACATGCGGGATGAGGCTCGTTGCGAGGGCGCGCGCAAGGGTCCTGAGGGGGCCTGCGCGCCGGAAGTCGAGCCTTAGATAAGACCGGCGCCCGAGGCCGCCAGGGCGACCGGACAGCGCGGGGAGATCTGCCGTCGCCGGGCCGGAGCGGCCCCGGCGGAGGGCCTCACGTCTGCCGCAGCGCGGCACGCAGGACGCGTACCATTTCTTCGATGGCGCCGTCCTGATCCTGGGCGCGGACCGCGTAGTCGACCGAGGCGTCGAGATGGGTGCTGATGAGCTGGAGCACCGCCTCGCGCACCGCCGCCGTGATGGCGTTCATCTGCTGCACCTCGTCGAGGCAGTAGCGGTCCTCCTGCACCATGGCCTGGAGGCCGCGCACCTGTCCCTCGATGCGCTTGAGGCGCTGGAGAATAGGCTTTTTCTCCTCCTCAGTGCGGCGGATCTGGAGGCGCCCGTCGACGTACTGGTAATCCATGATGTGCCTTCCCCGACCGTGGGTCCGCCTCGTCCGGGGGCGCGGGCGGCCCGGGCGACGTCGGGTCTGGTGATTGATTGCCGCCCTGTCCCTGAGGAACGGCAACCGATCTTACATCAGGGGCGCACAGGTCAAGCTCAATCTTGGCGCCCGGCCCGCGCGCCCTCGCGCCTGATGGCCTAGGTCTTGCTGTTGGTGACCGGGGCCGATGTCATCTGCTCCTTCTGGGCCCCGGAATCCGGCCGGGCCGGCCCGAGCACCGGTTCCTCGCCAAGGGGCTCGAAGGCGCGGAAGTGGAACTGGCCCTTGCCGTCGATCGACGGGCCCTCCGCGTAGCGGCCGGGCGGAACCGGGGTCCCGTTGCGCTCGGTACCCATGAACATGTAGCTGAATTCCTGCGCTTCCTTCGACTGATCGAAGCTGTTGGGCACCGGCAGCCCCTCCTTCAGCCCGCCCATATCCTCGATGATCGCCAGCCATTGCTGCTGGTGCATCGTATCGCGGGCGATCAGGAAGCTGAGCATGTCCTGCATGCCCTTGTCGTGGGTCGAGTTGTAGAGCCGCACCGCCAGGGTCCGGCCGGTCGCCTCGGCCGCCACGTTGCAGAACATGTCGCCGACGAGGTTGCCGCTGGCATAGACGTGCGAGCAGTCGAACGGCGCGCCGTCGCAATCGACCGGCAGGGCCGCCATGCCGGTGGAGAGCAGGTGGCGCTGGAGCATGCCCTCGACGACGTGGCGCGGGCGCTCACCCCCCATCACCGCGCCGACGATCGGGTTGGCCTGGGCGGAAGTCTCCTGGAGCGTCGCCGGCGCATCCTCGAGGTTGAGGGCCACCGCCGTCGACAGCATCTCGATGTGGCTGATCTCCTCGGTCGCGGTGTTGAGCAGCACGTCGCGGTACTTCGTGCTCGGCCCGCGGGCGCCCCAGGCCTGGAAGAAGTACTGCAGGCAGACGCGGATCTCGCCCTCGATGCCGCCGATCGCCTGCTGGAGCTGGCGGGCGAACAGGGGATCGGGCTTCTCCACCTTCACCGGATACTGAAGGCGCTTGTCGTGATAGTACATCGGGGTCTCCTGACCGTTCGTCGGGGTGATCCCGGGCGCGACGCGCCGCTGACGCCATCTGAGATGATTATACTCAGTATGGGTATTGGAATCGCCGACCAACGCCTCGCCGGTGAGGCGGTTCGAGCGTGGCGGGTGGGTTTTTTCGCGGGGAATGGGGGAGGGGCAATCACCGGCGGCTTCTCCGGCGGGCCGCAGCGCTGCCTTTGCGCGAGACGGTGAGTGAGCCTCCTCCTCGCGGGCGCGGGGCTGCCCGCCGCAAAATACTGTTAAAAATCAAGCGCGGGATCCCCTCTCCAGGCGATGCCGGGCTTGCCAGAGATCCTTGCCCGGTATCGCTGCAAGGTGTGGGAGAGGGGTCGGGGCGATCGAAGATCGCGCGAGGGTGCTACGGTTCTGAGTCGAAATCGGACCGTAGCGCAGGCAGCCCGACGCTCAGTGCTTGATACTGAAGCGTGTCACCCTCACCCCCGGCCCCTCTCCCACACGGGAGAGGGGAGGCGTGCCACATCTTTTCTCCGGACAGCTCTGCCGCCCGCCGAGAGAGAGGTGAAGCCCTGCGCCCATCCTTCGCTGGATCGTCGGATGGACCGCCGTCGGATCTGATCTCGACGCCGACCGACACACCCGGCACAGACGAGACGCGACAAAACCGGGCCCCGGTCAACGCCGATCCCGGTTTCACGCCTTCGAAGACGAAATCCAACCAAACGGAAGTTTGGTGGAGCTGAGGGGATTCGAACCCCTGACCTCCGCAGTGCGATTGCGGCGCTCTCCCATCTGAGCTACAGCCCCGCCGAAAGCGGGTATATGTCGTATCGCCGAGGCGATGTCACTACCCGGTGGCTCCGTACCACCTGCCTGCCACCATGCCAACCCTGCGTTAACCACGAAGGGCAGGCCTGGTGGAGCTGAGGGGATTCGAACCCCTGACCTCCGCAGTGCGATTGCGGCGCTCTCCCATCTGAGCTACAGCCCCGTCCGAGGCGGGTGCCTTGTAGGCCGGCCCTTCTCAGCCTGTCAATTCCCTTGGTGGGCCGGCCGCGCCGCAATCGCGCGCGGGGTGCCCCGGGGCTCGCACGGACCGCGCATGCGCTCGATTCTCTGGCTCATCGACAACATCATCACGCTCTACGTGTACCTGCTCATCGCCAGCGCCGTGCTGAGCTGGCTGGTGGCCTTCAACGTGGTCAACGTGCGCAACCCGATCGTGTCGCAGATCGGGGAGTTCCTGTTCCGGGTGACCGAGCCGGCCCTGCGGCCGATCCGGCGCATCCTGCCGAATCTCGGCGGCATCGACATCTCGCCGATCATCCTGGTCCTCGGCCTGTTCTTCCTGCGCAACCTGATGTTCGAGCTCCTCTCCGGCGTGGTCTGAGGCCGTGCCCCCAGGCCCGACCCCGCCCTGGCGGGTCACGCCGGAGGGGATCGAGGTCCGGATCCGGGCCACCCCGCGGGGCGGGCGCGACGCCCTCGACGGCGTCGAGACCCGGGACGACGGCGCGGCCGTGCTGAAGGTCCGGGTACGGGCGGCGCCGGAGGACGGCGCCGCCAACGCGGCGATCCGGGACGTGCTGCGGCGCGCCCTCGGCCTGCCGGCCTCCGCGGTGACCCTCGCCACCGGGGCCACCGCGCGCTTCAAGCTGTTTCGCGTCGCCGGCGACGGGCCGGCCCTGGCGGAGCGGCTCCAGAGCCTGACCGGCGGGGCTTGACCGTAGGGCGGGCCTGCCCCTCAAATCGCCGGGAGAGGCCCGCCTTCCCGAGCGGCCCGAAACCACCCAGAGCCTGCCGGGCCCCGCGCCCGGCAGGCTCTCGCACGAGAGTGACTCTCGCAAGGGGCGACAATGAAGACCAACCCGGGCCGTTTCTTCGAGGATTTCCGTCTCGGGGAGACCATCCGCCACGCCACGCCGCGCACGGTCACCACCGGCGACGTGGCGCTCTACACCGCGCTCTACGGCCCGCGCTTCGCGGTGCAATCCTCCGACGCCTTCGCGGCGGCTTTCGGCTACGCCCGGGCGCCCCTCGACGACCTGCTGGTGTTCCACGTCGTGTTCGGCAAGACGGTGCCGGACATCTCGCTCAACGCGGTCGCCAATCTCGGCTACGCGGAGGGGCGCTTCCTGCGGCCGGTCTATCCGGGCGAGACCCTGAACGCGGTCTCGGAGGTGATCGGCCTCAAGGAGAGCTCGAACCGCCAGACCGGTGTGGTCTATGTCCGTTCCACCGGATACGACGCGCACGGTGAGGCCGTGCTGAGCTATTGCCGCTGGGTGCTGGTGCGCAAGCGCGACCCCGAGGCCAGGATCGCGGTCGAGGCGGTGCCGAGCCTCGCCAAGGCGGTGGCGCCGGAAGAACTGGCCGCCGCCCTGCCGATCCTGAAGCCGGAGGCCTATGACCTCGGCCTCGCCGGCAGCCCGCATCGGCTCAGTGACTATGAGGTGGGCGAGCGCATCGACCACGTCGACGGCATGACCGTCGAGGAGGCCGAGCACCAGATCGCCACCCGGCTCTTCCAGAACACCGCCAAGGTCCATTTCGACGGCTTTGCGGCCAAGGACACCCGCTTCGGCAAGCGCCTGATCTATGGCGGCCACGTCATCTCGCTCGCCCGCGCTCTGAGCTTCAACGGGCTCGGCAACGCCTTCTCGATCGCCGGCATCAACGCCGGTCGCCACGTCGCACCGCTCTTCGCCGGCGACACGGTCTATGCCTGGAGCGAGGTGTTGGCGACCGCCGAGCTGCCCGGGCGCCAGGATGTCGGGGCCCTGCGTCTGCGCACGATCGCGACCAAGAACCAGCCCTGCACCGGCCATCCGGACAAGGCCGGGGAGGCGACCGATCCGGCGGTGATCCTCGACCTCGATTACTGGGCGCTGATGCCGCGCTGAGGACCGGCGCGGGCCGGTCGCCTCTCGGCCCCGCGTCGGCGTAAGATCTTGCGCCGGCGGTCGTCTCCGGCTCGTGGCGGCCGTTGCGTAAGACTAAATTCACCGGTCGCTTGTAGTGACAGCGGAGGACGAACCGGACCGATATCCCGATGCTCAAGCGCTTCGCACGCAAAGACGGCTTTCTCGACCTGCTCGCGACGCGTGCCGGGGTGGGCCTGTGGGAGGTCGTCCCGTACCGGGGCGACCTCACCCATCCGAAGACCCAGGTGACCTGGACGCCGGAATTCCGCCGCATCGTCGGCTACCCGTCGGCCGAGGCCTATCCGGACAAGCTGGAATCGTGGTCGAGCCGGATTTTTCGCGATGACGTTGACCGGATCATGTCGGCCTTCGCGGCGGCCATCAAGGACGTGGCGAACAAGGGCGCCTACGACGTCAAGTACCGGATCGTGATGCCGGACGGGACGCCGCGCTGGTTCCGCGCCACCGGCGGCGCTTCCTACGACGTGCACGGCGTTCCGCTGCGGATCTGCGGCTCGCTGGTCGACATCCACGCCGAGATGGAAGCCAAGGCTGCCGACGAGGCCCGCACGCGGCGGTTCGAGGAGCTGATCGCGGCCTTCGCCCAGGATTCCTCGGCCTTGTTCTCGCGCCTGACCGGCGCCGCCGCGGAGATGCAGTCGGCGGCCGCCGCGATGGCCGGCACCGCCGACCAGACCAGCGCCCGCTCGAGCGAGGTGGCGGGCTCCGCCCGGCAGACCTCGGCCAATATCGGCACGGTCGCGGCGGCCTCCGAGGAACTCGGCAGCTCGGTCCACGAGATCGGCCGCCAGGTCCAGGGCTCGGCCGGCCTCGCGGAAGCCGCGGTGGTCGAGGCCGACGCGACCCAGCGCCTGGTGCAGGAGCTGAGCGGCGCGGTGAGCAAGATCGGCGACGTCGTGAGCCTGATCTCGTCGATCGCCGGGCAGACCAACCTGCTGGCGCTCAACGCCACCATCGAGGCGGCGCGCGCCGGCGAGGCGGGGCGCGGCTTCGCGGTCGTCGCGGCCGAGGTCAAGGAACTCGCCAACCAGACCGCCAAGGCCACCGACGAGATTTCCTCGCAGATCGCCCGGATCCAGGACTCGACCGCGCAGGCAGTCTCGGCGATCGGCGGCTTCGGCGCGCGGATCCGCGAGATCAGCTCTGTGACCACGGCGATCGCCGCGGCGGTCGAGGAGCAGAACGCCGCGACCCAGGAGATCGTCCGCAACGTCTCCCAGGCCGCGACCGGGGCCGGCGACGTGATGAGCGGCACCGCGAGCGTCTCGGCCTCCGCCGAGGAGACCGGCCAGAACGCCGCGCGGGTGATCGGCGCCTCGTCCGAGGTGTCGGACCGCTCCCGCGAGCTGAGCGCGCAGACCGACGCCTTCCTCAGGAACGTCCGGGCGGCCTGACCGAAGCCTCAGCCTGGCGCCGCGCTCCAAGCAGATTTCGCAGAAATGGTTGCCGGTTTTGCGGCAAAAATCTGCGATAAAACAAAAACATAAGCAGACCTGCGTTGGCACGCCAACGCAGGTCTGCCTAGGCGTCGGTCCGGGCGGCGGTGAAGCGGCGGAACGCCTCCAGCGTCTCGCGGCTGACGTGGTGCTCGATGCCCTCGGCATCGCAGCGCGCCACATCCGGGCTGACGCCGAGCGCGAGCAGGAACGATTCGACGATGCGGTGGCGCTCCCGCGCCTCCGCGGCCAGCGCCCGGCCGGCCTCGGTGAGGAAGACGCCCCGATAGGGGCGCTGCTGCACCAGGCCGTCCTCGGCCAGGCGCTTGAGCATCTTGGCCACCGTCGGCTGGGCCACGCCGAGGCGGGCCGCGATGTCGACCTGGCGCGCCTCGCCGCCATCGCCGATCAGGTCGGCGATCAACTCGACGTAATCCTCCACCAGCTCGAGCCGGCGCGCCTCGCGCACCTGCCGGAAGCCGGCGGAATGCGCCTCGGCATCGACCAGGGCGGCGGGCTCGCGCGGGTGTTCGGAATCCTGCATGGGGTGGGGTCGTCGCCTCGTCTGTCGCCGTCGGATGACACCGTCTTACCCGAGGGAGTCTTACCCCAGGAAGGGCCGGGTGTGCAGGGCCTGAAGGACCGCGGTCCCAAACGCATCCCCAGACCCGCGCGTCCTCACGCCTGCGGCGCCCTCAGATGGGCGACGAAGTCCTGGGCGAAGGGGGGCAGGGCGGCGAGGTCGCGCAGGCAGATCGTCAGGTCGCGCACCGCCCAAGGATCCTCCAGCGCCACGATGGCGATGCCCATGGTGCGGGCGGCCCGGCGCGCGGTCGTCTCCGGCACGATGCCGAGTCCGACCCCGCACTCGACGAGGCGGCACACCGCGTCGAAGCCGCGCAGCTGCACCCGCAGGCGCAGGGGCTGGCCGCTGCGCCCGGCCTTGCCGGCGAGGAAGCGGGTGAGCGCGCTCGCCCGGTCGAGGCCGACGAGGTCGTGGCCCAGCACCTCGGCGAAGGGAACCGACGCTCGCTCGGCGAGGGGATGGCCCTCCGCCACCACCAGCACGAAGCGGTCGCGGCGGAACGGGTGGGTCTCGAGGCTGCCGGTCTCGACCGTGCCGGCGACGAGCCCGAGATCCGCCGCGCCCTCGGCGACGAGGCCGACGATCTCGTCCGACAGGCGCTCCTCGATGTCGACGCTCACGCCCGGATGCAGGGCGAGGTAGGCCGAGAGCACCTCGGGCAGGAACTCGGTGAGCGCGTTGGTGTTCGACAAGACCCGGATCTGCCCCGCCGCGCCGCCCGCGAAGGCGGCGAGATCCCCCTGCAGCCGCTCGACATTGCCGAGGATCTGACGGGCATGCGCGAGCAGCGTGCGCCCGGCGGGGGTCGGCGTGACGCCGAGCCGCGCCCGCGTGAGGAGGGCGGCACCCAACGAGGCCTCCATGCTGCGGATGCGGTGGCTCGCCGCGGCGAGCGCCAGGTTGGCACGGTTCGCCCCGTGGGTGATCGAGCCCGCCTCGACCACGTGGCGGAACAGGCTGAGGTCGACGAGATCGAAATGCATGGCGGCGCCTCCCGGGCGACGGCCCGTCCCCGGCCGATCGTTTCGCCGGCCACGAAGGTAGATCGCGCGATCCCAAGATGACCAGGGGTACGTGCAGCCTTCGCGGACGACGAAGCCTGGGTCAACGAGAACCGCATTGCGAATTGGACGCGTTCCAGGGAGACAGGCGGATGGATCTGTCACCCGGCCCGGCCGGCGGCCACGTTGCGCTCGCGCGGCGGAGCCGGTAGGTGACCCACTTTAGAGCCGGTACAGACCAGGACTTCTCGAGGATCACGATGGCGGACACCGCAAGGCCCCAGAACCCCGCCGGCAGACCGGTCGTGCGACCGCTCTCGCCCCATCTCCAGATCTATCGCTGGACCTGGACCATGGCGATGTCGGTGGCCCACCGCATCACCGGGGTGGCGCTCTACGGCGGCACCGCGCTGCTCGCCCTCTGGCTGGTCGCGCTCGCCGCGGGTCCCGGCGCCTACGGCCCGGTGGCGTGGTTCTTCGGCTCGATCCTCGGGCGGCTGATCCTGTTCGTCTATACCTGGATCCTGCTGCACCACATGCTCGGCGGCATCCGCCACCTGGTCTGGGATTTCGGCCACGGCATGGAGCCCGGCACCCGCATCGCGATGGCCCGCTTCACCCTGATCGGCTCGACCGCCCTGACCGTGCTGGTCTGGGTCGTCGCCCTCGTGGCGCGCTGAAGAGGAGGACGACAGATGGTCGACAACCGCCCCGACATCCGCCCCTCGATCCGCACGCCGCGCGCCCGCGTCAGCGGCCTCGGCGCCGCCCATCACGGCACCCGCGAGTGGTGGATGCACCGCGTCACCGCGGTCTCGAACGTGCCCCTCGTCCTCGCCTTCGTGGTGATCGTCGCCCTGATGGCCGGCCGGCCCTATCCGGAGGCGGCCGCCCTGGTGTCGCACCCGCTGGTGGCGATCCTGCTGATCCTTGGCGTCCTCTCGGTCACCAACCACATGCGGATGGGCTTGCAGATCGTCATCGAGGACTACGTCCACGACAAGGGTCTGCGCATCGCCGCGGTGATCGCCAACAACTTCTACTGCGTCGTCGTCGCGGTCGCCTGCCTCTACGCCATCGTGCGTGTGAGCCTGCGGGCCCTCGCGTAACGCCAGAAACAGGAAAACCGCAATGGCCTCAACCGCTTCCGCCGCGCCGGCCCAGAACGGCAAGGCGTACACCATCATCGACCACAGCTTCGACGTGGTGATCGTCGGCGCCGGCGGCGCGGGCCTGCGCGCCACCGTCGGCTGCTCGCAGGCGGGCCTGCGCACCGCCTGCATCACCAAGGTTTTCCCGACCCGCTCGCACACCGTGGCGGCGCAGGGCGGCATCTCGGCCTCGCTCGGCAATATGGGCCCGGACGACTGGCGCTGGCACATGTACGACACCGTGAAGGGGTCGGACTGGCTCGGCGACCAGGACGCGATCGAGTACCTGGTGCGCAACGCGCCGGCCGCGGTCTACGAGCTCGAGCACTGGGGCGTGCCGTTCTCGCGCACCGCCGAGGGCAAGATCTACCAGCGCCCGTTCGGCGGCATGACCACCGATTACGGCAAGGGCACCGCCCAGCGCACCTGCGCGGCGGCCGACCGTACCGGCCACGCCATGCTGCACACCCTCTACGGCCAGGCCGTGAAGGCGCAGACCAACTTCTTCATCGAGTACTTCGCCCTCGACCTGATCATGGACGAGGAGGGGCGCTGCCGCGGCGTGATCGCCATCGATCAGGCGACCGGCGAGATCCACCGCTTCCGCGCCGCCACGACGGTGCTGGCGACCGGCGGCTACGGCCGCGCCTATTTCTCGGCGACCTCGGCCCATACCTGCACCGGCGACGGCAACGCGATGGTGCTGCGGGCGGGCCTGGCGCTCGAGGACATGGAGTTCGTCCAGTTCCACCCGACCGGCATCTACGGCGCCGGCTGCCTCATCACCGAGGGCTCGCGCGGCGAGGGCGGCTACCTGACGAATTCCGAGGGTGAGCGCTTCATGGAGCGCTACGCGCCGTCGGCCAAGGACCTCGCCTCGCGCGACGTGGTCTCGCGCTCCATGACCATGGAGATCCGCGCCGGCCGCGGCGTCGGCAAGAGCAAGGACCATATCTTCCTCCACCTCGACCACCTCGACCCGAAGATCCTGCACGAGCGCCTGCCCGGCATCTCGGAGAGCGCGAAGATCTTCGCCGGCGTCGACGTGACCAAGGAGCCGATCCCGGTCATCCCGACCGTTCACTACAACATGGGCGGCATCCCGACGAACTTCCACGGCGAGGTGCTGACCCTGAAGAACGGCAACCCGGACCACGTGGTGCCGGGCCTGATGGCGATCGGCGAGGCGGCCTGCGTCTCGGTCCACGGCGCGAACCGCCTCGGCTCGAACTCGCTCATCGACCTCGTGGTGTTCGGCCGCGCCGCCGGCCTGCGCTGCGCCGAGACGGTGGAGAAGGGCGGCCGCTTGCCGGAGCTGCCGAAGGATTCCGCCGACAAGGCGCTCTCCCGCCTCGACCGCTTCCGCTACGCCAATGGCGGCACGCCGACGGCGGAGCTGCGCCTCGAGATGCAGAAGACGATGCAGAACAACTGCGCCGTGTTCCGCACCGGCGAGGTGCTGGAGGAGGGCAAGGGCCTGATCCACAAGGTCTGGGCCGGCGCCGAGGACGTGAAGGTGACCGACCGCTCGCTGGTCTGGAACACCGACCTCCTGGAGACCCTGGAGTTCGACAACCTGATCGGCCAGGCCGTCGTCACCATGGAATCCGCCGCCAACCGGACCGAGTCGCGCGGCGCCCATGCCCGCGAGGACTTCCCGGACCGCGACGACAAGCAGTGGATGAAGCACACGCTTGCCTGGCTCGACCCCGACGCCCGCAAGGTCGCGATCGATTACCGGCCGGTCCACACCTACACGATGTCGAATGACATCGCGTATATCGAGCCGAAGGCGCGCGTGTACTGATGATCACGACTGGCTGGCCCCGCCGGGGCCAGCCATCGCGCGGCGCTTCCGTCCTCCCGTATCCTATACAATCCGGCCGCCGCGAGCGGGTCCATCCGCCTCCGCTCCCTCGGATTGATCGCACCGATCAGGCATAGACAGATGGCCCAGTTCAACCTTCCCAAGAACTCACAGTACACCGAGGGCAAGACCTGGCCGAAGCCGGCCGGGGCCAAGAACGTCCAGGAGTTCCGGATCTACCGCTGGAACCAGGACGACGGCGCCAATCCGCGGATCGACACCTACTACGTCGATCGCGACGATTGCGGCCCGATGGTCCTCGACGCGCTCCTGTGGATCAAGAACAAGGTCGACGCGACCCTGACCTTCCGGCGCTCGTGCCGCGAGGGCATCTGCGGCTCCTGCGCCATGAACATCATGGGGCAGAACACGCTGGCCTGCACGCTCGGCATCGACGACTGCAAGTCCAGCCAGGTCAAGATCTATCCGCTGCCGCACATGCCGGTGCTGAAGGACCTGGTCCCCGACCTGACGTCGTTCTTCGCCCAGCACGCGGCGATCGAGCCGTGGCTGCAGACCGAGACGCCCTCGCCCGAGAAGGAGTGGCGCCAGACTCCCGAGGACCGCGCGCGGCTCGACGGGCTCTACGAGTGCATCCTGTGCGCCTGCTGCACCACCTCGTGCCCGAGCTACTGGTGGAACGGCGACCGCTTCCTCGGCCCGGCGGCCCTGCTCCAGGCCTATCGCTGGCTGATCGACAGCCGCGACGAGAATACCGGCGAGCGCCTCGACGGGTTGCACGACCCGTTCCGGCTCTATCGCTGCCACACCATCATGAACTGCGCCAACACCTGCCCGAAGGGCCTGAACCCGGCCAAGGCCATCGCCGAGATCAAGAAGATGATGGTGGCGCGCGAGGTCTGACCGGCCCTCCGACCGCATCCGGTGTGGCCGACTGGGTCCTGTCGGCCACACCCTTTCGAAAAGGCGCCTTCGGGCGCCTTTGTCGTTGGGGAAACCCCTGCACGCGCCCTCCCGGGATCGTATTTGCCGGGCACGACCGATCCCCGAAGAACGGCCGCCGCCGGCCAGACCCGGATTGCCGCAGGACCCCTCGATGCCGCGTCAGATTCTCTGCACCGTCGCCGCCCTGGCCCTCGCCGCGAGCGCCGGCGCCTGCTCCTCGTCGCGCTTCGACACCGGGGGAATCGGCGCCTCGGCGCGCCCGGCGCCGCGGGTCGCCCGGCCGCTGCCGCCGGAGGAGCCGGATCTCGGTCCCGGCCTGTCCTCCGGCCCGGTCACCTCGGCGCCCCTGGCCCCGCCGCCCGGCGCCGCGGCCGCACCTCCCGGCCCGGTCGTCGCCAATCCCGGCGGCCCGATCGTGGCGGAGGCGAGCCCCCCGCCGGTGCAGCAGCAGGCCGCCATCGCTCCCCCGCCGCCGCCCGTCGTGTCGAGCGGCGGGCGCTCGGGCGTCGTCGGGGGCTGGACCGCCAAGGACGCCACCGGCGCGAGCTGCCGCGTGAACCTCGCGAGCACCCCGGCCCTCGACCTCTACAAGGCCTCGTCCACCGGCTGCGCCAACAAGGACCTCGCCAAGGTCACGGCCTGGGACTATCGCGACGGCGAGGTCTACCTCTACCAGCCCGGCGGCACCGTCGCGGCGCGCCTGCGCCCGGCCGGCGGCGCCATGGACGGTGCGTTGTCGAAGTCCGGCGCGCCGCTGGCGATGGTGCGGTAGAGGTCTACTCCGCCGCGCTGAGACGGAAGGCGGGCCGCGGCGGCACCGCCTCGCCGGCCAGCCGCCGGCAATCGGCAATGGTGGAGCGGGCGGTCTCGATCGCGATCATCACCGCCGCCATCGTGCGGGTATCGGTCTCGCGTTCGCGGGTGTAGCGCACCACGTCCGCCGCCAGGGTGTCGACCTCGCCGGTCAGGGCGTCGAGCCCGGCCGGATCCGCCCGGCGGGCCTCGGCCAGGATCTCGAGCAGGCGGTCCATCACCACGTCGATGCGCTCGCGCCGCAGGCGCCGCAGGCGCTGGCGCAGCCAGGCGAGCGCCGAGCCGAAGCCGCCGCCGAGCACCGCCAGCAGGTAGATCCAGTCGCCGTAGCGCTCGATGAAGCCCTGCTGCTCGCGCTCGTAGTAATCGATCGCGCCGGGATGGATCGGCAGTCGCGCGCTCGTCGCCTCGGCGGTGGTCTCGTAGGCCGGCGCCGCGACGTAGTCCGCCGCCGGGGTCGCGTCGGAGAGCCGCGAGCGCAGCTCGAACAGGTGCTGGGTCACGTCCGCCGCCACGGTGCGGCTCATCGTGGCCCGGGCCATCAGCCGGTAGGAGGCGCCGACCGTCTTCACCTCCTCCTCCGGCACCTTCGGGCTGCCGCCGAACAGGCCGGCCGGCACCGTCACCGCCTGGAGCCGGGGCAGGCGCTCGATGATCGCCGGCCCGTCCTCGACGCCGACGAACGCGACCTTGCGGGTCCGGCTCGCCGCCTGGACCGTGGCGACGAGGCGCAGCGCCATCGGGGCGGCCGGCGCGATCACCGCCACCACCGCGTCGATGCGCTTCTCCGCGAAGGCACCGGCGAGATCCTCCTCGGCCAGCGGCACCAGCCGCACCTGACCGTCCGGAATCAAGCCGGTGCCGCCCTCCTGCAGGGTGAGGCCATAATAGCTCATCAGGCTCTTGAGCAGCCACAGATCGGCGTCGCGGTGGGCCACGATGCCGAGCCGCTTGCGGGCGAGACCCGGGAACGTGGTGATGCCGGACGGCGCCGGCGAGGCGATCAGCATCGCCTGGTCGCGCAGGATCGCGAGCGTCAGGCCGTTCGCCGGCAGGTCGACATCCGGCCGCACCACCGCGAGGTCGGCCTTGCCCTGTTCGAGCGCCTTGGCGCTCTCGCGCACGTCGTCGAAGGGCAGGATGCGCAGGCGCACGCCTTTCTGGGTGCTCTTCAGGGCCTCCGCGTAGGCGCGGATCAGCGCCGGCTCGGTCCCGTCCCGCGGCGCCACGGCGATGGTGAGCGTGGTCGCCTGCAGCAGGTAGAGCGCCACCGCCGCCGCGATGGTCAGCACCAGGCTGGTGACCAGGAAGATGCGCTCGGGTCGGAACGCTCTCATCATCGCGCGGACACGCCCTCCCTCGGATCGAGGCCTCCGGGTAGAACCGGGGGAGGGCGGTCCGGGTTGCGCGGCGCGCATGTCGCAGGGAGAGGTCGGTTACGGGTTGACCCGCACCCCCACCAGATACGTGTCCGAATGATAGCTCGACCCGACCGCCGTGCTGCGCAGCAATTCGCGGGCGTAGCTCGCCCGGATGCCGAGCCAGCGGTTGAGGCGGTAATCGAGCCGGACGCCGGCGCTGTAGCCCTGCTCGCGGATGCTGGTGCCCTGGTAGTCGTTGCCGATCAGGGTGCCGGTCAGCGTCAGGCGCAGGTTGCGGCGCAGGTCGTGGGTGAGCTCGGCGACGGCGGTGCGGGTGAGGATGCCGCTCGCCCCCGGCACGATGGTCTCGAGGACGCCGGTCGAGGCGCCGACCCGCAGCGAGGTGAGGGCGGTCGCCGCCCAGGTCACCGAGCCGTCGATCACCGGGCCGGTGACGTCGCGCAGGCGGCTGTCGGCGTAGTGGCGCGACAGGTAGCCGGCCGAGACCTCGCCGGCCAGAAGCCGGCTGAACTCGAAGCTCGACCCGGCGCGCACCGTCACGCCGTCGGAATCGCGCCGCAGGCCGGACTGGTCGACCGCGAAATCGTGGATCCGGGTATCGACCAGGGTGTCGACGAAGGGGGTGAAGCCGGGGCGGATCTCGTAGCCGGTGCGCAGGCGCAGGCCGACCTGGTTGGCATTGCGGTCGTCCTGGCGCAGGATGGTGCCGTCGCCGAGCTGGGCGTTCTCGAAGGTCTGGCGGTCGATCAGGCCCGCCACCGTCACCTGCAGCCGGTTGAAGTTCTGCGTCACCCCGACGGTGCCGCCATAGGCGGCGACGAGGGGCCGGTCGCGGACCTGGGCGTTCAGGTCCGGGCTGCCGGCGCGCTGGGTCGAGATCGCGTAGCGGCCCTCGACGTCGACCTTGGTGTCGCGGGCGACGTCGAGGCGCAGCCGCATCGCCCCGTCGCCGTCCGGCCGGTTGGCGTTGCGGTTGTCCGGATAGGTGAAGTAGCCGAAGCGCGCCTCGCCGGTGAGCGAGTGGGACGACCAGTCGCTCTCGACGCGCAATTCGCCCTGGCTGCGCAGGGCCATCGAGCCGCGGCGGACAATCGAGCGGTCGGGATTCGAATCGTAGCCGACGCTCTGCTGCAGGGCCGGGAACAGGGTGAGGCTGCCGAGCCGGATGCCGAGCGGCCCGTAGGGGTCGAGGGGATCGATCGTGCGCCGGCGCAGGAGCGGCACCGCACCCGCGATGTCGGGGAGCCCCGAGACCGGGATCTGCACGGCCGGGCGCAGGCGTGCCTCCTCCGCCGTGCCCTGCTGGGTCGCCTGGCGGGTGATCGCGGTAGTCGGTGGGCGCGTGCGCCGCGGGAGCGGGGTGCGCGGCCTCGCGCCGGAGCGGGTGCCCGCACCCGGCCTGCCGACGCCGCGGGCGAGGCCGCCCTGGAGCGCCGGGTTGGTGGCCCGGAGCGCGAAGGTGCCGGGATCCTGGCCGCCCGGGAGCGGGCCGGCCAGGGACGGATCGCCCGGCCCCTGACCGAGACTCAGCCCCTGCCCGAAATCCTGGCCCGATCCCGGTGTCGCGGTCGGGCCGAGTCCTTGTGCCGCGACCGGTCCCGCGCCGAGCAGGGAGACCGCCAGCATCAGGGCGGGGATGCCGGGGCCGGCCTGTCCGGATGTTCGCCGCTCGTCCGCCACGGGCCTGCCGCTCCGCTCCGTCCCGCCACCTCCGGCGAGCCATCATGGTTAAGAGCGTTACAACCGGCAGGGTTAAGTCCCCGTAACTGACGCGGGGACAGACCTTTCCCTCATCGGTCCGGCGGGGTCCCGTCGGCAAGGCTGCTGGCTGGGCTCGTGTCGCCCGGGCCGAGGGGGCGCTGCATCAGCACCGTGTCGAGCCAGGTGCCGTGCTTCCAGCCGACGGATCGCAGCACCCCGACATGCCGAAAGCCGAGGGCGGCGTGCAGGGCGATCGAGGCGGCGTTGTGCGAATCGCCGATCACCGCCACCATCTGGCGGAAGCCCGCCGCCTCCGCCCGCGCGACCAGCGTTTCCAGCAGGCGCCGGCCGAGGCCGCGCCCGGCCTGGTCCGGCCGGACGTAGACGGAGGTCTCGACCGTGCCGCGATAGGCCGGCCGGGTCCGGTACGGGCCCGCATAGGCGTAGCCGACCACGCGGCCCGACCGTTCGGCGACGAGATAGGGGTAGCCGCCGGCGACGAGTTCGGCCCGGCGCCGTCCCATCTCGGCCTCGTCCGGCGGCTCGAGCTCGAACGAGGCCCGGCCGGTGGCGACCGCGTGGGCGTAGATCGCCGTCACCGCCGGAAGGTCGACCTCGGCGCAGGGACGCAGAACCACGTCGTCCTCAAGAATCCCGACAGGGAGAATCCCTGAATCGAGGGGCCCGTCGCCTTGCGCCATCCGCGTCGATCCATCCGGTGGAAACGCCGGATCCTGCACCTTCTGGCGCCGCCCGCGAAAGCTTATATTCGCATCATGGCCAACCCATCCTCCGGACTCCCCTCGGTCCGCCGCCTCGACCCGGTCCTCGTCGACCGCATCGCCGCCGGCGAGGTGGTCGAGCGGCCGGCCTCGGCGGTCAAGGAGCTGGTCGAGAACGCGGTCGATGCCGGGGCCTCCAGCATCGCGGTGACGATCGCGGCCGGTGGGCGCAAGCTGATCCGGGTCGTCGACGACGGCGGCGGCATGAGCGCGGCGGACCTCGCGCTCGCGGTCGAGCGCCACGCCACCTCGAAGCTGCCGGACGGCGATCTGGAGCGCATCGACACCCTCGGCTTTCGCGGCGAGGCGCTGCCGTCGATCGGCGCGGTGGCGCGGCTCGCCATCACCTCGCGGGTGCCCGGGGCCGAGACCGGCCACGTGATCGTCGTCGACGCCGGCGAGAAGGGGCCGGTGCGCCCGGCCGCTGCCCAACCCGGGACCCGCATCGAGGTGACGGACCTCTTCGCCGCCACTCCGGCGCGGCTGAAATTCCTCAAGTCCGACCGGGCGGAGGCGACGGCGGTGGGCGAGATCCTGCGCCGCCTCGCGGTCGCCCACCCGCAGATCCGCTTCACGCTGACGGGCGAGGGCTCCTCGTCCACGGGCCTCGTCTTCCCGGCCGAGACCGGTCCGGGCTCGTGGCTGCGCCGGCTGGTGGCGGTGCTCGGCCCGGAATTCGGCCAGAACTCGGCCCCGTTGAGCCTGGAGCGCGAGGCCTTCGCCCTCGACGGCCATGTCGGCCTGCCGACCTTCCACCGGGCGGCCGCCACCCACGTGCACTTCGTCGTCAACGGCCGGCCGGTGCGCGACCGGTTGCTGCTCTCGGCGGTGCGCGGCGCCTATGCCGACGTGATGGCCTCCGACCGCCATCCGGTCCTGGCGCTGGCCCTGACCTGCGACCCGGCCCTCGTCGATGTCAACGTCCACCCGGCGAAGACCGAGGTGCGCTTCCGCGATCCCGGCCTGGTGCGCGGGCTCATCGTCAGCGCCATCCACGAGGCCCTGCGCCGCGAGGGCGGGCGCAGCTCCGCCACGGTCGCGGCCCGCACCCTGGAGAGCCTGCGGCCGGCGCAGGCGCCGGTGCCGGCCTCCATGCCCCTGCGCCCGCCCGCGAGCCTGTTCTCGCGCCGCGACGAGACGGCGCCGTCCCGGCAGGCCGGCTCGGGGCGGCCGGAGGCGTTCGAGCGCGACTTCGGCGGGGGCTTCGGCGCCGATCCCGCCTCTGCCCCGTGGCAGGCCCGCGAGCCGGACCAGGCCGCCTACGAGGGAGCCCCCGAGGGTTTCGGCGAGGGCCGCCAGGCGCATTTCTCCGGCGACCTCGCCCTGCCGAGCGCCGACCAGCGCGTGCCGGCGCCGGAGGCGACCCCTCATCCCGCCGAGCGGCACCCCTTGGGCGCGGCGCGGGCGCAGCTGCACGAGACCTACATTGTCGCCCAGACCCGGGACGGCATCGTCATCGTCGACCAGCACGCCGCCCACGAGCGGCTCGTCTACGAGCGGCTGAAGCGCGAGCGGGCGGGCGGCGGCATCGCCCGGCAGATCCTGCTGATTCCCGAGGTGGTCGAGCTCGATCCCGTGGAGGCCGACCGGCTCGCCGACGCGGCCGACTCCTTGCAAGATCTCGGCCTCGTCCTCGAAGCCTTCGGCCACGGCGCGGTGCTGGTGCGCGAGGTTCCCTCCGCGCTCGCCGGCGGCTCCCTGCGCGCGCTCCTCACCGACGTGGTCGACGCGCTCACGGAGGGCGGCGCCGATCCGCTCGCCCGCCGCCTCGACGCCGTCCTGTCGCGGATGAGCTGCCACGGCTCGATCCGCGCCGGCCGCCGCCTGCGGCCGGAGGAGATGAACGCGCTCCTGCGCGAGATGGAGGCGACGCCGTTCTCCGGCCAGTGCAACCACGGCCGCCCGACCTATGTCGAGCTGAAGCTGTCGGACGTGGAGCGGTTGTTCGGGCGGCGCTGACGCGCCCGCCTTCCCGGCAAGGGCTTTTCGGACCGCGGAGCCCTCGCCTACGATCGCGCCGGTCCTCATCCTCGGAGTTCCGGCCTGCCCGCTCTGCGGTGCGGCACGCCCGTCGATCTCGACGGCTACGACCGTCTCTGCGCGGCGGCGGAGGAGGACGGAGAGCGGCTCGAATATATCGATGGCCGGATCTTTCGCATGGTGGTCGGGGGCTCGACCGCGCATCACGCCCTGACCCGGCGCCTCGTTCCGGGAGACGATGCGGCTCGAAGCCGGCGACGCGCGGTTCTATCCGGACGTCTTCGTCGCGTGTGGCGACGGCATCGTGCCCGATCCGGACACGAAGGGCGTGGCCGGCGCGACCGTGATCCTGGAAGTCCTATCCCCCGCGACCGAACGCTACGACCGCGGCCGGAAATGGCTCGCCAATCGGCGCCTGCCCGAGCTGCGCCACTTCGCCCTCGTCGCCCAGGACCAGCGCCGGATCGAGGCGTATCACCGCGAGGGCGCCGGCTGGCGCTACGAACTAGAACTCGACGCCGAGGAATGCGCGGCGGCAGTTGCGGTCCTCGTTGGGATGGCGGCCTCCCCGGGGACGGAGCAGTCAGCATCCCGATCACCAGCCTGTCGGTCGACCCGGCCCGCAGCACCGGCCCGGCCCTCGTCGTCGGCGGCTGGGCGGTGGCGCAGCTCTGGCTGTTCTGGGTCGCGCCGATCATCGGCGGGGCGCTCGGCGGGGTCCTGTACCGCGGGCTGAGCGAGGAGCCCGCGGCGCAGGTCACCGGAATCCCGACGGCCGCGGCGACGCGCTGACGGGCCGTGACCAGCCCGGCGGAGCTGCCCGATGTAACCCCGCCGGGCTTGCTGTCCCGACGTCTCTTCTTAGCCGGCCGAGACCTCGTCGAGGCGCCCGGCCGGGTCGTGCGGTTCGAGCCCGCGCCGGTCGCGGGCGTCGCCCACGACCCGGCCGGGCACGCCGATCACCAGGGCGAAATCCGGCACGTCGCCGCCGACGACGGCGCCGGCGCCGATCATCGCGCCCCGGCCGATCGCGACGCCGGGCAGGACCGTGGCGCGCGATCCCAGCGATGCGCCGGGGCCGATCCGGGTCGGCTGATCGCCACCGTCGCCGATCACCACCCCGTGCCCGACGAACACGCCCTCGCCGAGCTCGACCGCGGGGCCGAGCACGCTGTGCGAGGAGACCTTGCAGCGCGCGCCGATGCGGCTGCCCGACCGGATCTGCACGAACGGTCCGATCCGGGCGCCGGCGCCGATGCGGCAGCCGGCGAGATCGACGAGGTCCGGATGGGTGATGCTGGCGCCCTCCTCGAGGGATACGTCGGTGATCGGCATGCGGGCGGGCTCCTGTCTATCGGTTCGCGGGCCTCGCCGAGCGCTCGGGCTCGGCCTCGAAGAGGATCGAGAGGAAGCCTAGGCCGCGGCCGCGCCGCCCGGCAGCACCGGCTTTGGGGGCGGCGGGCCCGGGCCGCCTCGACCGGCCGGGTCGGGTGGAGCGGGCCGGTCCTCCACCCTCCGGAGGAGTGCCGCCGCCTTCGGGAGGAGGCGGGGGCGGCGAGGCCGGACCGAAGGGGTACGAGACGGGCGATCGGCGGATCCCCGCCTCCGCCGCCCGGGCGCCTCCGGGCCGCGCCTACGCCGTTCCGCGGCGTTCCGGCGCCGGCCATGCCGGACGTACACCTCGGAGGGTCACGGGCGGCGCCTCGGGATCGAGAGACCCCGGGTGTTGTCCGCGGCGGCCACCAGCGCCCGCGGGGGAGCCGCCGATCCCGGATCCCCCGCCGCGGTCGAGCCGAAGAGAGCGCGATCTTGCTGAACAACCCGATCTGGACCGACCCGTCCCTCGCCCCCCGCCTTCGGAACGACCCGCCGGAGACGCGCAGCCTCGAGGTTCGCGACATCCTCGCGTTCCTTCGCCGCCGCCGCGCCCGCATCCTCGCCTGTGCCCTCGCGGGGGCGGCGCTCGGCGCCCTCTACGCGCTGGCCTCGACCCCGGTCTACACCGCCCGGGCGCAGCTGGTGATCGACTCGAAGATGCCGCCGCTCTTCGCCGAGCCCGGCGGCGAGGCGCGCTTCGCCATCGACACCGGCCAGATCGCCAACCAGGTGGCGATCCTGCGCTCCGAGAAGGTCGCCAGGATGGTGATCGACAAGCTCGGCCTGCGGGGCGATCCGGAATTCGCCGGCGCGAGCCTCCGGCTCCCGGCCTGGGCCGCGGCGGCGCAAGGCCGCGCGGTCGCCCTGTTCGAGAATGCCCGCGCGGCCTTCAAGGGCGCGACCGGGCGCGCCGAGGCGGAGGCCGACAGCGGCCTCGAGGCCGAACGGCGCCTGCTCGATACCTTCGCGGCCCGGCTCGACGTGCGCCGCGCCGGTCTCGCCTACGCCCTCGACATCACCTTCTCGGCCCGCGACCCGCAGAAGGCGGCCGACATCGTCAACGCCGTGGTCGAGCAGTTCCTGCGCGAGAAGATGGAGGCCCGCATCGAGGCCTCGCGATTCGCCACCGACTGGCTCAACGAGCGGGTCGACCGCTTCCGGAGTCAGATGAACACGGCGATCCGCGCCGTGCAGGAATTCCGCGCCACCCACAATTACCGCATCCGGCGCGGCCGGCGCGACGATGCCGACGGGCCGGTGGCGAGCGCGGGCAGCCAGATCGTGCCCCGGGCGCCGGCGGACGACGAACCCGGCACGCTGGAGGAGCTCGAATCCGCCGCGGAGACCTCGCGCAAGGTCTACGAGAGCCTGCTGGTGGTGCTGGCCGAGGCGGTGCAGCGCCAGAGCGCCCCGGTGGCCGATTCCCGCGTCATCACCGCGGCGACCCGGCCGCTGTTCCGCTCCAATCCCGGTCTGCGGCTGACGATGCCGGCCGGGGCGGTGGCGGGGGCCGGGCTGTTCGTGATGGTCGGGGTCGCGGGCCTGTTCCTCGACGGGCGCGCCCGCTCCCGGCGCCAGGTCCGGGCCGCGACCGGGCGGGACTGCCTCGGCTGGATCCCGGCCCGGCCGGCGGGGCGCTCAGGGCTTCGCCGCCGCGGCCTGACCGAGGAGGCGCGGCTCTGCGCCGGGCTGGCGGAGGGACTGCAATGGACCCGGCTCTCCCTTGCCTCGGCCAACCACGCCGTGCCCTTGCGCACCATCGGCCTCACCGCGGCGGGGCGCACCTGCGGGCGCACCAAGGCGCTCGCGGCGATCGAGCTCGCCCGGCTCTACACCGCCGCGGGGGCGCGCGCCCTGGTGATCGACGCCGATTCCGCCGACCCGGTGCTGCGCGAATCCGGGACGGGCGAGGGAATCGTCGCGGATCTCCGCGGCTTCGGCACCCGGGCGTCCGAGAGCTGGCGCACGCACGTCACGGCCCTCACCGACGGGTGCGACGTGCTGCCCCTCGCGCATGAGCTGCTGCCCTCGCCCCACTGGCTCGGCTCGCCCGCCATGGAGGCGTTGCTCACCAGCCTCTGCGACGCCTATGACGTGGTGATCGTCGACCTGCCGCCGGTCGGCCGCTCGGCCGCCACCGTGGCGCTGGCCCCGCTCCTCGACGGCGTGGTGCTGATGACCGAGTGGGGCCGCACCCCCTTGCGGACCCTGACCGAGGCCTGCGAGGCCCTGGAACACGCCCGCGCCCGGATCCTCGGCACGATCACCACGGAGGTCGACCTGACCGCCATCGACGGCTGAGATACAGCCTTCACGAGAAGCTTAACGCCCGCCAGTCAGGCATATCATGCATGATTGGCGGGCAATTCGGCATGATGACGCCAGTTGCATGCGATTGCTGCATATCGCAGCTGCGAGATGATCGATTGCTGCGACGCAGCATCGGCGGCATGGTCGGGGACAGGAACCACAGAGTTCCACCCCACCTCTCAACTCGGAGCCGAACCCATGGCCTCCTCGCCGTCGATCGCCGCGACCCGTTCCGTCGCCTCCGCCCGGGCTTCCGCGAAGCCGGGCCTGTTCGCCAAGATGATGCGTCTCTGGGCCGAGCATAACCGCCGCGTCGCCGAGTTCGGGATCCTGCCGTTCTGAGGCGGGTGATCCGGGAGGGATCGGGCTGATAACCTGGCCTTGATTTTCGACCGGACCGACGCCGTTCACACCCGCCGCGTCATCCCGGGGCCGCGACAGCGGAACCCGGGATCCAGGAGCGCCGAGCGGTGCAGTACAGGGCGGGACGCGGTCGGATCTTTTCCAAACGATCTTGTGTCTCTGGATTCCGGGCTCCGCTTTCGCGGCCCCGGAAAGACCCTGTGAGGCGGGCCGGAAGGGCTACGTTCCCCGGTCGAAGTCCTGCTCCGCCACCTCCCTCACGCCGGACCGCTCACCTCCGGCTCCCGGGCCCGGCGTCCGGTGATGCGCGCGACCATCGGCTCGGCCAGCGCGTGGTAGAGCCCCTCCGGGCAGACCAGCTTCGAGGCCGCGTCGGCGAGGAGCGCCGCGACCATCAGGGGAATCACCAGGGCGTGGTTCTCCGTCATCTCGGCCACGATGACGAACGAGGTGATCGGCGCCTGCAGGACGCCGGTCAGGTAGGCCACCATCCCGACCAGCACCACGGCCCCGACCGGCACGTCCGCGAACAGGCCGGCGATCTCGGCCCCCAAGCCCGCGCCGACCGCTAGCGAGGGGGCGAAGAGCCCGCCCGGGATGCCGCTGATCGACGACAGCGTCGTGGCGACGAATTTCAGGGGGCCGAACCAGGCATGGGTGTCGGCGGTGCCGTGCAGCAGCGCCTTCGCCTGCTCGTAGCCGGTGCCGTAGACGTGGCCGTCGGTGGCGAGCCCGCACAGGGCGACGCCGAGGCCGCACAGGCCCGCGAACAGCACCGGCCGCCCCGAGACGAACCGCCCCGCCGCGCCGGGCAGCCCGCGGGAGACCGCGATGACGATGCGGCTGAACAGCCCGCCGGCGAGGCCGCCGAGGATGCCGCAGAGCGGCACCACGGCCCAGGCCCGCAGCGGGAGGGTGTCGGCGGTGGTGCCGAAATAGGTGTAGTTGCCGACGAGCGCGAGCGAGGTCAGGCCCGCCGCGATGATCGCCCCGAGGATCAGGCTCGAGGTCTTGGCCTCGTAGGCGCGGCTGAGCTCCTCGATGCCGAACACGATGCCGGCGAGCGGCGTGTTGAAGGCCGCCGCCACGCCCGCCGCCCCCCCGGCGAGCAGCAGGCCGCGCTGGCGCTCCGGCGCGAGCCGCCCGGCCGCCGCCATCAGGGCGGCGCCGACCTGCACCGTCGGCCCCTCGCGCCCGGTCGAGGCGCCGCAGAGAAGTCCCAGCGTCATCACCACGATCTTGCCGGCGGCGGTCCGCAGCGAGACCAAGGGGTGGCGCAAGGCGGCGTCCTCGATGTCGCGGGCGGCGATCACCTGCGGGATGCCGCTGCCCTGCGAGTTCGGGAAGACCGTGCGGGCGAGCAAGGCCGCGACCCCGAAGCCGACGGGCGTGAGGACCAGCGCGATCAGCGGCGAGATCCCGAGCACGGCCCGGAACCCGGCCTGCGCCGCGTCGGCGAGGTACGCCATCAGCACCGCCGCGCCCCCGACCGCGATGCCCCCGATCACGAACAGCCCGCGCCGGACCCAGATTCCGGCGAGATCCCGCGACCCGGACAGCCGCCCCCGCAAACCCCGCACGCGCCACAACTCCCGTCGTTCGACCTCGACGGGCCACCTTGGACGAAACCGCCGGGAATGCGAAGCTCGGCCCGCACGAAGACGGGCGGGAGGACGCGGCATGCGGGTGCTGGTGGTGGGAGCCGGCGCGACCGGCGGGTATTTCGGAGCGCGGCTCGCGCAAGCCGGGCGCGACGTGACCTTCCTGGTCCGGCCGGCCCGGGCGGCGCGGCTCGGCGAGGGCGGCCTCTCGGTGAAGAGCCCGCTCGGGGATTTTCGCATCCCGCGGCCCGCCACCGTGACGGCGGGCGCGATTCGCGAGCCCTTCGACCTCGTGCTCCTGAGCTGCAAGGCCTACGACTTAGGCAGCGCCCTCGACGACGTCGCCCCGGCGGTCGGGCCGGAGACGATGGTGCTGCCGATCCTCAACGGCCTCGCCCATCTCGACGCCCTCGACGCGCGCTTCGGGGCGGAGCGGGTGCTCGGCGGCTCCTGCGCCATCGCGGCGACGCTCTCGCCCGAGGGCGAGATCGTGCAGATGAGCGACCTGCACGCGCTCACCTTCGGCGAGCGCGACGGGACGCGCTCGGAGCGGATCGCGCGCGTCGCCGGGGTGATGGAGGGCGCGGGCTTCGCGGCGCGCCTGAGCGAGAAGATCCTGCTCGAGATGTGGGAGAAGTGGGTCTTCCTCGCGACGCTCGCCTGCGGCACCTGCCTGATGCGCGCGCCCGTCGGCGACATCGTGGCCGCCCCCGGCGGGCGCGATGTGATGCTCGGACTGCTCGACGAGTGCCGCGGCATCGCGGCCGGGGCCGGCCACGCGCCGCGGGACAAGTTTTTGGAGACCAGCCGCGGCACCCTGACGGCGGAGGGCTCGCGCTTCACCGCCTCGATGCTGCGCGACATCGAGCGGGGCGCCCGGATCGAGGCCGACCACATCGTCGGCGACCTCCTGGCCCGGGGCCGGGCGGCGGATCCGGGCGGGGCGTGGCCGCATCTCGCCGTCGCCTACACCCACCTCAAGGCCTACGAGACCCGGCGGACGCGGGAGCAGGGCTGAGCCCGGCTGTGACGACGATCGGGGAGGGCGGTCGAACCCTCCTCCCCGCATGCTTAAGATGATGTTTGTCGCGGCGCCGGGCCGTCGCCCGGGCCCGGCGCCGCGGAGGATCGCCGGGTTACTGCGACGAGAAGGTCTGGTTCGCGCCGCCGTTGCAGGTCCAGACCGCCGTCGCCGCGCCGGCCTGGGTCGAGACGTTCAGGACGTCGAGGCAGAGATTCGTGTTGTTGACCGAGACGAGGGCGTTGCCGCCGGTCTGGCCCCGCGACGTCCAGGCCTGGTTCGTCCCGCCGTTGCAGGTCCACTGGTTGATCGGCGTGCCGGATGCCGCCGGCGGCTTCGACAGGTTCACGTCGAGGCACTTGCCGGACGCCTTGTTGACGTAGGCGATGCCGCCGTTGCCGGCCGTCCCGGTCCAGGTCTGCTCGGCCGAGCCGTTGCAGGCCTGCTGCGTGACCGCGCCGCCGTCGCTGGTGTCGCCGCCCGCGATCGACAGGCACAGGCCCGAATGCGCCGCCTTGAGGACCCAGCCCGTGGGGGTCAGGCCCGGGGCCGGGCAGAACGAGGCGTCCTGGTTGAAGCTCGGACCGCCGTCGAACTTCGCGATGTAGAAGGCGAAGTTCTGGTGGCGCAGGTAGTAGCCGGGCCAGTCGACCGACTCGTAGGACGTGCAGGTCCCGGTGTTGCAGCCGCAGGTGCCGGCGAGGCCGGCGCGCGGGAGGAAGGTCGAGCCCTTCTTGAAGACGTCGCCGCCGTCGTTGGCCTGCTGGAAGATCTGGAAGTTCTGGTGGCGCAGGTACTGGCTCGCGTTGCCACTGGCCTGGAACGAGACGCCCTGGCCGGCGAGGCCCGGCACCAGCCGGAAGGTCGCCTGCTGGCGGTCGCTCGCATTGGCCGGCACGACGAGGCGGGCGGTGCCGCCGACATTGGTGAGGTAGCTCGTGGTGTAGTTGCTGGCCTGCAGGCTCACCGCCGCGCCGGTGGCGACGCTCGTTCCGGTGCCGCCGGTGCCGCCGGTGCCGGTCCCGCCGCCTGTGCCGCCGCTGCCGGCAGTCCCGCCGGTGCCGCCGCCGGTCTGGCCGCCAGCGGTACCGGCGGTCGCCGCCGGTGCCGAGACCTGGCTCGGCGCCGCGACGCCGGCGCCGAGCGCGATGATCACGCCGGGCGAGGGCACGCCCTTCTGGTCGATCGCGACCAGCTGGTAGTAGCCGGGGGGCGCGACGTTGGCCGAGCCCGGCGCCTGCATCGTCACGGCGGTGCCGTTCTGGCTGAAGCCCGCGACGATGCGGCGCTGCCCCGAGTTGAAGCTGTGGGTCACCGCGCTCAGGCCGACCAGCACCACCTGCGACAGGCCGTTCTGGGACGTGAGCTCGAATTGCAGCGAGCCGCCGTGCTGCAATTGCACCGTGTTCAGGCTGACGATCTGCGGCCGCGGGGCGAGCGCCACCTTCCCGTTCGCGCTGGTGAACAGGTAGGGCGGGTAGAACACCTCGGCGTTCTGGTTGTTCACCGGGCCCGGCGCGCCGCCGCCGGCGATGAGGAGCGCGCCGTTCTGCATCAGGATCGCGGTCGAGTGGTAGCCGCGATAGACACCGCCCGAGGCGCCGACCGACCAGCGGCCGGTCTTCGGGTCCCAGATCTCCGATTGCAGCACGGTGTCGTCACCGGCCCGGTCGTTGAACTTGCTGCCGCCGGTCACCGCGACCTGGCCCGTGGGCAGGACCGTGGCGTTGGCCCAGGCGCGCCCGACGCTCATCGGGTTGGTGTCGGTCACGACCGGGTTGCCGGTGTTGATGTCGATGATCGAGGCGCGGCTGCTCGACAGGAAGCCGTTGCCGTTGTCGTAGCTGTTGCCGCCGACCTGGAGGATCTTGCCGGTCTCGTACATCGCCGCGGTCGAGACCGGGCCGACATTCGGCGCGTCGGTCGCCGAGGAGGCGTTGCGCTGCGGCTCCTTGAAGTTCATCGCCGTGACCGCACCGTTCCCCGACGGGTCGAGGAACCACATCTTCTCGGCGCTGATCCCGAACACCTTGCCGTTCGGGGCGACCCAGGCGCGGGGATACCACCATCGGCTGTTCTCGGGGCCGAACGCGTCGCGGCTCTTGGCGCCGAACAGGCTCTTCCACTGGGTGCCGTCGTAGATCTCCGGGGTCATCCCGGTCATCAGGCCCTTGTCGATGCTGCCCTGAGGATCGGCCCAGCCGCCCTGGTAGGGGTAGGAGCCGCCCATGATGAGCTGCTGGCCGTTGGGCAGCGTCAGCATGGTGGAGTAGTAGCGATCGTTGGCGAGCCGGGCCGTGACCGCGAAGGCGCCGTTCTGGCCGTTCGGGATGCTCTTGACGACGAGGCTGCCCTTGTCGTTGCCGTTGTCGAAGATGCCGCCGGAGGTCATCAGCGTTCCGTCGGTGCGCAGGGCCTGCGCGCTGCAGAAGCTGTTGACGCCGCCGACGCCGGCATAGGTCGTGGTGCCCTGGCCGAGACCCTGCGACGGATCCCAGAACGTGAAGGTCCGGCCGTCCTGGACGCCGGGATTGCCGGCGGCGGTGCCGTAGGACACGATCCGGCCGCTCGGCATCATCGCGAGGGAGATGGCGTTCATCGGCCAGTCCTTCACGCCCGAGAAGAGGCCGGCCGTCGGCGCGGTGTCGGGCAGCGGCAGGCCCGACATCAACGGGTCGGCGACCTGGTTGACCACGATCCCGAACTGCGCGGCCTGCGCCGGGGCGAGAAGACCGGTCGCCAGCACCGTGGCGGAGAGGAGGGCGGCGTGTCGCAGGCGCATCCGGCGCCGCTCCGCGGCGTGTGTCGCGTCGATCATCGGGAGAACTCTCGCTGGAAGGTCAGGGCGTGTGCGGGGCGGGTCCGGCGCGTCGGGGCGGCGCGTCGAGGCCCGATGCGACGAAGGTCGGGACGGCGGGGCCGCTTCCCCATTGGAGGCGGACGCCCTGCCGCGCGGCGTCGGCCGCAGGCTAGGGCAGGATGGCGACGTCGCCCGGCACCGGTGCCGTTGCGGTCTCTCGCGGCTCGGACGACGCGGTACTGGGGATGCCCCAGAGGGGCGGGCCGACCGCGAGGGCCGCCATATCCTTGAATCCCGGCCGCATGGCTCGATTCGTCCGTCCGTCCGTCTGTGTGCTGTCCCAATGCCGAACCTGACGTAGGGAGGTTTAAATCCGGTAATCGGCCTCGGATAATGAATCATGACCATCATTCCGCAGCGGAGGCTCATGTCTTCGCCGGGGCGGATTAGTCCAAGATACTGCGTAAAGAGGTGTCAGGCTTAACGAGACGCGATGATGTCCGTTAGGAACGTCGCGATCGGAGGAAACCCGGCGGTGATGCGGTACGCGGCGTCGACACCTGGACGGAGGACGTCACGCCGTTCGCGGGCGGCGCTGGACGATGGACGCCAGGGGAGGAGCTTTCGACGGGATCGGAGAGCACGATCCGGTCGAAGTGCGCCAATCTCCTTGAAGCCAAGTGTCATTTCGATGTATTGTTAAAATAATTTACTAAAGTTTTCGTCAAATCTGCGGGTTAATAATTGGACTAAATGAAATATCTATTCTCACAAATGACAGATATATTATATATTTCTTGGTTAGTATGAATATTCCAAAAATTTGGCTGGCATGAAAGATTGCCGGCGAGAAGATGGATTTCTTCCACTCACACCTCATCCTGAGGTGCGTCCACTGGGAGCCTCGAAGGAGGCCTCCAGTTGTCTCAGTGGCATCTGGAGGCCACCTTCGAGGTCAGTCTATCTTCAATCGACTGATACCTCAGGATGAGGCCGTGGGTGGGATGGAGGTGACCGATCAGTCGAACGGTCTCTCGGGTCCGGGGAACCGGCAGCCGCTCCGTCCCACACAGCTCAAGCCAGCGTATAAGCCTGGTAGAGCCGGCTCGCCTCGGCGGTGACCGGGCCCGGCTGGCCGGTGCCGATGCGGCGGCCGTCGATCCGGGTCACCGGGGTGATGCCGCCGAGCGTCCCGGTCACGAAGGCCTCGTCGGCGGCGTAGGTCTCGGCCAGGGTGAAGTCGAGCTCGCGCACGATGCCGCCGCTCTCGCGCCACAGCTCCACCACCTTGCGATGGGTGATGCCCTTGAAGTTGCACCGTCCCGTCGAGGTCCACAGCTCGCCCTTGCGGACGATGAAGAAGTTGGTCGAGTTGCAGCTCGCCACGAAGCCGGAGGGGTCGAGCATCAGCGCCTCGTCGGCGCCGCAGTTGATCGCCTGGATCAGCGCCTGGATGAAGTTGAGGCGGCTGTGCGAGTTGAGCCTGAGGTCGAACACGTCGGGCGTGCTGCAGCGGATGGTCGAGGTCATCAGCGCGAGGCCGGCCGCCTTGGCCTCGGGCCGGGGCGTCTTGTACTCGGCGATGATGACGACGGTGGCCCGGCCGAGCGCGAAGCGGGGATCCTGGTTCGGCGTCGTCTTCCGGCCGCGGGTGACCATCAGGCGGATATGGGCACCGTCGGTCATGCCGTTGCGCGCGAGCGTCGCCCGGATCGCCGCCACCATCTCCTGGCGGGTGAGGCCGATATCGAGGGCGATCGCGCCGGCGCCCTCGTAGAGCCGGTCCATGTGGTCGTCGATGGCCAAGAGCTTGCCGTTGACGAGGCGCAGGCCCTCCCACACCCCGTCGCCGAGCACGAAGCCGGCATCGAAGACCGAGACCGAGGCCTGGTCGCGGGGGAAAAACTCGCCGTTGATCGAGACGAGCACGCCGTCGTTGCGGGGATCGTCGAGGTAGCCCTGCGCGCTCGCCGCGCTGGAGGTCTGTGAGCCGGACACGGGATGGTTCCTCGGTTGATCTTTGGGGCGCGCGTTCAGAACGCGAACTCGCTGTGGCGCGCCAGGAAGGTGCGGGTGCGCTCGCCGCGCGGGTGCTTCAGGACCTCGTCGGGGGTCCCGGACTCGTAGAAGCGGCCGTCGGCCAGGAAGACGACCCGCGTGGCGAAGTGGTAGGCGAAGCCGAGTTCGTGGGTGACGAGGAGCATGGTGCGCCCCTCCTCGGCGAGCCCGCGGATCACCCGCAGCACCTCGCCGACGAGCTCGGGATCGAGCGACGAGGTGGGTTCGTCGAAGAGCAGGATCTCCGGATCCATCGCGAGCGCCCGGGCGATCGCCACCCGCTGCTGCTGGCCGCCCGAGAGCCGGCTCGGATAGGCGTCGCGCTTATCGGAGAGGCCCACTTTTCCGAGCTCGGCTTCCGCCCGCGCCAGGGCTTGGCGCCGGGGCGTCCCCTTCACGGTGACGAGGGCCTCCATCACGTTCTCGACCGCACTCCTATGCGGGAAGAGGTTGAACTGCTGGAAGACCATGCCGACGCGCCGGCGCACGCCGCACAACTCGCCCTCCGGATAGACCGTGGCGCCGTCCCGCCCCGGCCGGCCGAGCGCGCGCCCGTCGAGGGCGATCCGGCCGGAGGTCGGGATCTCCATGAAGTTCAGGCAGCGCAGGAGGGTGCTCTTGCCCGAGCCGGAGCCGCCGATGATCGCGACGCGCTCGCCCGGCATCACCGCGAGGTCGATGCCGCGCAGGACCTCGTGCGATCCGAACGACTTGTGGAGGCCTTGGACGTCGAGGAGGGGTGTCGTCATCGCGGGCGGAAGCCTTTCAGCTGCGGGCGGCCAGCCGCCGCTCGAGGCGGGCGGAGAGGACGCTGCCCGGATAGATCAGGACGAAGTAGACGATCGCGACCGTCGTCAGGATCTCGAGCGGACGGTAATAGGTCGAGCTCAGCAGGCGGCCCTGGTACATCAGCTCGTGCACCGAGATCACGGAGGCGAGCGAGGTCACCTTCGCCAGCTCGATGCCGCGATTGGTGAAGGCCGGCAGCATGCGGCGCAGGACCTGCGGCAGGATCACCCGCCGCATCACCTGGGCCCGGGTCATGCCGAGCGCCCGCGCGCCCTCGAACTGGCCCCTCGCCACCGACTGGATCCCGCCGCGAAAGATCTCGGCGCAATAGGCCGCCGTGTTGAGGGTGAGCGCGAGCAGGGACGCGGCGAACGGCGACAGCTGGAGGCCGATCACGATCGGGAAGGCGTAGAAGAACCAGATCAGCTGGATCAGGACCGGCGTGCCCCGGAAGAGCTCGACGGCGCCGAGGGCCGGCCGGGCGACCCATCCCGACCGGGACAGGCGGGCGAGGCCGAGGAGGAGGCCGAGCGCGAGCCCGGCCGCCATGGCCGGCACCCAGAGCTGCACCGTGACGAGGAGGCCGCGCAGCAGCACCGGCCAGTTCTGCGCCAGCAGGCCGAAATCCCACTCGTAATCCATGGCCTGCGACCTCAGCGGTAGGCGGTCAGGCGCCGCTCGGCCCCGCGCGCCAGCGCGCCGCAGGTGACCAGCAGCACGAGGTAGAGGAGGGCGACGACCGTGTAGACCTCGAGCGGCCGGAAGGTCTGGCTGTTGACCTGCATCGCCTGGTAGAGGAGCTCGCCGTAGGCGAGGGTGGAGGCGAGCGCCGTGGTCTTCGTCAGCTCGAAGGAGCGCTCGACGAAGGGCGGCACCATGCGGCCGACCGCCTGCGGCAGGATCACCCGCCGCATCGCCTGCGCCCGGGTCATGCCGACCGCCTTGGCGCCCTCCCACTGGCCCGCCTCGATCGACACGATGCCGCCGCGAAACACCTCGGCGTAGAACGCTCCGGACTGGGTCGAGAGCGCGAGGACCGCCGCGGCGAGGGGATCGAGGCTGATGTCGGCGAGCACCGGCAGCGCGTAGAAGAACCAGAAGAAGTGCACGATCGGCGGCGTGTTGCGGTAGAACTCGATGAACGCCGTCGCCGGCGCCCGCAGGAGCCGGGAGGGGGACAGCCGCATCAGCGCGAGGCCGAGCCCGAGGCCGACGCCGAGCACGATCGACATGGCCGCGATCTTGACGGTGTTGACGAGCCCGAGCGCCAGCATGTCGAGGTGGCGCAGGACGGGCATGAAGTCCCAGGCGTAGGTCACGGCCGTCCCTCCCGCGTCAGGGCCCTCAGACCCATTTCTCCCGCGCGAGACCCGGAACGGTCGCGGGGTCGATGCCGCGGGTCCGCAGGTAGGCCGCGAAGGAATCCTGCGGCGTGCCGGCGGCGTAGAGGGCGGCGAAGCGCTCGCCGAGCCAGTTTTTGAAGGCCGGGTCGGCGTCCCGGCGGATGCCGGCGCTGGTGGCGACGGGGGTGACCGGCTTCATCAGGACGACCTTGCCGAGCTTGAGCCGGGCGTACTGGACGACGAGGGCCGGGTGGAACTGCGCCACCGCATCGACGTGCCTGGCCGCGAAGGCGGCCACCGCCTCGTCGTTGTTGGAGAAGCGGCTGATGCTGGCCGCCTTAACGGTCTCGGTCACCATGCGGTCGACCGAGGTGCCGAGCGTCACGCCGATCCGGGTGCCGGGCTTGTCGAGGTCGCTCCAGGCGGTCGCCGTCTGGTCCGGCCGGACGAGGGCGCCGGCGGCGTAGTAGAACAGCGGACTGTCCGGGAAATCGATCGCCTTGCGGCGCTCCTCCGTCGGGTCGAGCACGAACATGACGTCGATCTGGTCGGCCTGGATCGCCGCGACGCAGTTCGCCCAGCTCGTCTCCACCGGCACCATCGTCACGCCGAGATTGCCCGCTAGCGCGGTGCCGAGGTCGATGCCGACGCCGCTCCAGGTTCCGGCCATCGGATCCTTGAAGAACCACGGCTCGGCCGAGGTGACGCCGATGCGCAGGCGGCCGCTGCGCTTGATGCGGTCGAGCGAGGTCTCGCCCTGCGCCGCCACGGGGGACAGGCCCGCGGCGGTGGCCGCCGCGGCGAGGGCGAGCGCGAGGACGTCGCGGCGACGGGGCATGGGTCTCTCCTGCACGGGTCTCTCCTGCAAGGGGCTCTTCTGGGAGTCGGTCGGGATTCGGGACGGGGCGGTCACGCGCGCCTCTCGGGGAGGCGCTCGCGCCCGTCGAGGAAGGCCTTCGTCTGCTCGGCGCCCCGGCGCATGTGGCTCTCGATCTCGCCGCGCATCGCCGCGAGGTCGTCGCCCAGGGCGAGGCGCAGGTAGTCGTCGTGGCCGTCCCGGCGCGGGCCGCGCAGGCCGTGGGCCCGGTGATGCGCCGCCCAGTAGAGCTGCAGCCGGCCGCGCAGGCCGTGCCAGATGGTCAGCAGGAAGGAATGTCCGGTCGCCTCGTAGACCGTGCCGTGGAAGCTCAGCTCGGCGAGGATGCTCGCCTTGTCGTCGCCCGCATCGATGGTCGCCGTCAGGGCCGCGTGCCGGCGACGCAGCTCGGTGCGGAATGCCTCGTCGCGCCGGTCCCACAGCTGCTCGAAGGCGAAGGTCTCCAGGTTGCGGCGGATCGAGTAGATCTCGTCGACGTCCTTGACCGAGATGTCGATGACGTAGGTCCCCGTATAGGGAACCGTTTCGAGGATGCCTTCCTCGATCAGCTGCCGGATCGCCTCGCGCAGTGGGCCGCGGCTGACGCCGAACTGCGTGGCGAGCGTCGTCTCGACGAGCTGGGAGCCGGGCGCGATGTCGCCGCCGAGGATCGCGCTGCGCAGGCTGTCGGCGATGCGGCTGCGGAACGTGTCCTTCGGCACGCGGGGAAAGCCGTCGGTCGGAGAAGTCGCGCGTCGAGCGGTCATGCGGGCCTCGTCAGTCGTCGATTGTCAACAATCGACGACCTGATGCAAGAGGCGGCATGCACGATGTGCGAGCAACGGGCGCCCCTTCGGCGGACCTGTCGAGGTAAAGCGGGCGCTGGCATGGCCGGAGGCCTCGCGCCTCGCCGCAGCCCGGCGGCGGGGAGAGTGATGCGTGCGCGGCGAGGGGCAACCGCAGACGCACCCACGCGCGAGGAACCGAAATCGGGCTCGCTCGCATAAGCGGTTTTTCTCAGAGAATGTCCCGTTAACCGGCCTCCGGCATGCTCCGGGCATGACCAACGCCGAGATCATCGAGCTGTGGCTCGACGCCCTGGCCGCCGAGCGCGGCACCGCCGCCTCGTCGCTCACGACCTATCGCCGCGATGTCGCGTGCTATCTCGGCTGGCTCGGCGCGCGCCGCCTCGCCGAAGTAACCCGGCAGGACATGGTCGCCTACCTCGCCCATCTCGACCAGCGCGCCCTGTCGCATTCGACGATCAGCCGGCGCCGCTCGGTGGCCAACGGCATCCACCGCTTCATGGTGGCGGAAGGTCTTGGAACCGGCAATCCGGCGGCCGAGCTCCAGCCGATGAAGCGGCCCGACCGCCTGCCGTTCACCCCGGGCATCGAGGCCGTCGACCGTCTGATCGAAACCGCCCACGCCCTGGCCCGGGACGAATCGGTCGGGCTCTACCGGCAGGCCGGCTACGCACGGCGTGCGGCGTTGCTGGAAACGCTCTACGCCAGCGGGATGCGGGTCTCCGAGGCCGTGACGCGTCCGGCCGACGCAGTACGGCCCGGAACCCGGATGATCCATGTCCGCGGCAAGGGCGGCAAGGACCGGCTGGTGCCGCTCCACGACCGGGCGGTCGAGGCGATCGGCTGGTGGCGCGAACTGGCGGGACGGTACGGCTCGCGGTCCGACGTCTGGCTGTTTCACCGGGTCTCGAACGGCGAGCAGCACCTGACGATCGACGCGGCCTTGAAGGAGATCAAGGAGACGGCGGCGGCGGCCGGGATCCCGAACGCTTCGCGTTGGTCGCCGCACAAGCTGCGCCACGCCTTCGCGACCCATCTCCTGCAGAACGGAGCGGATCTGCGGGTGATCGGCGAGCTCCTGGGCCACGCCGATC